>DAIMYP010000001.1:0-25823 GCA_036734445.1 Tannerellaceae bacterium
TCCTTCAAACATGGAATCTAATTTTATGGTTAATAATTCAATTTATTGGATAATCTGCTTGATTGCTCCTGTCTCCGGATAGAACAGTACTTTGACCGGTGCTTTTTTGTCTTCAAACATTACCGGTGCCAGTCCTTCGTGACTTCCGAACTGTGTGATCTGTGCTTCTCCCTTATAGAGCGATTTCTTGTTTAGACTGATATCAATGGTCGCTTTGCCGGGAACATTATAAATGACACCTTTGAGCGATTTCTCTTTCTTCTCGGCTTCCTTCGGATCCAGTTGTGGAGCGCGTTCGGTTGCCTTCAGATCCATATATACCGGAGCACCTCCCAAATCGTCGGCATTGACAACACCTAGTTGACTGGAAAAACGGAACAGAATCTCTTTGTTCATGTCATCGTGAGGAACGACCGTTACTTCATATTCGGTTGTGTCTTTAGTTGTGACACCTACAAACAGGTTGGTCAGCCCTTTTTCCTGATTGTCCAACTGCTGGATGACCACTTTCATTGCTTCGCCATCGGGTGGAAGATTATCGGCATCGCCGGTTACAATATTGAGACGGCTTTCGCGAATATGATAGATCTGTTTTGCAGCTACTTCGGCTTGCTTGGCTTCAGAACCTGCCATCAGCATCTCTTCTGATAAGACTGAAGGATCGTTGACTTTAGCCGCAGAAGATTTTGAAGCATTTTCGGCAGGCACCGGTGCCGGCGTATATTCTGCATTGATGGAACAAAGCAGACCGTCTTCGGTGAGGTAGGCGTAAGGCGCTACCGTACCTGGTTTGAAGCTTACAACATACGTGTTGTCTTTGTCCGGTATACCTTTGTTCTCAACGGTCACTTTTCCCAGTTCATAAGACACCTTACTGTTTGTGATGGCATCTTTAACACCTAAATACTTCTCGGCATATTTGTAGTAAGGGCCTGCTTTGCAGGTAGTCTTGACAACTTCTACATTGATAATAAGTGATGTTTTCGGCAGCGTATAGGTAATGCCGAAGTCATTTGCCTTAACGGCTGTTTTCTTCTCGACTTTGGTCTGCGCAAAGATTGGTAAACTTAACAGCAGGCCGGCTATAATGATTAAATGTTTCATGTTTCCTTTGTATGTCTTGTTAGCACAAACAGTTGCAAAGTTAAATATAATTTTCTTTGCATCCAATCTTAAGCAGTCCTTTTTCCTTACATAGTGCCAGCTGTTCATCTTTCTTTTCATTTGTTTTGTAATGCAATAAGAATTTTTTTACTTTTGTCCGGTAAATCCGTATCAAAAATGAAGAATACAACATTAGGTATTATATGGCTTGCTATTTTGGCAATGGCTATTTCATTCTCATCCTGTAAAAAGGACAGAGGAGAGTTAAAACGTATCTGGTATAATGGAAGTTATAACCGTGATTTTCAAGATTTGAATGATCTGCATCTGGCGGAAGCGCAGCGGATCGGCATTCAGCCGGCTTCAACTCGTGAAGAAGCTGAAGCACTGAAAAAAAAGATGACAGAAATAAAGACGGATGAATATATCGACTTGAAAGATCTGAAACATTCTTTTCCTTACTTGATTCCTCCGGCTGCCAAACTCTTGGAAGATATCGGTCATGCGTTTCAGGATACGCTCACGAATCTGAATGCGTCATTATATAAGATTCAGGTTACCAGTGTGACGCGGACTATTGACGACGTGATGGATTTGAAAAAGAAAAATGGTAATTCTTCGGATAATTCCGCTCATAGCTACGGAACCACGTTCGATGTTTCGTGGGCGCATTACACTAAGATCGATGAAAAAGATACATTGAATATAGATAACGACCATCTGAAGATGGTTCTGGCTATGGTTTTGCGAGACATGAAAAATGCCAATCGCTGCTATGTAAAGCATGAACGTAAACAGGGTTGTTTCCATATAACAGTTCGTCAATAATCGATTAAATAATGTATAAAGTCATTTTTTCTCTAGCTGCTGTGTTATTATCAGCTACCGTGTCTGCACAGGAGTGGACGCCATCCGTTTGGCCCGTTCTCAAACACTATGATGCGCAGCATCTTTATCAGATCGCATTGCCTTTAGGAGGTATTGGTACAGGTACAGTTTCGCTCGGTGGTCGTGGCGAACTGCGTGATTGGGAAATCATGAATGTTCCCGGCAAGAAATACAGTACGGTGACGACCGGCAACAATGCTCCGTTCTTTGCTATTTATACCAAACCGCAACAAGGTGCAGCAACCACTACTTTGCTTGCCGGTCCTTTGTACACGCAGGAATATCTGCATTATGAAGGACGTCCGGTGAACAATCATGGTATGCCCCGATTTGCAGAGGCTTCTTTTGATGCGGCTTATCCTTTCGGACAAGTGCATTTGTCGGACTCACAGTTGCCGGTGCGGGTTACGGTGAAAGGTTTCAATCCGTTGATTCCAGGTAATTCCGACGACAGCGGATTGCCTGTGGCTGTGCTTACGTATGAAGTAACCAATACGACCGATCAACCGCTCGATGTAGCAATTTGTGGTTCAATCCGCAACTTTATAGGAAAAGACGGAAGCAAATATTTTATCAATTGGAATGGCGATTATATTCCTACCGGAGCCAATCATAACCACAACCTTTATAAGGAAGAAGCAGGTTTACATGGTATCTATTTCTATTCTGACAGTGTCGACCGCAACGATCCAGCTTACGGAACAATGGCTCTGACAACACAAGCTGCCGAAGGCGTCACTTATCGTACTTCTTCCCGCTCGGATGATTGGAATAATTCCATCCTCGATTTCTGGGATGACTTCAGTGCCGATGGCTTACTGACGGAGCACAGCGTTCAGGTTGATAATGACCCGATGGCGTCGCTCGCTGTTAAAAAGACGATAGCACCTAAGGGAACTACCACCTTTACTTTTTTTCTGACCTGGAACTTTCCGAACCGCAAAGCGTGGTCGAAAACCGTAGTCGGAAACTATTACAGTCAGAAATATAACGATGCATGGAAAGCTGCCGAAATGATTGTTCCGCGCATTCCTCAGTTAGAAAAACAAACCTTATTGTTTGTCAATGCTTTCTTGCAGTCATCTTATCCGGATGTAGTGAAGGAGGCAGCTTTGTTCAATCTTGCCACTTTGCGTTCGCAGACCGTATTTCGCTTGCCCGACGGACATATGATGGGTTGGGAAGGCGTGATGGATCGCTTTGGATCTTGTATGGGCTCGTGTACGCATGTCTGGAATTATGAAGTTGCTACACCTTTCCTTTTCGGCGAACTTGCCCGGACAATGCGCGATGTTGAATTGAACTATGCAACCAATGTTAACGGACTGATGAATTTCCGCACAGCTCTGCCTCTTTCAGAAGCTGCTAATGATAATTCGACAGCTGTCGAAGGGCAGACAGCTGCTGATGGACAGATGGGATGCGTCATGAAAGCTTATCGCGAATGGCAGCTTTCGGGTGACAATGCCTTCTTGAAGAACAACTGGCAACAGATAAAGAAAGTTCTTTCATATGCTTGGATCGACAAAGGTTGGGACGGCAATCAGGACGGCGTGATGGAAGGCGGACAACATAACACCATGGATGTTAGCTACTACGGTCCGAATCCTCAGATGGGTTTCTGGTATATGGGCGCGCTTAAAGCGGCGTCGAAGATGGCAACGGCTATGGGCGACAAAGCTTTCGCAAAAAAATGTGATCTTCTTTTTGACAAGGGAAGCCATTGGATGGATGCAAACTTGTTCAACGGCGAATATTATGAACAGAAGATAACCGATCCGAAGACATTCCAGTATCTGGACATGAACGATCCCAATGTTCAAATTCCCGACTTCCAGCTTGGGCGAGGTTGTCTGGTCGATCAACTGGTTGGACAATATATGGCTCATCTTTGCGGATTGGGATATTTGGGTGATGTGACACATATCCGTACAACTTTGCAAAGCGTGATGAAATATAATTACATGAAAGACTTCAGCCATCTGTTCAACAACATGCGTTCTTTTGTGATAGGTAATGAGTCTGGATTGCTGATGGCATCATGGCCTCATGGTCGTCTGAAAGTTCCGTTTCCTTATTTTGCAGAGTCGATGACCGGTTTCGAATATTGTGCGGCTGTCGGTATGATGTACGAAGGAATGGATTCTGATGCGCTGACTTGCATCCGTTCAATCCGCGATCGTTTTGATGGAGCGAAGCGCAATCCTTTCAGTGAACCGGAGTGTGGTCATCATTACGCACGTTCTATGGCAAGCTGGGCTTCGGTGATTGCGTTGAGCGATTTCCAATATTCGGGCATCGATCACAGTATGCACATCACTTCACATCCGGGGAACTATTTCTGGAGCAATGGTTATGCTTGGGGCACCATCACCGTCGGCAACGATTCTATTACTTTGGAAGTTTTGGAAGGTTCGTTGCGTCTGGATAAAATAATTGCCGGAAACAAATCAGTGACACTTAAGCATCTCTCACTTGTTGCCGGCAATAAAAAGGAAATAAGATTATAGTACTTTTTCGTCGATAATCTTTTTCAGTTCGGCTTTGCCCATGGTCCCGAGCATCATATCACGTGTTCCATCCATGCGGCAGAGCAGGAGTGTCGGGATAGTACGAATGTTGAAAGCCTTTTCAAGATCTTCTTCATTATCTACATTTACTTTGTAGATGTAAAGTTGCCCGTCATACGTTTGGGCAAATTCCACGAGGATCGGTTCGAGGCGTTTGCAATATCCGCACCATGGAGCTGCAAAGTCCACGATACAAGGTTTGTCGCCGATATATTTCCAATCTTCCGTTTCGAAGTTGCCTACTTTCTCGATAAACTCTGTTTTTGTTAATTCAACGATTGCCATAATCTATTATTTGTGTTGGTGAATAAATCTTTATTTGTTCATCAGTTCTGATCTTTCAGAATCACATCATGCGCACCGCCTTCCACAATACTGGTTGACGAAACCAGGGTGATCTTGGCATTCTGCTGCAATTCCGGAATGTTGATGGCGCCACAGCTGCACATTGTGGCAACGATCTTGCCCAGAGTCACATCCAGATTGTCTTTCATCTTTCCGGCGTAAGGCACATAACTGTCCACTCCTTCTTCAAACTTCAGCGCTTCTTTTCCGCCCATGTCGTAGCGTTGCCAGTTCTTTGCGCGGTTTGAACCTTCGCCCCAATATTCTTTTACGAAGCGGTTGCCAATGGTCAGTCTCTTCGTAGGCGATTCGTCGAAGCGGGCAAAATAGCGTCCCATCATAAGGAAATCGGCGCCCATAGCCAATGCAAGAACCATGTGATAGTCGTGAACCAGGCCTCCATCGCTACAGATTGGAACATATACGCCGTGGCGTTTATAATATTCGTCACGTGCTCCGGCTACATCAATAAGTGCGGTAGCTTGTCCGCGTCCGATACCTTTCTGTTCGCGAGTGATGCATATTGAACCGCCTCCAATACCTACTTTGATAAAGTCGGCTCCGGCATCTACCAGATAATTGAATCCTTCTTTATCGACAACATTCCCGGCGCCTACGCACACTTTATTTCCATATTGTCCTTTGATCCAGTGCAATGTGTCCTGCTGCCATTCCGAATAACCATCAGAAGAGTCGATGCAAAGTACATCAACACCTGCTTCAACCAGTGCAGGAACACGTTCCTTATAGTCGCGCGTGTTGATACCGGCACCCACCAGAAGCTTTTTGTCTTCACCGGAAAGTTCCAGCGGATTATCGCGATGACTATCGTAATCCTTGCGGAATACGAAGTACTGCAGGCGTTGTTCTTTATCGATGATTGGCAGTGCATTCAGCTTGTGTTCCCAGATGATTTGGTTGGCATCGCTCAGGGTTACACCCAGATAGCCGACGATCAGTTTCGAGAACGGCGTCATGAATTCCTTTACTTTCATGTCGTATGGATCCTTTTCCTGACGATAGTCGCGGCCTGTTACTAGTCCCACCAGTTTGCCGTTAGGTGTTCCGTCGTCAGTGACGCCGATGGTTGAGTGACCGGTTTCTTCTACCAGTTTAAGAACATCGGCCAGTGTATGTTCAGGTGTGAGGTTTGAATCGCTGATGACGAAACCCGCCTTGAACTTCTTTACTTTCTTCACCATCTCCGCCTGACTTGCGATAGGTTGAGATCCGAAGATGAACGATAAGCCGCCATTGCGTGCCAACTCAATAGCAAGTTCAGGACCGGATACCGATTGCATGATTGCCGAAACGAACGGAATGTTCAGTTCGATAGCCGGTTTCTCGCCTGTCTTATATTTGACAAGCGGCGTTTTCAGTGAGACGTTCGATGGAAGACACTGCTTCGTGGTTAACCCCGGAATGAGCAGATATTCGCCGAAAGTCCTTGATACATCGTCTAAGTAAATTGCCATATTGAATAGATTTTATCAGGATTGTTATTTTGGGATGCAAAGGTACAAATAAAAACTGAAACGCCTTGCAAATGCCCATATATAGTTTCTATGTTACATCGATGCCTCTTCTCTGTCTTATTTGTCGGACAGGAAATTAATCATCTTAACGATAGCGTTGCTGCAGACTGGACAGAACGGAGCATAATCACGCATCATGCAATGATCCATCGGGCGATAAATACCTTTGGCATAATATCCTCCACCTTCGAACACGCCCAGTTTGTCCTTATAAGGATCAGTCAGTGGGGTTGGAACAGGCGTTCCTTTCGGCAGCATTTTCTTCCATTTGCTGTTGAAATCCACCAGTGTTGTGATGTTCGGTTCCCAAGGTTCATATTTCAGATTATAGAAATCCTGATAGGCAACCGTTGAAGAAAAGTATTCATCTGCCAGACCTGCGAAGCTATGTCCAAACTCGTGTGTGAAAACCATCGGTGTCCGTTCGTTGTCGGCTGTTCCGCCAGCATAGAAGTTATACATTCCGCCTCCTCCGTAAGTGCTGGCATTGATCAGCAGAAAGATAGCATCGCAAGGAACGTTCCATACGGCATCGCGGATCGACTTCATGTCGCGGGTAGTCAGATAACGATCCAGGCCGAAGGTGTAATATCCCGTGTTAAGTGCCGTATTCTTGAATATCCCCTTACCCGAAACATCCGTTCCCGATTCCTGAGATACCAGTTCAACTGCCCATACATTGAAATCGTTGCGGTGAGAAGTGTATGGAGGCGTAGCAAACAAAGCCTCGGTGAATCTTTTGGCATCTGCAACAAATTTCTCCTGCTGATCGGCTGTATATCCTTCGGCAATGAATACTAAGTCCACTTTCTCATTGGAATTGCCGTTGTTCTGTATCTGGTAAACCTTGTTCTCTTTCAGTTTTCCACGATCGATGAAGATACTGGTCGGGTCGACGTCCATTTTCAGCAGCGAGTGAAACTGCATGTCTTTCTTGTCGCGTGCGGTCAGTTCAATAACGACTTTCGACTTGGGAAAAGGTGTGACGGCACTGTTGGTCCACGACTGGGTTTCTGTTTTGGCCTCTTCGGTTGTGCGCCATTCTTCAAACAGCGTATTGAAGCCTCGCGAGTAGATGAGTTTGTTGCTGGCCTTATCGTAGATATTAATATAATAACCTCCGTAATTGAATTTGTCGATGAGGTTCTTTATGGGACCGCCCCAAACAGGTTCTTCGCGCAACTGTATAATGGCTGCCGATTGTGTATTGATGTTCCCGCTCAAGGCAAAATCAATACGCAGCGTCTTGTTTTCGAAGTACTTACTGAATTCCGTTTGTGCAAAAGCCGGCACACAAAGGATAAGGCTTATTAGTGTGAGATAAAATTTAGTTTTCATTTGTATGTATCATTAATTGTTATCCGTACGCAAATATAGAGTTTTTGTAAATTTAGACCAAAATAATTGTCATATTAATAGATTGTATTACCTTTGTGAATGGACGCCGTACTTGTTGAATAGCCATGTTCGGTTTTATTTATAGTATTATTGGGAATGTATAAATTAGAAAGCTATGATACTGAATCAAGAGATTGAATCGATGCAATTATTAATGTTCAGTTTTTTTTCGAACAGTTCGAAAGGTGGAGCGTTATATGATGAAAAGGGATATTTGTTGAGAGTGAATCAAGCCATGCTCGAAGCCTTTCATGTATCTGATGTTAATGATTTTGTGCTTCAAAGGATCTTCGAATCTCCTTTTATCTCTCTATTGCAGAGAGAACACTTGTTACACGGAAATGTGGTTTCGGGTAAACTTCCGGTTAATTACTCGATAATTCCGGTGAAAGGTCCCGACAATCAGTTGGTAGGTTATATTTTGAACCTTACCGATCATGATCCTGACTCTTTGGATGAAGAATCCATTTCTTCCAAAGCATTCGAAGGCTCTTCTGATACTATTCTGCTTTTGAATAGAGATTTAAAGGTCGTCAGAATCATTGCTTATGCTTCAGAAACTTGTATTACCCCTGAAGCATTGAATAAAAATATTGATGAGCTTCCGGGCTTTTGCTATCCTGATTATGCAAAGAAAAAAATTCTTGAGGCTGCAAAGAGGGCTTTTGATACACAAGAGGTAGTCGATATAGATCTTTCTATTCCCGGACATCTCTTTCCAGTGGTTTATTTTGATCTTCGTTTCGTCCCTATGCGTGGCCGCTTTGCGGTGCTTCATGTTAAGAATGTGACAAAGTTAAAACAAAAGGAGCAGGAAAATCAAATACTCTCCAAGCAATTGAATCAGAGTCGGAAGATGGTGGAACTGGCGCTCCACAATTCGAACGTTGTTCTTTATTCTTTCGATTTCAGAAAATGTGCGGCTTGCAACAAAATCAATTGTAATCATTGCTTCCAGTTCTATGGGAAGATCAATAAACTGCTCGAACGCAACCAGTATATTTGTTTGGCATTGGCAAAGGTATCCCATCCTGAAGATGCTCAGGATTTCTTTTTGTTGTTCAATACGATTCGTACCAAAGGTCTGGACGAATGTACGATGAATTTCCGCTTGAAGACCGATGAAGGCGATTATCATAGTTATGATGTTTTAGGAAAGGCGCTTGAACGTGATGCTGATGGCAAACCTGTTCTTATTGTGGGTTCTATTATTGACAGTCAGAAACATGTGGAATACGAGCAGTCGCTGATCAATGCCAAGGAAAAGGCAGAAACAGCAGACAAAATGAAATCGGCATTTCTGGCAAACATGACGCACGAGATTCGTACGCCGCTGAATGCTATCGTCGGATTCTCTGACCTGTTGAGTGATGAAAGTGATCCCCGAATGCGCGATACATACATTAATCTGATAAAGACCAATAATGAACTGCTGTTGAATTTGATAAACGATGTGCTCGACATTTCGAAGATTGAGGTCCATATGATGAAGTTCTTTTATGAGACAACGCCGCTGTTGTCGCTGGTGAACGAAGCATGCAGTACGGTAAAGATTCGTGTCAGTGAGGACGTTTCGCTGGTAAATGATGGGGGAGAAGATCTTTGCATACTGGTCGATAGGACACGCCTCTCGCAGATTCTGATTAATCTGCTGACGAATGCGGCAAAGAATACATCCGAAGGCTCGATCCATGTGGGTTACACTAAAGAGGATACGATGATTCGTTTTTATGTATCCGATACGGGTTGCGGTATTCCGGCTTCAGAGCTTGAACATATCTTTGCCCGTTTCGTGCAGTTGGACGGACGGAAGCAAGGTGTTGGTCTCGGATTGGCCATTTGTAAAGGACTGGTTTCACAAATGGGAGGACAGATCTCTGCCACCTCGGAAGTCGGTAAGGGGTCGACGTTCTCCTTTACGCTGCCTATCGAAGGCAAGCCTGCGGATGAAGTCAAGACAGATCCGATATCTCAGCTTTCTTGATTCATTATTGTTGTTATACAGACAAAAAAAAGGCTTGCATCGCGTTTCCGCAGTGCAAACCTTTTTGCTTTTATAACCTGATTGGTTACCTTATTTCAATTACTTTAGCCGCTTTCTTTACCTCTTCCTCAGTCTTCTTTGGAATACTGATGTTCAATACGCCATTTTCAACTTTGGCTTCGATCTTGTCTTTTTCGACATTGTCCGGCAGAACCATTGTCTGTTGGAACTTGCTGTACGAGAATTCGCGACGCAGATAACGTCCGTTCTTCCTATTGTCGTTGTGTTCATCCTTCTTTTCCATGGAGACAACCAGATTGTCGTCTTCATCGATGCGGATGTTGAAGTCGTTCTTCGTCATTCCAGGGGCAGCCACTTCGACGTGATATTCTTTATCGGATTCTATTACGTTAATAGCTGGAGCTGTAGAATTAGCTTTCATCATCCAATCATTGTCAAACAAATCATTGAAAACAAACGGTAACCAATTTTGATTTCTTCTCATCGGTGTCATAATACAGTCCTCCAATTATTTTAGTTAAACATTCAATTCATTTTTGCTCTCGTCTTATCTCTAATCCGAAAGCACTAGGTATACTTCAAATCTTATGCCAAAGCCCGAATGATGAAATATTGGCAGGAATATGGTAAAAATGTCATATTCATTCCCTCGCTTATATGCTTTTTAATGCAAAACTAGTGAGTCTTTGCTTCATTGCTAACGAGTCTTTAGTTCGTTGTTGCCGGGGTTTTAACTTAAAGGTATCGACTAATTAAGTATTTTATTCATTGTGGATAGATGTATTCTTGCAGATGGATAATCGTCCACCTGCAAGAATACGATCGTCCATCACAAAGAATACAATTATCCAACGCCAGGTGGACGATCATCCATCAGCAGATGGACGATTAAATACTCATTACCTTTTGCCTAAAAAGTGCAATGCTTTACGCTAAGAAGTATAATGCTTTACATAAGAAGGTATTTAGTCTGCATGAAAATAGTTCTTGCTATTAGATCAGGCAGAAAGCACTTTCTATAGCAAGATTTAAGGATTTCATGAATAAAGGTCAGTATATGGCCATAAATATATTTATACTTATACCTAATATTTGGATATAACAATAAATATTTTTACCTTTGTGACATGGACGAACTGAATGACATAAGAGCTTTGTCGAATGCTGAGATTGTGATACAGCTTGGCAAACGATTTAAGGAGTATCGTCTCTCTTGTAGGTTGACTCAGCAGGAAGCGGCAGACAAGGCGGGAATGAGTGTAGTGACGTTGCGCCAGTTTGAAAACGGCAAGATGTACAACATCACTATGAGTAGCTTTTTGGGATTACTTCGGGCGATAGACTGTCTGGATCAGATACAGCAACTTCTTCCGGAAATTCCAATGTCACCATACGTTCTCCAGCAAGTCATCAAGAACAAACCTAAACGGATCCGACATGGAAAATAATATTGTCAGCGTATTGCTGAATGGAGAAGAAGTGGGACAGCTCTATTGGGATGAACAAAATCGTAGAGCTGTTTTCAGTTACAATTCATCCTTTATTAAGAAAGGAATGGACATTGCTCCTTTGACGGCTTCTATTAAGGGTGGCGTTGCAAAAGGTTTTCCAATTTTAGGTAATAAAGAAAAAATGTTTCAAGGTCTGCCTCCGTTTATAGCTGATTCATTGCCGGATAAATGGGGTAATAAGGTTTTTGAGCAATGGGCAGCTCAAAATAATATTCCCTTAAGGCAATTGTCTCCGGTCGATAAATTATCGTTCATTGGTAAAAGAGGTATGGGCGCACTCGAATTTGTACCGGCGACAGCCGGACTTGATGCATCTACTTCTGTTCAGATTGACAGTCTTTATCGACTTGCTAAGAAGTTATTTGAAGAAAGAAAAGAAGCAATCGTTTTACCGGGAGAAGAGTTGAGTATGCAGAGTTTGTACAAAGTGGGTACATCTGCAGGTGGACAGCATCCTAAAGCTATTATTGCGATTAATCGTAAGACAGGAGATATTCGTTCAGGACAAGTTGCATTACCTGAGGAGTATATTTATTATATCTTGAAGTTTGCCGAAGGCGATGACTTCCCATTTACTCAAATAGAAATGTCGTATTACGAGATGGCATTGAATGCCGGAATCAATATGATGCCTTCAAAGTTGATTGTGGCGGAAGGAAAATATCATTTTATCACTGAGCGATATGATCGGAGAAACGGTAAAAAGATTCACACGCAAACTTTGGCAGCAATGTGCCCTGATGCAACCAGTTATGAAGATCTATTTGCAGTATCTCGTCGGTTGAATATTTCGTCTACAGAGATTTCGGAAGAATATCGCCGAATGGTATTTAATGTAATGAGCGCTAATGTAGACGACCATCTCAAGAACTTTTCTTTCATGATGGACGAAAAGGGCTCGTGGCATATAACACCTGCTTACGATTTGACATTTACGACTAATTTGGATGGCGCCTATTATGAAAATGGGCATTCAATGACCATTCTTGGCAAATCAAGCGGCATCACTATTAGTGATCTTGTTCAGTTTGCCAAAGAAAACAGCATTAAGAACGAGCAAAAGATAATTGCAGAAGTAGCACTTTCCGTCAGTCATTTTTATGACTTCGCGTTGAAGTATCAAGTGAGTTCTTATTGGGCTGATCGAATAGAACAATATCTGTCGCAGCTTGTCCCTGAAACTTTTGCCAAAACCATGCAACATTAATAATTATCTTTGTCCGCTTGCCATAAGATAGGTCAGAATCTTTGCGATAAATAATATTATCTTTGCGAAACATAATGTTTGACAAACATAATGCATATTCTTGTGGCAGATTACCATTCGTCAAGAAAGGGCAAATGGTTCACACGGTATTGTTCCTTAAGTCAGAGAGCAAAGCGAATGTTGATATCCCTTGTTATTATCCTAAGGATATTATAACATCTATACTTCAGGACGATAAAAACTGAACTGGCGCATTATAATAAATACGCCATTCAATATAAGCCTTATCGATTCGTGAATGCGGTGTTTCAAAAGGATTATTCGTTTTGAATGGAGGTGAGGGGAGTGGTATTGGAAATAAAAAAAAAGAGGCTTGCCGAAGCAAACCTCTTTTGTATTGATTAATGAGAAAATGAATTCTCTTATTTGCTAAATGATGCGTAACCTGGGTTCTGAGTCAAGTTGCTATTTGCTTGCCATGCATCTTGAGAAACAGGGAATATCTTCAAATAGCTATCAGCTTTTCTGTCGCAACCGGATGAACTCCACATGCCTTTTTCGAATACTCCGAAACGAATATCATCTTGACGTGACATACATTCCCAAGCAAATTCAAAACGACGTTCCAACATGACTTTGTTCAAATCAACGGTTTCGTAATCGTGTTTTGTATCGCCATAAGCGCGTTCACGAATAATGTTTACATATTTAGCAGCTTCTGCACCACTACCACCATTACGGAGGATAGCTTCAGCTTTCATTAAATATGCATCTGCCAAACGGAAGATATGGAAGTCATTAAGCATCGCGTTTGACAAGTCAGGAGCATAAACCCATTTGAAACAACGAGCACCATCTTCCTGATTTACAGATTTCCATGTTGTACCATCATATTCTGTACCCGGAATCATAGTTACTTCGACAGTGTGATTCAATAAACGTCCATGAGCTGTAACCAAGGCTTCACCTGTTGATTTGTTATACATCTGACCTGTTAAGAATGAACCTGCATAACGAGGATCGCTTGTATCAAACTCTTTTACATAATCCGGTTGTGCACAAACACCGTTCCATGCTCCGAATGTTCCACCCAAAGCCAAATTGTCTTTGTAATGTAAAGTACGATACATCATTGTATTTTTTGTTCCTGATGTCGTAAAGCATGCAGCAAATATAGCTTCTTTAGAATTCTCATTCGTAGTTGTGAAGTTATCCTTCCAATTAGCATTTAAAGAGTAAGCACCCATATTTATTACCTTATCGCATGCATTGATTACATTTGCATAAGCGTTAGAAGTATTAACTCCCCAAGCTGCTGCATTTAGGTATAATTTTGCAAGAAGCATGTATGCGGCACCTTTAGTGAAATAACCGTAGTTGGTTGCATCTGGATCTGGAGCTTGTGTTGTCAATTCAGTAACCTCTTTGATCAACCAGTCAAATATTTCTTGTCTGGTGTTCATTGTAGGAGCTGTCTTATCTGTAGCACTATACTCTGTTACCAATGGAGCATTTCCATAAAAATCCATTACTGTATAATACCAAAACGCACGTACACCACGAACCATAGCCAAATAAGAGGTCTTTTGAGTATCGCTCAGAAGCTTTGAGTTCTCTAATACGGAAATTGTTGCATTACAAGTACCGATAGCAGCAAAAGCTGTAGACCAACATCCTTTTACGGCTGATGTATTGGCTGTCCATGTATGCATGTACAATTCACGGTATTGACCACCATCGTACCAGTCACCACCCAGTCTGGTAGGTGTTACTGCCATGGATCCGGAGCATTCTGAAAGATAAAAATAATTACTTGGAAAATACTCACGTAATGAATTGTTTACCGTTCCGACCAAGGCATTGACTTCTGTCATTGTATTGCCAAATGAATCTGCAGGAAGTTTATCATAAACATCTTCGTCCAGATTGGTACAGGATGGAAGTGAAGTCACTGCGACAACACCAGCCATTAATAATCCTATAATTTTCTTTTTCATGATGATTTTCAATTTGAATAAGTTAGAATGTTAAATTTACACCGAACGTAAATGTTCTTGCCTTAGGCATGAAGTTACGAGGCTCAATACCCGGTGACAAACCAGCATCTGTATCAGATGGATCGCCGGTATAAAGTTCAACTTCAGGATCCAAACCTTTATAACCTGTGATTACGAACAGGTTCTGAGCAGCTACATATACACGTGCTTTTTCAAGCCAGTTGATGCTCTTTGTGTTGAATGTATAACCGATTGACATATTGTCCAAACGTGCAAATGATGCATCTTCTACATAGAATGAGCAGACACGTGAGTTTTCTTTCAATACACCAAGGTATTTGTTCTTCATTACGTTGTTACCAGCCAGGTATGTTGTGTTACCATAAGCAGCCAATGGGTTATCCAAAACCTTGTTGCCAATAGTTCCACGGATAAAGAAGCTGGCATCCCAATTCTTGTAAGAGAATGTATTGTTCCAACCGTAAGTCAGTTTAGGCTGAGCTGAACCGCAGTATGTACGGTCATCATCAGTAATCTGACCATCTTTGTTTGTATCTTCGATAATGAATTTACCATTTGAATCGATACCGTCACACTTTAACATGTAGAACTGACCGATAGGTTTACCTTCCTCAACAACGTGTGAAGTAACGCCGGATGCACCACGGATCCATGGATCACCAACATACAGACGGCTGGTAGAGAAGATGTCGTTAGACAATTTTGTAACTTCATTCTTATTGTGTGCCAAGTTAACAGATGTTGTCCAGTTGAATGTCTTTGAACGGAATACATCCCAGTTCAAAGAAAGTTCGATACCCTTATTGGTCATATCACCTACGTTTGCATAGATCTTATCGTAAACGTAAGTTGGTGTCGGTACTGAGTATCTGTAAAGCATATCCTTGGTTTTTTTGTTGTAGATCTCGATGGTACCATTCAAGCGGCTGTGGAACAAAGTGAAGTCCAAACCGATATTTTCCATTGTGGTAGATTCCCACTTTAAGTTTGGATTGGCATTCTGTGTGATCTTGAAGGCTGTTTGCCATGAACCATTATTATAATAAGTTCCCTCAGCACCATATAGGTCAAGTGATTTATATGGCATCAAGCCGTTCTGGTTACCGGTAACACCATAACCAACACGGAGTTTCAAGTCATTCACCCACGTTACACCTTTCATGAAGTCTTCCTGAGAGATTCCCCATGCAGCAGATACGGATGGGAAAGTACCCCACTTGTGATTGGCACCGAATTTTGAAGAACCATCACGACGTACAGTTGCTGTAATCATGTATTTTTCTTTATAGCTGTAAGATGCACGACCAAAGAATGAAATCAGTTTGTATTCATTTTTGCTGGATGTTATATTGCCAATATCCAAACTGTTACCAGCCTGAAGACTGTTTGCACCCATTGAGTAAACGGCAAAATTATGGACGCCGGCATATGCATTGCTGTATGTGTTTTTCTCCCAAGAGTAACCGGCAACGGCGTTGATCTTGTGAACATCGTTGAATGTCTTGTCATAGTTAGCAGTCCATTCCATCAATTCACGATCCCATTTACGGTTTTCACGGATACCATAACCTGAAGCGTTATAAGCAGCGTTGTTTTCACCTGCCATAGCGCGTGGGTCATCCCAACGGCTGTAGTCGTTCATATAGCGGCTCTTATACAAGCTGGCTTTAATGTTCAGACCATCCATTAATGTATATTGAGCATCACCTTGTCCGTAGAAGTAAGAGTTGCTGTTCAAACGATAGCAGTATTCCTGTTGTGCAACGGCATTACCTTGATCCCATGCGGTGTTCATATCAAGATTGTAAGTACCATCAGCATTCTTTGGTGAATATACAGGAAGGTTATTGTACGCATTGATCCATTCGTTAGGATCAGGTGTCTGTGTATCAGTCATTGTAGCAGATCCGGTCAATCCCAAACGCAGTTTGTCGTTGATGGCACGCTGTTGGATTTGGAAACGGAATGAATGACGTTTCATATAGTTGTCGTTGGCAATGCCTTTACGATCCAAATAGGTGTAAGATGCACGATAGTTGCTCTTTGATGTACCACCTGCAAGAGAAATAGAATGGTTTTGTGAAATACCTGTACGGGTCAGTTCATCGAACCAGTCGGTATCGCCCGTATATTTGTCGTATACGCTGATATCGTTACCCATTTGCTTGTTCATGGCACGCCATTCAGAAGCATTCATCATATCAGGCTTATTTGCCATCATGTCGGCAGAAACATAACCGTCATATTGTACGGTAGCTCTTGAACCCGAACCTCTCTTGGTTGTGATCAGGATGACACCGCTGGCAGCACGAGAACCGTAGATGGCAGCTGAAGAGGCATCCTTCAATACAGAGATAGATTCGATATCTGAAGGAGAAACGGTTGACATATCGCCACCCGGAACGCCATCGATAACAACCATAGGGCCCTGATCGTTCTGTAAGGTCGTAGTACCACGCAAACGAATCTGTGAGCTACGCGTTACATCACCGGAACCTGAAGTAATGGTCAAACCGGCAACTTTACCTTGCAGCAAATCGGAAGCATCACGGGTAACACCTTTGTTGAAGTTTTCTTTTGAAACGTTGGCAATAGATCCGGTGATCTCTTTACGAGTCTGTGTACCATAACCGATTGCTACAACTTCACCTAAGTTTACAACTGAAGGATTCAGTTTTACATCGATAGATTTACGCCCTTTGATAGCTTGTTCCTGAGTCGTATAACCTACGAAGGATACTTGCAGGATAGCTCTTGCCGGGTTACTCACTGTGACGGTGTAATTACCGTCAACATCAGTCACTGTACCGTTAGTGGTACCTTTTTCAATTACATTCGCTCCAATGATAGCCTCTCCGTTTTCGTCCAAGACTTTACCTTTGATAACTCCTTGTTGGGCAAACGCAACAGTCATACAGAATGACATTAACATGGTCAGCATATATGCTTTCCAATGTTTTACAGAATTTGTAATCATCATTTTACGTTGCATGAAATTAATAAGTTGTGTTAACAAATGCAGTGCAATTACACGGCATCTAGATTATAGGGGGCAAAACTAAATCTTTATATTTATTCTAACAAATATTTTAACATAATCTTTTAGTGAAAAATTAAAAAGCACTAACTATTAGATTATTTTAGAACTGATTATTAATCCCGTAATAATAGCTACAGTAGTGGCTATCAGTCCCGGAATAAGGAAGGAGTGGTTGATTACATATTTGCCTATATGTGTTGTGCCGGTGCGGTCGAAGTTGATGGCGGCAACGATGGTGGGATAGTTAGGAATCACAAAATAACCATTGACTGCAGGGAATAGTGCAATAAGCATTTGTGGCGCAATACCCAAAGCAATGCCCAGAGGAAGCAATGCCCGTATGGTTGCTGCCTGACTGAACAGAAGGATCGACATCAGAAACAGGGCAATGCCGAAAAGCCAGGGCATTTGTGTAACGGTCTGCTCGATGCTGCTACGCAGATCTGCCATATTTCCATTAATAAAGGTATCGCCCATCCAGGCAATACCGAAAATGGCTACGACGGCTTGC
The DNA here is from genome assembly GCA_036734445.1 of Tannerellaceae bacterium. Classification (GTDB taxonomy): domain Bacteria; phylum Bacteroidota; class Bacteroidia; order Bacteroidales; family Tannerellaceae; genus Parabacteroides. The sequence continues at coordinate 18,133 of DAIMYP010000001.1, forward strand.
ATTCCTGCAGCGAATACGGAACCTTGTGCCGCTTGCATGCCATCTGTGCGCGTAACTAGGAGAATAAGAGCTGCTGCCGAAAGCATCAGTATCTCGATGATGGACGACATCTGCAGCGGTTTGCCGTCGAACAGCGGTCGGAGGCTTTGGATGGAACCGAACAGGATGATGGCGGCGGTTGCCGTCAGGAATATAATGAGCGAAAGAACGGCTTTGCGGGTATCGAATGCCTTTATCTGATATTCGCGATCTGTCTTGAATTCACCTTTGGCACAACGGCGGAGGAATTCGGGATCTTGGTCCAGTTCTTTCCCGACATGCATGGAATAAAGTGCACCGGCAAGGACGCCGAGAAGCGTACTCGGAACAGCTACCATCATGATTTGAAGCAGTGTGATGTTGGAACTTTGAACCGTCAGCATACTGAGCAGGGCAACCGTTGCAGCAGATATCGGACTGGCTGTAATGGCTTGCTGCGATGCAATGACGGCAATACTCAACGGTCGCTCGGGGCGGACGCGCGTCTCGGTAGCTACTTCGGCGATGACGGGAAGAACTGAATAGGCAACGTGTCCGGTTCCGGCAAAAAAGGTGAAGAAATAGGTAACCAGAGGACTTACCAATGTGATGTGCGAGGGATTTTTTCGCAGTATCTTTTCTGCCCATTTTACCATCAGATCAAGTCCGCCTGCTGCTTGCATGCAGCTGGCGGCAGCTATGACGGCGGCAATCATAAGCATCACGTCGATAGGTGGAGATGTAGGCTCAAGACCAAAGCAAAAAACCAATATGGCTAGTCCCAAACCACCGGACACACCGAGTCCGACGCCGCCTAACCGGGCGCCTACAACAATGGCTGCCAATACAAAAAGTAATTCTATGATCATCGTCTGCAAATTTGCGTGTAAATGTAGCGGTTGTTTTGATATTTTGAACTATCTTTGCTATAAAATCGAAGATAAGCTGCGTTTCGGCATAAAAAACAAACGAGTTTGTTTTGTTCTGCTTTCTGCTTGCATTATCTTTGCTACATAAATAAAATACCTAAAAATCGTAGGACGTATGAAAAAGATTGTATCAACCGTAATTCTTCTTGTTTTCGGATGTGCTTTGTTCGTGCATGCGCAAAATCGGACTGAATATTTATTGGAAAAGAATTGGCGTTTCACGCGTGATGATAACAGCAGTTTTGTGAAGTCTGATTTCGACGATAGCAAGTGGCAGCAAGTGACTGTCCCTCATGATTGGGCTATATATGGACCATTCAGCGAACAAAACGACATGCAGCATGTGGCAATTGCACAGGATGGACAGACGAAGGCTTTGGCACATGCCGGGCGTACGGGTGGATTGCCGTTTACAGGAGTAGGATGGTATCGGACAACAGTCGATCTGCCTCAGTTCAAAGCCGGCAAGCGGGCGGCTATCGTGTTTGATGGCGCGATGAGTCATGCCGAAGTATATATCAATGGACAGAAAGCGGGCTATTGGCCTTACGGATATAATTCATTCTATTTGGATATTACACCTTTTGTCAATACGGGAAAGAATACTATCGCCGTACGTTTGGAAAACCAGGCCGAATCGGCACGCTGGTATCCGGGCGCCGGACTGTATCGAAATGTACATCTGATAGTGACCGACGATGCGCACATTCCGGTTTGGGGCACATATATTACGACACCAACAGTGAATAAGACTTTTGCAAAGGTGAATGTCAAAACTGAAGTGGTTTTACCTGAAGGGGCTGATCCGGACAGTTATACGCTTGAAACTTCTGTGTGGAATGCAAATAAGCAGCAATTGACTACTTTGCGTACGCCGTTGACGCAGATCAAGTACAATAATAATGTAGTGAGTCAGGATTTCTTTATTCAGAAACCGATGTTGTGGTCGCCTGAAACACCGACGCTTTACACTGCCATAAGCAGATTGTACAAGAATGTGGAACTGAAGGATATGTATACGACTTCCTTTGGTATCCGCTCGCTGGAAGTGATTCGCGACAAGGGTTTTTTCCTGAATGGCGAGAAGATCATGTTTAAAGGCGTTTGCAATCATCATGATCTGGGTCCATTGGGCGCAGCGGTTAATGATGCGGCAATCCGTCGTCAGATACGTATACTGAAAGATATGGGTTGCAACGCGATCCGGACATCTCATAACATGCCGGCACCGGAGCTGGTCAAAGCTTGCGATGAGATGGGTATGATGTTGATGGCTGAGAGTTTCGATGAGTGGAGCATGCCGAAATGTAAGAACGGATATAATCTGTTTTTTAATGATTGGGCAGAAAAAGATATGGTGAATCTGGTACATCATTATCGTAACAATCCGAGTGTTGTGATGTGGAGTATCGGCAATGAAGTGCCGAACCAGGGTCGCGAAGGCGATTGCAAGATTGCCAAATGGCTGCAGGATATTTGCCATCGCGAGGATCCTTCGCGTCCGGTAACACAAGGTATGGATCAGGTTGGCATTGATTTGACCAATAATTTTGCGGCTGTGATGGATATTCCGGGATTCAATTATCGTTTGCAATATTATCAGGAAGGTTATAAGAAGCTTCCTCAGGGAATAGTGCTGGGTAGCGAAACAGCTTCGGCTGTCAGTGCACGCGGGGTTTACAAGTTCCCGGTTGAACGGAAAGCAAATGCCAAATACGACGATCATCAGTCTTCGTCTTACGACACGGAATGTTGTGGATGGTCGAACTTGCCTGACGACGACTTTATCCTTCAGGACGATCTGCCTTATTGTATCGGACAGTTTGTTTGGACGGGATTTGATTATCTGGGCGAACCGACACCTTATTATACCGATTGGCCAAATCATAGTTCGATGTTTGGTATTATCGATTTGGCAGGAATTCCTAAAGACCGTTACTATCTGTATCGTAGTCAGTGGAATACCGATGATCATACATTGCACATTTTGCCTCATTGGACGTGGCCGGGGCGTGAAGGACAGGTGACGCCGGTATTCGTCTATACCGATTATCCATCGGCTGAGCTGTTTATCAATGGCAAGAGTCAGGGAAAGATGACGAAAGATCTTTCAGTGAAGGTCGATGGCAGTGATACCGAAGCAGCCTACAAAAGCTTCGAGCGCCAGAAACGCTATCGGCTGATGTGGATGAATACGAAATACGAACCGGGCACACTGAAAGTAGTGGCTTATGATAAGGATGGCAAGGCTGTGGCTACAGAAACTGTACATACGGCGGGCAAACCTCATCATCTGGTTCTGACAGCCGATCGCAAGCGGATGACGGCGGACGGCAAGGATCTTATATATATTAATGTACGCGCGTGTGATAAAGATGGAAATCTTTGTCCGGACGCTTCATTGAAGGTTAAGTTCAATGTGACGGGCAATGGTACTTATCGTGCTGCTGCCAATGGCGATGCTATTTGTCTGGAATCGTTCCAGGCTACAGAAATGTCGCTCTTCAAAGGACAACTCGAAGCAATCGTACAAAGCACTGAGAAACCGGGTGCTATAACATTTACGGCTTCAGCAGCAGGCGTTAAATCGGCAGCAATCGATTTGATGAGTGATGCAAAATAAAATGGAATATTTTAAATTGAAGGTTTGATATAAAAAGGTACAGATTTTGAGTCTGTAACCAAATATAATTATTACTATGACAGAAGAACAAGAGAAGAGGAGAAACGCAGTCAAAGTTGTGGCTGAATTAATTGTGGAAAAAGGGGTGTGGACCTATGTGAATATTGATACATGGGAAGTACAGCATCGTTTTGAAAATGAGGATTATTTCTTCGAAAGGGATCCGCGTACGGAACGGAAGAACAATGAGGTGAGAGAGATTATCCGTAATTGGAAACGCAAGTTTACGTTTCGTCCCATGAACTCATCGGAATCCTATAAGATTATGAAGGAGTTTATTGAGAATCAGTTGCCTGCCGGCGAGTTTCAGGATATCATGAAACAGATACTTGTCGGTCCGAAACCGTTTGCAGACTTTAATCATAAGATTCATGTTTCGGAGTTTAAAAATGCATGGTTCGATTATAAGAAAAGTTATTTGGAACAGTATGTAAAAACGTTGTTCGTTACTCAGTTGAATTCAGGAGCTCCTTGCACAAAGGAAGATTTAGAAAGTTTTTATCCCAGTACTGTAGCGGCTACAGAGTAAAAACTGCCCGATAATGAACACACTGTCCGAAAATGAACACTTGTATTTCTGGTCTTATACACATTATCAATGAGTTATGATTTTGGCACGATGTTTGCCGTGAAAAAAGACAGAATTAAGTGAAGCATATAATTATGGACAGAGAAATATCAAAACAAGAACGTAGTAGGGAAAAACGCAAGCAGCTGATTAAAGCAGGTCTTGTTGTTGGAGGTGTGGTAGCGGTGATTGCCGTTGCTGTCTCATTTTTGCAGACAAGCTTGAAGAAGGAAGACTTGACGTTCTCTACAGTTGATAAAGGTATTATAGAAGTATCGGTCAGTGCGACAGGAAAGGTAGTTCCGGCTTTTGAGGAAATTATCAATTCGCCTATCAATAGCCGTATCCTTGAGGTTTATAAAAAGGGTGGCGACTCGGTGGATGTGGGAACCCCTATTCTGAAACTCGATTTGCAAACGGCGGAAACCGATTATAATAAACAGGTTGATGAGGCGCAGATGAAAGCTCTTCAATTGAAACAGCAACGTGTGATGAATCATAACAAGCTGTCGGAAATGGAGATGAATCTGAAAGTATCGCGTATGGAATTGAACCGTAAAGCTGTGGAGCTACGTAACGAACGCTATCTGGACAGCCTCGGTGCCGGAACAACCGATAAAGTGCGCCAAGTGGAGCTGGATTATAATGTAAGTTCACTGAAACTGAAAGAAGATGAGCAGAAATACAAGAACGAACAAGCGCTTGCCGCTGCCGATTTGCAGGTAAAAGAATTGGAACTGAATATTTTCAAAAAAAGTTTGGGTGAGACTCAACGTATCTTGGAAGATGCCCGTATCCGTTCGCCGCGCAAAGCTATCCTGACATATGTAAATAACGAAATTGGTTCACAGATTGGGCAGGGAATGCGTGTGGCTATTGTTTCGGACTTGTCGCATTTCAAGATTGATGGTGAGATTGCGGATAGTTATGGTGATCGTATTTCTGTAGGCAGTAAAACAATAGTGAAGATTGGAAGCGAAAAGTTGGAAGGAACGGTCAGCGATGTGACACCTCTTTCCAAAAATGGCGTGATATCGTTTTCTGTACAGTTGAAGAACGATAACAACAAACGACTCCGTTCAGGTTTGAAGACGGATGTATACGTGATGAATGCCGTGAAAGACGATGTGATGCGTATTGCCAATGGCTCATATTATGTGGGCAAAGGTGAATATGACTTGTTTGTAACGAATGGCAATCAATTGATCAAGCGGAAGGTTCAGCTTGGCGATAGTAACTTTGAATATGTAGAAGTCCTCAGTGGCTTAAAGCCCGGCGATCGCGTTGTCGTTTCCGACATGTCGCCTTACAAGAGCAAATCAAAATTGAAAATCAAATAGGGATTACATCAGAATTCCACTGTTCGGTTTTAGTGTCCGATAATGAAACAAGTGTTCATTATCGGACACTTCTATTTTAATGGATATATCAATGAATCAATGCTTTACGTTTGTGGCACGTATTTTGTTTATAAGGAAGCAGAATCAATAATAGCATAAACAATATTGATATGATCAAACATTATTTTAAACTGGCTGCAAGCATGCTTCGCGAGAACAAACTGACAAGTATCGTTTCTATTTTGGGAACGGCTTTGTCGGTGGCGATGATTCTGGTTGTCGTGCTGCAGTTCCAGATCAAGCTGGTAGGTTTTCCTCCCGAGTCGAATCGTTCGCGGATGCTATATATATATGGTATAAAGGTAGACAAGAACGATCATACGCGGCAGGACAATACCAGTTTGTCGGCCGGGGCGGTTGCCGAATGTCTGTACACTTTGCGATTGCCGGAAGCAGTGACGGCCATGACTACCGGCGAGCAGCCTTTATCATTGCCAAACAAGCGCATGTATGATGAGTATTCTATTCGTTACACAGATGCTTCGTTCTGGCATGTGTACGATTTCAGTTTCTTGGCAGGCGCTCCGTTTACTCAAGCTGATTTTCGTTCGGCTTTGCCGCGTGCGGTGGTTGCCTTGCCGCTGGCTCGTAAGCTGTTCGGAAGTGCAGAAGCTGCTATCGGCAAGCGCTTCCTGTTGAACTATGTGGAATATACCATTACCGGAGTAGTCGATAAACCTTCTGAAGCTGCTGACGGTACGGTTGCTGATGTTTGGATTCCTTACAGTGCTTCGTCGTTTATGGATGATTCGAACTGCGAAGGGATAGAAGGTGATTTTGGAGCAGTTGTTCTGGCACGCTCATCACATGATTTCGATGCTATCAATCGCGAACTGCAACATCAGGTGGCTAGATATAATGCAGGAAAGAAAGATTATCGGCTGACGTTTATCCGTCTTTTCTCACGATTGGATGTGGCACGCGATGCAGGCAATATTTATTCCTCCGACAAAGAAGGATGGAACGATTATCTGTTGCACAAGGCTCCGCTCTTATTGTTCCTGTTGCTGGTGCCGGCGTTGAATCTGACAGGTATTGTGCAGTCGTCGATTCAGCGTCGTCGTTCGGAGATGGGAATACGCAAAGCTTTCGGAGCCACAAAGGGACAGCTGATGGTGCAGCTGCTGAACGAGAACTTGCTGATTACGCTTATTGGCGGTGTGATAGGCATCGTTCTGTCTGTCGTGATGCTGTATCTCGGGCGCTCGTTCCTGTTGGAGAAAGATGTGGTGCTGACCTTCGATATGCTTTTTAAGCCGTGGCTGTTTCTGGCTGCGCTGTTCTTCACCTTGCTGTTGAATCTGCTGAGTGCCGGACTTCCTGCCTTGCGTGTTTCACGTGAACAGATCGTCGATGCCCTGCACGAAGATGAATCCGATAAATAACCGATTAAAAGCTGTTATAACAATGATTAAACACTTACTTACCATTATATGGAATCAGCGCAGAGCAAACGGATGGATTTTTGCCGAGCTGCTGATTGTGGCCGGAATACTGTGGTTCATGGTCGATGCGTTTTATGTTGATTATTGCACTTATCATTCGCCATTGGGCTATGATATCAGCAATACTTGGCGTTTTAAGTTGAATAAGTTGACCGAGAAAGCGCCGGGTTATGTGTCTGATTCGCTGACGCATGCCAACGATGCCGACGATCTGACGCTTATGATGCAGCGCATCAGGCAGAACCCGAAGGTGGAGGATGTCTGCGCTTCCTTTTTCTCCTGTCCTTATTCGAATGGCAACATGTGGCGTCCCATCAGTCCTATTGATGGCGATACGACAATGACACACGGAAAAGGTTATCAACTGCGCAGCGTGACGCCGGAATATTTCCGCATGTTTCGCATACGTACTGCCGACGGTAAATCGGCTTATAATCAGGTTGCCGGCGTACATAATGCCCTGGTGATATCCAAAGAGATGGCAGAAGCACTTTATCACGGACAGAAGGTTTCAGGCAGGAAGGTGAAGTATGCCGATTATGACAATCTCTTTACTATTGCTGCCGTGGCTTCATCAATTCGCAACAGTGAGTACGAACGTCCGGAGATGTGCTTTTATCAGTGTCTTGACGGTGAGCTTTACGCGGA
>DAIMYP010000001.1:25923-27103 GCA_036734445.1 Tannerellaceae bacterium
AGGATGCAGAATCGTCGTGGCGAGGTCGGACTGCGGATGGCGATGGGAGCGAGCCGCATTACGTTGAAACGCTATATGTTCGTTGAAGGGCTGTCGCTGCTGGTTATCACATTGCCGCTGATTGTTATCCTGGCGCTTAACCTGTGGAAAGCTGATCTGATAGACACTTACAGGATGCCTTACAGCCTGATGCGATTCGCCGTCACCTTTGGTATCACTTATCTGCTGATGGGCGCAATGATATGTATCGGTATCTGGCTTCCGATGCGCAAGTCGGTGAAATTGACTCCGGCGGAAGCGTTGCATTATGAATAATATAAATATAGATAAATATGATCAAGCATTACATCAAACAAGCCATCAGGCTTCTGCGTGAGAACAAGCTTCTCAGTATTATCTCCATCCTGGGAACTGCACTGGCCATCTGCATGATTATGGTCCTCGTCATCCTCTATGTGATGAACACTGCCGACTTCCGTCCGGAGACGAACCGCAGCCGCACATGTTACATCTCGACAGCCATGTCAATGGGAAAGGACGACGGCAGGCGCATGAGTTTCAGCGCTCTGGGCTATCCGCTGATGAAAGAGTGTGTTCTGTCCCTGAAATCGGCAGAGCTGGTTACTGCCATCATTCATGACAGTCGCAGCAAGACGATTGTCTCGACGATGGACGGCCTCAGTAGTTATTCGGCATCGGTAACGCTTACCGACGCGACGTTCTGGAAACTCTACAGCTTTGACTTTATCGACGGACAGCCGTTCAGCGAAGCCGATTTCAAGAGCGGCATACGAAGTGCTGTCATCAATGAGACGGTGGCGCTCAGACTGTTCGGTACGACCAAGGCTTTGGGTAAGCAAATGAAGTTCGACTTCACCGACTTCCGCGTGGCTGGCGTTGTGAAGGATGTGTCCCGTTTTGCCAGCAAGGCATGGGCAGAAGTGTGGGTGCCTTATTCGATAAATGCGGGTTACGATTCGGATGCTTCCGGACAGGAGGGTATCAACGGCGAGTATGCTTGCTGCGCACTGCTCAAAAAGGGCTATACGCGGGATGACATGCGGAAAGAAATGCTCCATCTGCTGGCAGGATTCAATTCGCACCTGAAGGATTATAAGGCCGACCTCAATGTGCAGCCCCGTACGCAAGTGCAGGAATGGTTGGGTGGCGGCAGCGAGTT
>DAIMYP010000001.1:27203-213364 GCA_036734445.1 Tannerellaceae bacterium
TCAATGTGCAGCCCCGTACGCAAGTGCAGGAATGGTTGGGTGGCGGCAGCGAGTTTGAGTCGCATGAATCGAGCATGTACATTCGCTCTGGCATCATCATTGCTATTCTGCTGTTGGTGCCGGCGCTCAATCTGTCTGGCATCACGCTTTCGAGGATGCGTCGTCGCATGCCCGAACTGGGAGTAAGGCGCGCTTTCGGAGCTACTGAAGGTAATATTCTCTGGCAGGTGATGGTGGAGAATCTGCTATTCACTTTCATTGGCGGACTTATCGGATTGATATTGTCGTATGCAGGAATGCTGATCCTGAAAGACTGGCTGCTGGTAAGCGGAGAGACCGGTCTCTCCATCGGAATGTTCAGCTGGGAGGTGTTCGCGGCTGCGTTCCTGCTGTGCCTGGTGCTGAACCTGCTGAGTGCGGGCATTCCGGCATGGCGTGTTTCTAGATTACAAATTACAGACTCATTAAACAGTTGAAAAGTTATGATAAAGATGATATTCAAACAGCTCTGGAATGAGCGCAAGAGCAACCTGTTTATTTGGTTGGAACTGTTCGTAGTGTCTGTCTTCCTGTGGTATGCGGCGGATGCGCTTTATGTGAACTATCAGCAGTACAAACAGCCTGTAGGTTTCGATATCTCGCATGTTTATTATGTGCAGATATCGTCGGTTCCGGAGACGAGTGCCGATTATGATACGACGACGGTTCACGCTTCGCAAGGCGGTGCCGACATACTTGCGGTTTACGACCGCCTGAAGCAGAATCCGATGGTGAGCGATGTGTGTTTCACGACCAAGACGCATTTCCATTATATGTGGTGCAATCAGTATGCGACGTTCAAGGGTGATACGATGGTGCGCCAGGGTTACGTCCGCTTTGTCGACCCTGCCTATTTTCGTGTGTTCCGGGTGAAAGAGGCTGACGGCGGAAGTCCTTCGTTGCTGGAGAAGACGTTGAATGATGGTAAGGTGGTTGTTACGGCTACGGTGGCGAAGGATTTCTACGGTTCTGTCCGCAATGCCCGCAACAAGCAGATCTGCATCACCGACCAGGGCAATCAGGACAGCACAAGCTATGTCGTCGGAGCCGTCTGCGAGCCGCAGCGCTACAACGAGTTCAACAAGTATGACTATGCTTACTACAAGCCGGTGACGCATAATGAACTTGTAACAGCTTCGGCCAGTACTGCCGAGTATCTGCCGATCTTCATCCGTGTGAAGCCGTCGGCCGACAACAGTCATTTCGCCGACGATTTCCGGAAGGCGATGACCACGCAGTTGCGTGTGGGCAATGTCTACCTGAAGGATGTGATTCCGATGTCGTTCTACCGCACCGATCAGATTCGCCATTATATCAGCGATATGAAGATGTATATTGCGGTCATTGTATTCTTCTTACTCAATGTGCTGCTGGGCGTTGTAGGAACGTTCTGGTTCCGCACGCAACAGCGACATGCTGAGATCGGACTGCGGATGGCGATGGGAGCTTCGCGCAAATCGATTTTCAGTCAATTGATAGGTGAAGGAATGGCGCTGTTGCTGACTTCTGTAGTATTGGCAATGATTGTGCTGCTTAACATGGTGCGGCTGGATGTGCTTACGCATGCGCCGTTGCCGTTGGAGGTTGCGCCGAGGATTGTGTTCGGCTTTGTGGCTACGGTAGTGCTTGAGGCTGCGATGATATTTGTCGGCATCAGTTTCCCGGCATGGCGTGCGATGCATCTGCATCCTGCCGATGTGCTGCATGAGGAATGATGAATTAACAGGATTATAAACAATTAAAAAGATAAACATTATGATTACATTAAAGAATTTGGAGAAGATTTACCGTACGAAAGAGATCGAAACGGTAGCATTGGAAAACGTAAACCTGACGGTGAACAAGGGAGAGTTTCTGAGTATCATGGGTCCTTCAGGCTGCGGAAAGTCAACGTTGCTGAACATCATGGGCTTGCTCGATGTGCCGACAACTGGAACGGTCGAGATCGAAGGTACCAACACCTCGAACATGACCGACAAACAAATGGCCATGTTCCGTAATCAGAAGCTGGGTTTCGTCTTCCAGTCGTTCCATCTGATCAATTCGCTCAACGTGATCGACAATGTGGAGCTTCCGCTGCTCTACCGCAAGGTGAGCGCCAAAGAACGCCGCGCTGCTGCCGAGGCTGTACTCGAAAAGGTAGGCCTTTCGCACCGTATGCGCCATTTCCCGACGCAGCTCTCCGGTGGTCAGTGCCAGCGCGTGGCTATAGCCCGTGCTATTGTGGGAAATCCTGATATCATACTTGCCGATGAGCCTACCGGTAATTTGGACAGTAAGATGGGTGCCGAAGTAATGGAGATCCTTCATAAACTGAACAAGGAAGACGGCCGCACCATCGTGATGGTTACTCATAACGAGGCACAGGCACAGCAGACCAGCCGCGTCGTTCGCTTCTTCGATGGACGACAGGTGGAATAAGATACCTGAAGTTTGATGTTCGCCTACGCATAGTGCTTATGCTAGGCTGAGGTCAACCCCTATGCTTGGCGATGGTTTTTCGATTGTGAATGAAGTGAATATTAATGGTATTTGTAAACACATATATATAATGTATAGAATATATTTCAAACAGGCGTGGAACCTGATCAGGCAAGAGAAGCTTTTCAGTCTGATATATATTGTCGGGACGGGACTGTCGGTTTCGATGGTGATGGTGCTTAGCATCGTCTATTACGTAAGGATAGCCAACGTCTATCCCGAAACCAACCGCAGTCGTACGCTGGTGGTCAAGAGCGGAAAGATCTCAAAGAAAGGCGGCAGTGACAACTCTTCGTCCAAGTTGTCCGAAAAGACCATCAACACCTGCTTCGCTCCCGTCAAAGGCATCGAAGCGATGGCATTGATTTACAACGAATCTGCTGAAGCCGGTCTGATACAGATGGCCGGAAGCAATGAGCAGTTGCCCATCACGGCGAAGTTCGTGAACACTGACTTCTGGCGCGTCTTCAGATTCGATTTCCTTAAGGGAAAACCCTTTAGCGCTGCTGATTTCCAGTCGGGCGTAAGCACCGCCGTCATCTCCGAAAACCTGGCGCGCCGGTTGTTCGGCACGATAGATGTCGTGGGACGCTTCGTATCGAAAGACTTCAAGCAGTACCGCGTATGCGGCGTCGTGAAGAATGCTTCGGCCGTCACCGGCATTACGTTTGCCGAGATGTGGATTCCCTATACGGCGTGCGAAAGCTATAAGAATCAGCAGATAGACGATTGGAATCCGGATGGCGTACTGGGACTTATGGATACTTATCTGCTCGTTGCGCCTGGCGCCGATATGAAAGCCGTCAAGGCAGCATGCGAGGCCAATGTGAAACGCTACGGCCAGACGCTGAAGGACTGGACTTTCACCGTGCTCGGGCAGCCCGATTATTTCTGGCAGTCCACCTTCCGTTTCTGGAGCAACGAAGCTCCCGACTTTGGAAAGTTGGCAATTAGGTTCTCGCTCATACTGCTGATCTTCCTGATGGTGCCGTCGGTGAGTCTTTCGGGCATGACCGATTCGCGCATGGAACGGCGTCTGGCGGAGATGGGTGTACGCCGCGCATTCGGTGCTCCAAGAGGCAATCTGATGCGGCAGATCTTTACGGAGAACTTGCTCTTCACGTTGCTGGGTGGTGTGTTCGGCCTGCTGCTGTCGTATCTGCTGATCTACCTGTCGCGCAGCTGGATTATCAGTCTCGGAAGTTCATTTGTAACAGCATTGCCAGGCAATGAAGAAGTAGTTTTCACACCGTCGATGCTGATAAACTGGTCGGTGCTGGGAATGGCCTTGCTGGTGTGCTTCATCTTGAACCTGCTGTCGGCGATGATTCCTGCATGGCGCGCGGCTCACCGTCCTATTGTCGATTCAATAAACGTAAAATAGAGGAGGACTTGAATAATGATAAAGATGATATTTACTCAGATATGGAACAAACGTCGGTCCAACGGATGGCTGTTTGTGGAATTGCTGCTGGTGTTCTGCCTGCTGTGGTATATTGTGGATTTTTTCTTTGTGCTGGAATACAATCGCGCACTTCCTTCGTGTCGCGACATCAATCATACATGGTGTGTCACGATGGCCGAACTGCCTTCAACCCATGCCGAATACATTGCTGCCGAAAGCGATTCGCTTGCCAAGGAAGCCAACTTCGACCGTGTTCTCGACCGCATCCGCAACTTTAAGGGAGTGGAGTCGATGGCTCTGATCACTACTTGTTCCAGTCCGGGTGGCGGAGGCTACTGCGGCATGGGTGTGACGAGTACTCGCGATACGTCGCGTACCGCAAGTGGCATGAACTTGGTTTTCGATCCGCGTACTGATTATTTCAAGGTATTCCGTATCACTTGTACTGACGGGCGGCAGGTGACTGCCAAGGATTTCGATTGGGCGGACCCGAAAGCCATTGTGCTCAGCCGCCTCAACGAGATGGCGCTTTCGCCGGGCAAAAGTGCCGTCGGCATGCATCTGGGCTTTGGAAATGGCTCACCGGATGAACTTGACAAATATATAGTGAAAGGTGTGGTAGGCGATGTCAAGCGTTTTGATTATTTGCGGCCTCAGGGTGTGTTCTACTCTGCACAGCATTTACCCGATGGCGAGATCGCCGTCCGCAGCAACGCCTCCATCTCCGACAAACAGTTCTTCCAGTCGTTCAAGCCGGCCATGGAAAAAGAGCTGCGCATTGGCAACTACTATCTGGTGAGCATCAAGTCATACAAGCAGCTGGCTGCCGAAACCGACAAGCAGTTTGGTATGGATAACGTATTAAATATCCTTACGGCGATGATGCTGTTCTTCCTGGTGAACATCATGCTTTGTGTGATGGGCACGTTCTGGTACCGCATCCGTGTTCGTCGAGAAGAAATAGGTTTGCGGATGGCGATGGGTTCAACGCATGCCGGCATCCGGACACTGCTGTTTATGGAGGGATTGGCGTTGTTGGCTCTGGTCGTTTTGCCGGCGATGTTCATCGAGTTCCAGTTTGTCCATGCCGGCATGATTGATACGCTGGGCAAGCAAGATAACGATATGGTGGTCTATCTGACTGACCGCACAGGTCTGCGCTTCCTGATTACTAATGCTATCACATGGCTCATATTGTCGGTGTCTATCCTGTTGGCGATAGCAGTTCCGGCAAATAAGGCCTCGAAGATGGCGCCTGCCGATGCCTTGCATTATGAGTAAGGAATACTTTTTTTTGCACGTTGCATATGTTAGTAAAAAGCCCGACTTCACAGTGATGTGGGGCCGGGCTTGTGTTAGTTCTTAGAAAAACTATTTTTTAGCTTTGCTCTTCTCATAGATGACACGACTCAAATGTGCCTGAATTTTCATAAGCGCTTTCAATTCAAGACTGTCAAAATTAATCTCAGATAGCTTAACTTTATCTTTTGTAGGAATAACGATAGGTCTTGCATGAGTCATTTCTGTAACTAATTCATCAATTGCACTCTTGATTTTGCCAGCTCTTCTACTAAAATTTACTGTTCTTGCCATAGTTGTATTTTATTTAGTTAATTGTAATTGGTGCAAATATAAATATAAGAAACTAATAAAACAATTAAACTCGTTTTTTTTATTATAAATTGCAGGTTGAAAACGAACTTTTTTTCTATAACGATGTATTTGTGATAAAATACTTGAAAATGATTGAGTGAAATGGAAAGATAGAAAGGGTTAAAACTGTATTTATTCTTTGGACAGGATTCCTTACAACTGTATCGAAAGCGGACACAGTGTTCATTTTCGAACACTTTTTAAAAATATATTTTTCAGATAATCAGCAATATAAATGTTTGGCATAGCTTTTGCTATTAATAATAATAAAATAGAATATGAGAATGAAAAAGGTTTATATAGCTATTGTTATTTTTTTCTGTATTGTCTCTGAAATTGATGCGTTGCAATCAGATACTACAAGAATGTCATTGAAAGAAGCAATTAGTTTAGCTCAATTGCAATCGGTAGACGCTGCGGTGGCACTTAATGAGTTAAAAACAGCCTATTGGCAATATCGTACACATTTAGCGGATCAGTTGCCGGAAATTAATTTTACCGGTACTTTACCTTCATATAGCAAGCAATATACTCGCTATATGAATTCTGATGGAACGTATTCTTATTTGCGTGATAATTCATTAGAAATGAAAGGAAATTTTTCGATTGATCAAAATGTGCCGTTGACAGGTGGAAAAATATCGTTAAATAGTACATTAGATTTTAGTCGTCAATTGGGACATAATGCTTATAATGCATTTATGAGCATTCCGTTCGGAATCACATTTACACAGCCTATTTTCGGTGTAAATGACCAGAAATGGAAACGGCGAATTGAACCGGTGCGTTATCAGGAAGCTAAGTCAGCTTACATAGAAAGTGTTGAAGGTGTGACAATAACCACAATTAAATATTTCTTCAATCTGCTACTTGCTCAGTCGAAGTTGGTTACAGCTAAACAGAATCTTTTAAATGCCGATAAGTTATATGAGATAGCAGTAGCGAAGCGAAAGATCGGACAGATATCGGAAAACGAGTTGATGCAGTTGAAACTTTCATCTTTGCAAGCCAAAGGAAAGGTTACAGAAGCACAGTCGAGTCTCAATGCGAATATGTTTCAGCTTCGTGCTTTTCTTGGACTAAATGAGCAGGTTGTTTTAGAACCTGTCGTTCCTGAGTCGGCACCTGATTTACGGATGAGTTATCCTACCGTACTGGAGCGTGCTGAAGAAAACAATTCTTTTGCTAAAAACATTCTACGTCGGCAACTTGAGGCCGATTATAGCGTAGCTACAGCCAGAGGAAATCGTCGTTCTATTAGTTTGTACGCATCATTTGGCTATTCAGGTAAAGATCAGACGCTAAAAACTGCTTATCGTCATTTAAGGGACAACAATATAGTAGAAGTTGGGGTTTCGATTCCGTTACTTGATTGGGGTAAGCGAAAAGGAAAAGTGAAAGTTGCCGAGTCGAACCGCGATGTGATGCTTTCAAAAATCAAGCAGGAACAACTCAATTTCGATCAGGATATCTTTTTGTTGGTTGAAAATTTCAATAATCAAGCTGCACAATTGCAGATTGCCGAAGAAGCTGATCAGATTGCGCAAAAGCGTTACAAAACTTCTATAGAAACCTTCATGATCGGCAAGATTAATATTCTCGATCTTAATGATGCTCAGCAATCCAAAGATGATGCTCGTCAGAAACATATCGAGGAGCTTTATTACTATTGGACATATTTTTATAATATCCGTAGTGTGACGCTTTACGATTTCGAACACGATCAAACGTTGGATGCAGAGTTTGAAGAAATTGTCAAAAAATAGTACATTTGCAAACAATATGAATCCTATGATATTAATAGTTGATGACGATGCAGCTGTCCGTTCGTCGCTTTCGTTTTTGCTGAAGCGCGCCGGATTCGAGGTGGAGGCCGTTCCTTCTCCAGGAGAGGCTTTGTCGTTTGTAAGGGCTACGGCTCCACAACTGATTCTGATGGATATGAACTTTACGTTGACTACGACAGGCGAGGAGGGCATTCATTTGTTGAAGCAGGTGAAGATTTTCCGTCCCGAAGTGCCTGTTATTCTGATTACTGCATGGGGCTCTATTTCTCTTGCTGTACAAGGTATGCAGGCCGGTGCTTTTGATTTTATCACAAAGCCTTGGAATAATCTTGTTCTGCTTAATTCCATTCGTACAGCATTGGCCTTGAAAGAGCAGAAGGGAAGTCAGAATTCACCACTTAATAGGAGTGAGGCCAATGATAAGTTTCATTTTGAGCATATTATTGGACAGAGTGCTCCTTTGATGAAAATTCTCGGGACTGTGTCTCGTATTGCGTCAACCAATGCTTCGGTGCTTATAACAGGTGAGAGTGGAACAGGAAAGGAACTTATTGCCGAAGCTATTCATGCCAATAGCGCAAAAGCTGACGGTCCGTTCGTAAAGGTTAACCTTGGTGGCTTGTCGCAAAGTCTTTTTGAGAGTGAGATGTTTGGCCATAAGAAAGGTGCTTTCACAGATGCATATACAGATCGCGTTGGGCGTTTTGAGATGGCCGACAAAGGAACAATATTTCTCGATGAGATTGGCGATTTGGAACTGTCGTGTCAGGTGAAGTTGCTTCGCGTGTTGCAGGATCAGACGTTTGAAGTTCTTGGCGACAGTCGTCCACGTAAGGTTGATGTGCGTGTGGTCAGCGCTACAAATGCCGATTTGCATCAGATGGTAAACGATAAAACTTTTCGCGAAGACCTGTATTATCGTATCAATTTAATTACAATTCATTTGCCTGCTTTGCGCGAGCGGAAGGAAGACATTCCGTTGCTGGCGCGTTATTTTGCTGGCCAGCAGTGTCGTGCTAACGGCTTATCAGAGGTGAAATTTGCTGCGGATGCACTTGTCTTTTTGCAGCAGTTGCCTTATCCTGGTAATGTGCGCGAGCTGAAGAATTTGGTAGAACGTACGATTTTAGTTTCCGGCAAATCGCTACTCGAGGCTTCTGATTTTGAGATGCAGTATCATGGTTCTTCACCGGCAAAAGCCATGAAGTCCTCTTTGAGTGGCATGACACTCGACGCGATGGAGAAGCAAACGATTCTGCAGGCGATAAAAGACAATGACGGTAACATGTCGCATGTGGCTACAGCTTTAGGCATAAGTCGTGCTGCGCTGTATCGCCGTCTCAATAAATATGATATTCCTGCCGATAATCAATAATATTAAGAACAGATGAAAGTAAGAAGTTGGTTTTGGATATTGAGCGTAATACTGTTGGTTGCCTTGTCGATCCTTTCTTATTTTGTCTTTTACAAATCATCCATCCGCCTTTTCTTTATAGTTGAGAGCTTTGTGTTGTTTACAGCACTTTATTTGTTTATTTTTTATCGAAGAATTATTAAACCGTTGCACATTATTGGTAACGGTATGGATTTGCTGCGTGAACAGGATTTTAGTTCGCGGCTGCGTTATGTAAAACAACCTGAAGCCGACCGTATTGTGGATATCTTTAATAAAATGATGGAGCAGTTGAAAGATGAGCGACTGCATCTTCGTGAGCAGAATCATTTGCTTGATTTGTTGATTAATGCGTCGCCAATGGGAGTGATTATGTTGGATCTCGACAGGCGCGTTTATTCGGTTAATCCAGCGTCTCTCAAGATGTTGGGCGTTCCGTCGGCTTCGATGCTTATAGGCCAGTCGTTATCACAAATTGATTCGCCATTGGCTTCAGCTTTGTGCGATATTCCTCTTTATGACTCACAGACGGTTCGATTGGATGGTTCGAATATCTATAAATGTACACATTCTTCTTTTATTGATCGCGGCTTTCAACATTCTTTCTATTTAATGGAAACGTTGACACAGGAGGTGTTTAAAGCTGAGAAAAAAGCTTATGAGAAGGTAATCAGGATGATAGCCCATGAAGTGAATAATACGACAGCAAGTATTTCGTCAACGTTGGACACGTTACAAAGCGCATTTGACGGGATGGAGAATATGGATGATGTGTGCGAAGTGTTGCGTGTATCGTCGGATAGGTGCTACAGTATGAGTCGTTTTATTACGAATTTTGCCGATGTTGTCCGTATTCCTGAACCGCAGTTGCGCGTGTTACCGCTGAATGATGTAGTGTCAGCTTGCAAGCGCTTTATGGAAACGGTCTGTTTGAATCGTAATATAGATATTGTGATGGAACTGAATGACGTGTCACCCATCGTGAAGCTCGACAATACGTTGTTTGAGCAGGTGCTTGTCAATATCATTAAAAATGCAGCCGAAGCCATTGATCATGACGGTAAAATATTTATTCGTACCAGCTGTAACCCTTCATGTCTAGAGATTAGCGATACGGGCAAAGCTATCAGTAAGGATGTTGAAGCAAAGCTGTTTAGTCCTTTTTTCTCCACGAAACCCAATGGGCAGGGATTGGGGCTTATATTTATTCGCGAAGTGTTGTTAAAACACAGCTGTTCTTTCTCACTCCGCACGTATGATGACGGATTGACACGTTTCCGCATTATTTTCGAGTAACCTTTTTAAAGTGGAATGCTGTAGCAAAGTTTCAGTGTATCCATCACGAAGACACTACGGATGTGACTGATTGTATCCAGCGTTCCGAGTTGATTGATCACGAACTCTTGATAATGCTTCATGCTGGAGACGTGTATTTTAAGCATATAATCGCAATCGCCGCTCACATTATAACATTCCGTTACTTCATTCCAATTTTGCACTGTCGAGGTAAACTCGTCTGCGATTTGCTTATTGATCTGCTTCATGGTAATGTTGCAGTAGACAACAAAACCACGATCTAGTTTGTCAGGGTCCAGAATGGCTACATATTTATGTATATAGCCTTCGCGTTCGAGGCGACGAAGTCTTTCGAAAGTCGGAGTTGTCGAAAGATGAATCTTAGCAGCCAGTTCTTTGGTTGTCAGACGACAATCGGTTTGCATTACGCGAAGAATTTGAATGTCGGTTGCATCCAATTCTTCCATGTTCTTGCTTGAGTTGTTCATGTTACAAAGAAAATTATTCTGTTTGAAGGAATTTCCTCATTTTAAAATGTTTATTTGTTCTTTATATTGTTGCAAAATTAGTTATATTTTCTTAGTTATGATATTCTCTTGGAAAATATCTCCAACTATTGCAACTTTGCATCGTTCAATGAGAACAGAAAAACAGAAAGAACAGAAATTATATACAATTAAAAAATAGAACAATTATGGCAACAAAGAAATTACATTTTGAGACGCTCCAACTTCATGTAGGACAAGAACAAGCAGATCCGGCAACCGATTCACGAGCTGTGCCAATTTATCAGACTACTTCGTATGTGTTCCATAATTCCAAACATGCGGCCGACCGTTTCGGTTTGCGAGATGCAGGAAATATCTACGGTCGGTTGACCAATTCCACGCAAGGCGTATTTGAAGAACGCGTGGCAGCACTCGAAGGTGGTGTGGCTGGTTTGGCCGTGGCTTCTGGAGCTGCAGCTGTAACGTATGCCATTCAGAACATTACGCGTGCCGGTGACCATGTTGTAGCTTCGAAAACCATTTATGGCGGTTCGTTTAATTTATTGAATCATACGCTGCGTAACTTCGGTGTCGAGTCGACTTTCGTTGATCCGGATGATATTGATGCTTTTGAAAAGGCTATTCGTCCGAATACGAAGCTTATCTTTATCGAAACCTTGGGTAATCCAAATTCCAATATTACCGATATTGAGGCGACGGCAGCTATTGCTCATCGTCATAATATTCCTTTGATTATCGATAATACATTTGGTACACCTTATTTGATTCGTCCTATCGAACACGGAGCAGATATTGTGGTCCATTCGGCGACAAAGTTTATTGGCGGTCATGGCAGTTCGTTGGGCGGCGTTATTGTCGATGGTGGAAAATTCGATTGGAAGAAGAGTGGTAAATTTCCGCAACTCACCGAACCCGATCCCAGTTATCATGGCATTGTATTTGCCGATGCAGTTGGTGCAGCAGCTTATGTGACTCGAATTCGTGCCATTATCCTTCGCGACACCGGTGCAACCATTTCGCCATTTAATGCTTTTATTCTTTTGCAAGGACTCGAAACGTTGTCCTTACGCGTTGAGCGCCACGTATCGAATGCATTGAAAGTTGTTGATTATCTGAGCAAGAATCCGCAAGTCGAGGCTGTTTATCATCCGGCTTTGCCTAACCATCCTAACCATGAACTCTATAAACGTTACTTCCCGAACGGCGGTGGCAGTATTTTTACTTTTGATATTAAGGGCGATGCCCAGAAGGCTCAAGATTGGATTGATCATCTGAAGATATTCTCGTTGCTCGCCAATGTGGCTGACGTAAAAAGCTTGGTTATCCATCCGGCTTCGACCACACACTCTCAACTGACCAATGAAGAACTGGAAAGCCAGGGAATTCACCAAAACACGATTCGCCTAAGCATTGGAACCGAGCATATTGATGATATCATCGATGATCTCCAACAAGCCTTCGATGCTGTTAAATGATTTTGATATTGAAAAATAATCTGTGCATCAGATGTGATGTAGGTTTTGAATGTTGATTGAATGTATAATTTTGTAGAGAGTAGAGACGCAATGCCTGCGTCTCTACTCTTTTTAGTTTGTTTTCTGTGTGAGAAATTTGACGCTGATCAATGAACACATTGCCGATACTACAAATATTATTCCCGTTGTGGTCATAATGTTTCCAATACTAACGAGTGGCGATACAATGCCTCCAAAAGCAAAGCATATGGTTCCCAACAGTGCTGAAGCAACGCCGGCATTTTTTCGTTCCGCATTCATAGCCAGTGTTGTTGATGTGGTAAAAGTCATACCCATGGCAAACAGCAGTATGATTATCAGACTTTCATAAATCCAGAAGTCGCAATTGCAGGAGAGTGCTATCAGTTCGGCTATCGACGTTATCACCATCCCCAAACATCCAACATATGTAGCCGTTTCTGCTTTGCGGAATTTCACAGACAATGCTGCCGAAGCTCCGATAGCAATAGAATTGATTCCAAAGAAAAGACTGAACATGAATGCCGAGAATCCATAATGCTGCTGCATGATAAAGGGCGATGAAGAGATGTTAGAAAATAAAATGCCTTGAGCAAAACCCAGTTGGAGCACATAGCCGATATATTGTTTGTTCTTCAGAACTGTTGCAAACGAGCGGAACAGATTACTCCACTTTTCGACATTGCGCCTGTCGGAAGGTAATGATTCGTTCAGATGGTAACAACCTATGATCAAGATACATCCGATGATGAATAAGACGGTAAAGATGCCTTTCCAACCAATTGAATCGGTTAGTGCGCCGCCGATGACTGGCGCTGTAACCGGTGCAATTCCATTGATTGCACCAATGATGGCCAGCATTTTCACCAACTCATGTCCTGCATATTTGTCGGTGGCGATAGAGCGGGAGATGACGATTCCGCCCGAACCGGCAATGCCCTGAACAAAGCGCCAAACGAGAAACTGGTTGATATCATGTGTAAAAATACAACCAATAGTAGCTATGATAAAGAGCCACATCGAGATGAGCAAAGGCAATCGTCGGCCGTATCTGTCGCTGAGCGGACCGAAGAACATTTGTCCTGAAGCCAGACCGATCATGCTGGTTGTCAAACCCAATTGCACTGCGGCTGCGGAAGTGTTGAAATATTTCGTCATTGACGGAAGTGTAGGGAGATACATGTCGGTTATGAATGGTCCGAATGCACTTAGCATCCCAAGCAAGATAAGTAGGAAGCGTTTAGAGTTAGTTCTCATTATATATAATCATTATTCTGCCTGCAAAGTTACGTCAAAATTCTGTTTAGATATTCCAATAAATAGGAACTAAAATTGTTCTAGGTACTGCTAAAATAAATTCTTTTGCAAAAAAACGTCATTACCATGTTATGTTTTTCTTTCTTTGTCGTCATATTGATGAAAATGGAATTCGAGACGTTTAAAATAACGGTGCTACCTCTTCGCGAAAAGCTAGTGAGTATTTCGCGAAGAATTGTGGAGGATGGAGTTGATGCCGAAGATATCGTGCAGGAATCTCTTCTGAAGCTGTGGCTTATGCGTGGTGAACTAGACCGTTATTCAAGCGTAGAAGCTTTTGCTACGCAGATGGTGAAGAATCTGTCGATTGATCATTTGCGTGCGCGTCATCCCGAAGGACCTCCGCTCGAAAGTTTGTCACTCGATTCGGGTGGGCGTTCACCAGATGAACTGTTGGAGGAAAAAGATGCTGTTGCTTGCGTGCGGGTTCTGATCAGTCAGTTACCTTCGTTGCAACAGGCAATCATCCGGATGAAAGATATCGAAGGCTATGAACTTCAAGAAATAGCCGATATTACAGGAACACAGATTGAAGCTGTTCGCGTGAATTTATCAAGAGCAAGGAAAAAAATTCGAGAGCAGTTTTTACAATTAAACAGACAATGAAGATGAAAACAGATGATATAGACAAACTGATTGAACGGTATTTCGAAGGCGAGACAACGGCTGATGAAGAACGACAGCTGCGCGTTTTTTTTGCATCCGAATCTGTTCCCGACAGATTGAGTTCGTATAAGCCTCTGTTCGCTTACTTCGATGAGGAAATTCAGAAAGTGCATCCTCAGAGATTGCAGGCAAACGAAGTAAAGCATACGACTAAACTTTGGCAGACGAAGAAAAGATGGTTGTATATTGTTTCGGGAGCTGCTGCGGCCGTATTGTTACTTTTGGCTGTAAACCGTGTGTGGTTCCCGACAGATCCTTGTTACTGTTCGGATAATTATGTGGTTATCAACGGTCGTTGTTATACTGATATTCATACCGTACGTGCTATGGCTGCTGAAGCTTTGCACGAAGTGGCGACGCCCGTTGATGAGTATTTTCCAAAAGCTGATGTCAATGACCGCGAGCGCCATGTCGTCGACGATCAGTTGAAGGATTTAGGTTCAATGTTTAACGATAACGAAACAAATGAATAAGATGAAACATATAAGATGTGCATTGTGGTTGCTCATGGTGCTTTGCCTGGTGCTTCCCGAAGAACTTTATGCCGCTGAGACGCAACGGGATTTGAAGATACAGGATGTCTTTACCCGCTACGGAAAAAAGAAGAATGTAACCATGGTCGAACTCTCAAAAGAAATGTTGGAAACTTATGGCATGACACTTTATAAAAGTATTGTCATTAAAAATGACCCTGAAGCTTTGCGCTTCACACGCCAATGTTTGAAGGCAGACCAGAACGGTGCAAGAAAAATCAAAGAGATTACTGATGATGGCGGTGTTGTCTCGGCTTATTATCAGATGCCTGGAAAAGAAAAAGATATCAATCGTTTCGTCCTTTTCAAGGTGAATGCCAAACAAGTGATTACACTTGTCTATATCGAAGGCGAATTGGATAGCGACGATTTGATAACATTGTTGTTTACACGAAAAGATTTTTAGACTGAAGAAAGGAGAAATGAAGATGAAAAAAATGATTTTACTCATGATAGCTTTTGTTG
This sequence comes from Tannerellaceae bacterium, assembly GCA_036734445.1. Classification (GTDB taxonomy): domain Bacteria; phylum Bacteroidota; class Bacteroidia; order Bacteroidales; family Tannerellaceae; genus Parabacteroides. The sequence continues at coordinate 42,241 of DAIMYP010000001.1, forward strand.
CAACCATCCATTTTATGGCAGCTGCCACGACACTGGTACCTAATGATACAACTATTATATTGAAAGGCAAGAGTATAGAAATGACCGACAATGATGGCAGGACAAAGGTTAAGGTTTACAAGGACGCTGATAGTAACGGTAAAGAGCTGATATACGAGAGTCATTATCGGGATGCAAGTGAGGATGAAGATCAGGCTCCGTTATCTTTGGATGATGAGTTGGCACCGGGTGATACCATAATCAACGTTGGCAATATGAGTCTGCTTTTCATGGAACACGACGGACTGGTGAATGTTAAGCTCTGTTCTCGCAGCAGCAATGGCGAATGTGTACCGAAAGTGCTGATGTTCGAAGGGCGTTATCGCAATGGACACAGTTATGAAAGCAGACGGTATGTTAAATCATTGATTCGGAAGATTACGAATCGCGATTGCGGATTCGATCCGCATTGGGGCGGATTTGGAATGGGTTTTGCCAACTTTATGGGTTCGAATGGTATCAATGATGTTGACGGCGTTTCTCTGAAAAGCGGCAATTCTTTGGAATACAATCTTAATTTTATGGAGCATAGTTGGACCTTCTCTAAGTATCATTGGGCAGTGATATCCGGTTTTGGATTTCGTTGGAGTCGGTATTGTCTGGATATGAACAAGCATTTTCAGAAAGTGAATGGTTCGACCGTACTTGTCTCTGCACCAGAAGGTATCACCTATAAAAAGAGCAAACTGAATATTACCAGCTTCGTTATTCCGCTGTTGTTGGAATGGCAATCGTCGTCAATTCACGGATCGCGGATATTTATCAACGGTGGAGTAGAAGGTGTGATCAAGACCGCTTCTTCTTCTAGAGTTGTTTACAACGATTTGGAAGGGAATCAGCAAAAGAGAAAGATGGATGGAGGCATGACTCTCCGCCCAATAACCATGGACTTTTTGATGCAAGCGGGCATTGGCGATTTCGGTCTTTATGCCAAATATTCGCCGATGGGTTTGTTCGAGAATAACAAGGGTCCGAAAGTTCATCCTGTTTCGATTGGATTGTTTTGGCATATTTTCTAGACAATATATTTTGAGGCAAGAAACATAGATTTTTGATATGCGTAAAAAATGATTCGAATGCGTCAACCATTTCATTCGAATGCGCGAACCATTTCATTCGAATGAAACCTTTACTCCATTCGAATGAAATGGAACTTTCTTCCGAATGAAATGGAGACTCTAATTAGATGAATTAAATAGCAGATTCATAGCATAATACGTGATTAAAGAATGGAAATGGCCACTGGATATTGACTAACCCGCCTCTTTTGCTACAAAAAAACATGAATTTTTGATATTCTTAGTATGCTTTAGTCGCATATAAATACTATGCGAATAAATAGAACTCTCTGGTAGACCATCTTTTGCTGAATAGTGTGTCAGGAAGAAGATTCTTGCAGATGTTTCGGAAAATAAATTTCCCTACACTCTATATAGATTGAAAATAATTCTCTACTTTTGTGCTCTAAAACATAAAAATAAACGGAAGTCAAAAAATGGATGCAACAAAAAGAATAAAGCATGCATTGGTATCTGTATACCATAAAGATGGATTGGATGAGATTTTGAAGAAACTTCACCGCGAAGGTGTCAGTTTCGTATCAACAGGTGGAACACAGAAATTTATAGAAAGTTTAGGTATTCCATGTGATGCTGTAGAAGATTTGACAGGTTATCCCTCTATATTGGGTGGGCGTGTAAAAACACTTCATCCAAAAGTATTCGGCGGAATCCTTTCCCGTCGTGACAATGAAGGCGATATCGCCCAATTGGCTCAATATGAGATTCCGGAAATCGACTTGGTGATTGTCGATTTGTATCCTTTTGAAGAAACAGTGGCTTCGGGAGCTGCAGAACAAGATATTATCGAAAAGATTGATATTGGTGGCATCTCTTTAATCAGGGCTGCTGCAAAAAATTTCAATGATGTAGTGATTATCGCATCAAAAGCACAATATAAACCCTTTAAAGAATTATTGGATAAGCAGGGAGCTGCAACGACGATTCAAGATCGTAAATGGTTTGCAAAAGAGGCTTTTGCTGTATCATCGGGTTATGATACGGCTATTTTCAATTATTTCGACGATAGTCAATGGTCGCATTTTCGTGCAGCTGTTGATGAACCGATGCATCTGCGCTACGGCGAGAATCCGCATCAGGCAGCGAAGTTCTTTGGCAACTTCAATGATATGTTTGATCAATTACATGGCAAGGAAATATCTTACAACAATTTACAGGATATCGATGCTGCTGTTAGTCTGATTGATGAATTCGATGAACTGACATTCGCCATTCTAAAACATACCAATGCTTGTGGTATAGCTTCGCGTGCCAATATTCTTGAAGCATGGAAAGATGCTTTGGCTGGCGATCCGGTTTCGGCATTCGGTGGAATCCTCATCGCTAATGGCGCTATCAATGCAGCTGTAGCTGAGGAAATAACCAAAATTTTCTTTGAAGTGATTATTGCTCCGGCTTATGAGCCGGAAGCTTTGGAAATATTGGAGAAGAAGAAAAACCGTATTATCCTTGTACGCAAGGAGTGTGATACGCCTTCTCTGCAATATCGTTCTTCTTTGAACGGTGTTCTGGTACAACAGAAAGATTTAAGTATTCAGGGTGAAGCTGATTTGGAACCGATGTCGGAAAAAAGACCGACGGTCCCGGAAGTAGAAGATTTGCTTTTTGCAAACAAGATTGTAAAGCATAGCAAATCGAATGCTATCACTTTGGCAAAGAACAAACAACTTTGTGCAAGCGGTATTGGCCAGACTTCGCGCGTCGATTCTTTGAAACAGGCCATTGAGAAAGCTAAATCTTTCGGCTTTGATTTGAATGGTGCAGTGATGGCTTCAGATGCATTCTTCCCGTTCGCTGATTGTGTGGAGATTGCAGATAAAGCAGGCATTACGGCTGTTATTCAGCCTGCAGGTTCAATCAATGACAAGTTGTCTGTTGATTATTGTAATGAACATGGTTTGGCCATGGTAAAGACGGGTATCCGTCATTTTAAACATTAATTTTATTACAAGTTAGAAATGGGATTATTTTCTTTCACACAAGAACTGGCAATGGATTTGGGCACTGCCAATACGATTATTACCTGGAATGATAAGATTGTCGTAGATGAACCCTCCGTGATTGCCCTTGATGCTCGTTCGGAAAAGGTTTTGGCAATTGGGCGTCAAGCTCGTGAAATGTACGAAAAGACGAATCCAAATATTCGTACTATCCGTCCGCTTCGCGAAGGTGTTATTGCTGATTTCTATGCAGCCGAACAGATGATGCGTGGATTAATAAAGATGGCAAACGGCAAAAAACGTTGGTTTGCTCCTTCGTTGCGTATGGTTATCGGAATACCCTCGGGAAGTACCGAAGTAGAGATTCGTGCCGTCCGCGATTCAGCCGAGCATGCCGGAGGCCGTGAAATATATATGGTGTTCGAACCGATGGCTGCTGCTATTGGTGTGGGCATGGATGTATTGGCACCGGAAGGTAATATGATTGTTGACATCGGTGGTGGAACAACCGAGATTGCTGTTATCTCGTTAGGAGGTATTGTTTCTAACAAGTCCATCAAGATGGCAGGCGATGATCTGACAAATGATATAGTAGAGTATATGCGCCGTCAGCATAATATTCGCGTCAGCGAACGTATGGCAGAACGTATTAAGATTAATGTAGGGTCGGCTTTGAGCATTTTGGATAATCCTCCTGAGGATTTCGAAGTATGTGGACCTAATCAGATGACGGCTTTGCCAATGAAGGTGCCCGTTTCTTATCAGGAAATAGCTCACTGTCTGGACAAATCAATCTCTAAGATTGAAGCAGCAGTGTTGAGTGCCTTAGAGCAGACGCCTCCTGAATTGTATGCAGATATTGTAAAGAACGGCGTTTATCTGGCTGGTGGTGGCGCCTTGTTGCGTGGTATTGATAAACGTTTACGCGAGAAAATGGGCATCGAGTTTCATGTAGCTGATGATCCATTGCATGCAGTAGCACGTGGTACAGGTATCGCTCTTAAAAATATTGATAAGTTTAATTTCTTAATCAGGTAATAAAATGAATAATGTGCCGGTTATTAAAGAACCGGCAAATTATTGATTATGCGGAAACTGTTAGATTTCTTAATAAGTAAAAGGCATTGGTTTATCTTTCTTGTGCTGGAGATAGTATCGTTTGTGATGATTTATCGAAATAACTCTTACCAACGAAGCATTATGTTCAGTTCGGCTAATGTAGTTACTGGTTATATCTCTTCTATCTCTGCATCTGTTAATTCTTATCTGAATCTGCGCACAATGAATAAGGAATTGCTCGAACGCAATGGGCAATTGGAGATGAAACTTCTCGAACTGCAGGACCAGATAGATATGATGAAAGCTGATACGGCAAAGTTTGCCGGATATGCGCCTGATTCTACGGAACAGTTTACGTATAATTTTGTGACAGCTGAGGTGATCAACAACAGCGTTTCACAAATATCCAATTATATTACGATCAACAAAGGACGCAAAGATGGAATCACGCAGGATATGGGTGTGGTTTCTGACAAAGGCGTCGTCGGTATCGTGTCGGCCGTGAACGATCACTTTTCAGTGGTACTTTCCGTACTCAATCCGAAATTCAAATTGAGCTGTAAGATTCAGCGAAGTCAGTATTTCGGTTCGATGATATGGAAAGGACGTAATATTGAGTATGGTAGTCTGGAAGAGTTGCCACGTCATGCGGTCTTTAAAAAAGGCGATGTCATTGTGACAAGTGGATATTCAGCCATATTCCCTCCTGGCATTGTGGTTGGAAGAATTTGGAATCAAGAAAAGAATCTGGACAATAATTTCTATTCTTTGGATGTTAGGCTGGCTACAAATTTTGCAACATTGAAAAATGTACGCATTATTAGTAATTATCGCCAGGCCGAACAAACGAGTACTGAGAAGGAGGCAGAGCAAAATGATTAACAATATTATTAGAGCCGTTTTTTATTTTGTCATACTGGTGTTGATTCAGGTTTTGATACTGAATAATATCCATTTCTTGCGTATTGCTACTCCATTCTTGTATTTGTATTTTATTATCAAATTGCCTATTGGTACATCGCAGGCCAAAGTAGTTATTTTTTCTTTTTTGATTGGTTTTGTAATTGATCTTTTTTCGAATACGCCTGGTATGCATTCAGCTGCTTGTACCTTGGCAGGACTTTTCAGACAGCCTCTGATTAATTTTTATATGGGTAAAGATTTGGTGGAAGGCTTGTTTCCTTCGTACGCAACTTTTGGCTATGGCGGTTTTATCCGTTATATGCTTACCTTCGTAGTGATACATCATGTGGCTCTTTTCTTAATTGAATCTCTATCGTTCTTTGACCCATTATTTTTGCTGGTTCGTATTGTCGTCAGTGTTTTAATGACTTCATTGCTTATTTGTATTGTTGAGTCATTCAATATAGAAAAACAGAAAAGTGGAGAATAATTCAAAATATACATTACTAGAGAACAGACGTTTTGTTATTTATGGGGCCGTAATTGTTGTTGTCCTGATATTTTTGATACGTCTGTTTTTCCTGCAGATAGTCAATAACGACTATAAAGCGTGGGCGGATAGTAATGCTTTTTTGAAAAAAACGTTGTATCCTGCAAGAGGAGTTATCTATGATCGTACTGGAAAACTGTTGGTTTTTAATCAACCCGCATACGATATTATGCTTATTATGCATGAAGTTCAGCCTTTCGATACACTTGACTTCTGTAATATCTTAGGAATTACTCGCGAACAGTTTGTTAAACGAATTGCAGATATAAAGAATAAGCGAATGAATCCAGGATATTCGGCTTATGTTCCTCAGGTTTTTATGAATCATCTTTCGATTCGTGAGAATGGTATTTTACAAGAGAAAATGTATAAGTTCCCGGGCTTTTATATACAAAATCGTACCATACGTGAATATTCTTATCCTAATGCAGCCCATCTCCTGGGAAATGTGGGCGAAGTGAATCGAGGTGATATAGAAAAGGATAATTATTATGTACAAGGCGATTATTCCGGTCGCTCAGGAGTGGAGTCATCGCATGAAAAAGATTTGCGTGGAAGTAAAGGAGTCGAGATTTTGTTGCGCGATGCTCACGGGCGTATAAAAGGACATTATGATGATGGAAAACATGATGTGGCTCCAATCTCCGGAAAGAATTTAAAATTATCAATTGATATTGATTTGCAAGCTTTAGGCGAAAAACTTATGCGTAATAAGCGTGGAAGTATTGTTATGATTGAGCCTGAAACAGGAGAAATTTTGTGTATGGTCTCTTCTCCAACATACGATCCAGGTTTATTGGTTGGACGTCAGCGAGGAAAGAATCATCGTATATTGGAACGGAATCCGGACAAACCTCTATTGAATCGTGCGATTATGGGATATTATCCGCCGGGCTCAACATTCAAACCTACACAAGCTTTGACTTTTTTGCAGGAAGGTGTTATCACGAGAGAAACATTATATACATGTAATCATGGATATCCATATCGTGGAGGTAAGCCGGCTTGCCATGGCCATGCTTCTCCTTTGAATGTCATATATGCATTGACAACTTCTTGTAATTCTTTCTTTTGCTGGGGATTGCATTATATGTTGGATATCCGTAGCCGTTTTCCGTCTGTTCAAGTAGCTTTCGAAAAGTGGAAGAATTATTTGGTATCGATGGGGTATGGCTATAAATTGGGAATCGATTTGCCTGGAGAGAAGAGGGGATTTATTCCAAATAGCAAATATTATGACAAATATTATAGAGGTCGTTGGAATTCGTCAACCGTTATATCTGTAGCAATCGGTCAGGGAGAAATATTGGCTACTCCTTTGCAAATCTGCAACTTGGCAGCAACTATTGCTAATAGAGGATATTTTATTACGCCTCATGTCGTTACGAAAATACAGAATACGCCTTTGGATACGCTTTATATAAACAAACGCTATACGATGGTGAGTCGTGCCAAATATGAGATTGTTGCCGAAGGCATGCGTCATGCTGTTTTAGGCGGAACGTGTCGTGAGGCGTCAATGCCGGATATTGAAGTCTGTGGTAAGACTGGTACGGCAGAGAATCCGCATGGAAAGGATCACTCGGCGTTTATTGGTTTTGCCCCGTATAATAATCCTAAGGTTGCTATTTGTGTATATGTTGAAAATGGCGGTTTTGGAGCAAAATTCGGTGTTCCAATAGGGAAGTTGATGATGGAAAAATATCTGAAAGGCGAGATACCTGAAAGTGACAAATATCTTGAAGAAGAAATGTCGAATGCAGTAGTTTCTCCGAATGTCTTATCTTTACCTGAACGAAATAGCGATGATGACATATAGAAATACAGAAATATGGAAAGCTGTTGATTGGATTACAGTTCTGTTATACATCGTTTTGGTTATAGCGGGATGGTTCAGCGTTTGTGGTGCCAGTTATGAATTTGATAGCGTAAGTTGGTTCGATCCTACGGGTCGTCCTGGTTCACAGTTGATTTGGATGATATTGTCGGTTGTCCTGATTTTTGTGATACTCATGCTGGATAGTAATGTTTATGATGTTTTTGCTTATATTATTTATGCGGCTGTAATTCTTTTGCTGATTGTTACCATCTTTTTAGCACCTAACATTAAAGGGTCGCATTCATGGCTCGTTTTAGGACCAGTTAGGTTGCAACCTGCTGAATTTGCCAAGTTCGCAACGGCTTTGGCAATCTCTAAATTTATGGGCTCTTATGGATTTAAATTGTCTATACCAAAAAATTTTGCTACAGTATTGGCTCTAATTTTCTTGCCGATGATTTGTATCCTTTTGCAGCGGGAAACAGGTTCGGCTCTTGTCTATCTGGCATTTTTCCTGATGTTATATAGAGAAGGCATGTCAGGCTATTTTCTTTTATTCGGTATATGCGTGGTGGTCTTTTTTGTCATTGTGATGAAGTTGGCAGGAGTTATGGTTGGGGCAACTATGTTAAGTGAGTTGATTGTTTCTTCAATTATATATATAATTACGATGTTTTTGGTCGTATTGACAAGAAAAGATTGGCGAACAGTTGAATATATGCTTATTGGTGCTGCTGTAGCTTATTTGGGAGGATTTATTGCATCTCGTTTTATGCCTTTTGATTTTTCATGGATCTCAATTGGTTTGGTATTATTATCGTCGCTTTATCTTATTTGGCTTTCTATACGTAATCTGGTTTGGCACTATGCATTAGTCGCTTTTTTTGCTTTGATGTCGTTGACGTTTATGTATTCGGTTAATTATGTATTTAATGATATTTTGGAACCTCATCAACAGGAACGTATCAAGGTTTCGTTAGGTTTGGAGGACGATCCTACAGGTGCTGGCTACAATGTCAATCAATCGAAGATTGCTATCGGTTCCGGAGGTTTGTATGGTAAGGGATTCCTTAATGGAACGCAGACTAAATTGAAATATGTTCCGGAGCAGGATACTGATTTTATTTTTTGTACGATTGGTGAAGAGCAGGGATTTCGAGGTTCAGCACTAGTCCTTTTATTGTTTGGTTTGTTTATTCTTCGTCTTTTTATTTTGGCAGAACGACAATCGTCATCATTTAGTCGTATTTATGGGTATAGTGTAGCTTCAATTTTCTTTTTCCATCTGATTATAAATATTGGGATGGTGATGGGGTTGACTCCAGTTATTGGTATTCCTTTACCTTTCTTTAGTTATGGAGGTTCCTCATTATGGGGATTTACTATTCTTCTTTTTATTTTTCTGCGTTTGGATGCTTCAAGAAGAGAACGATAAAATTTATTCTGCTTTATCTACCCTAAAACCTATTTCTTGAATTCCAGTCAGTAAACTGTCACGCATTCCCTGTTTGAAACTGAAAGTGTATTGTCCAGCATACGGAAATTTATAATGAGTGAGGATAGGCGAACTATATTGGAAAAGCGATATTCCTCGCCCGTACCATTTTCCATATTCGTCAGCAAGCATACATTCTATTGTATCTCGTTTCAGTTGACCGATAGGTTGTTCTTGATTGCAAAATAGCCATAAGTTCTGATATGGATAAAGGTTATTGTTGCGGACTTCGAAAAATAAATTGTATGGTACAGAAACATCATCGATCATAAATGTAAAATAATATGTTTTGCTCTTTTCCCACGAGGCATTGTCAATGGATTGATACTGATCATATATCGTTTCATTATCGCAGGAAAAGAGTGCAAGAAGAACAGCTATAATCGCACAGCTTTTAAGCTTCAGGTTTATCATCCGACTTATCTTCAGGTTTAGTATTTGCTTTGACTGGAGCATCTGACTGTTGCGTTTTGTTGTTATTGGGAATTTGTTTGTCATTATTCGGTCTGTTCATCTTTCTGTTCCGATTGTCCCTATTATTTCGGTTATCCCTATTGTCACGGTTATTATTATCCCGATATTTTGGAGTTTTATTATTGTCGTCTCCATTATTATCAGAACGTTTATCTTTATTATTATTATCTGGAGCTGTCTTTTCGTTGTTCGCTGGCCTGTCGTTTGCAGGTCTGTTTTGCAGCTTCAGTTGTTGTTTGTCATTACTATTTGCTATTGTTTCTTTTGGAGCATTGTTATTTGTATTGTTTACAACATTACTTGTATTATTATTTCCATTACCTCCATTGTTGGTATTGTGCTTCTTTTTCTTTTTCTTTACAGAGTCAAAACGCGTAACGCTCTCTTGACCTAGAATGTCTTGTGCATCGCGTTTAGGCGCTTGTTGCTTTGTATCAGCTTCTAATGAAACAGGCTTTGTCCCCTTTTTATTCATGTTGATGATATCGAAGGCACGATCAGCTGTTATAGTTACTAAATTGGCAGCAAGTGTCTTATCTGTAGAATAGGTAAGCTCACGTTTAAAGATATCTGTCTTGAAATGGTAATAGGTATTGTCTTTTGTCTCCAACGGAATTTCACGTGAAGGCAAGCGTTTTTGGGCTTCAACATAGGCGTCGACTTCAAAATTGATGCAGCATTTTAATTTTGCACATTGTCCAGCCAATTTTTGAGGATTCATAGAAATATCTTGATAACGAGCAGCACCGGTAGCAACAGATACGAAGTTGGTCATCCAACTAGAGCAGCATAATTCTCTTCCGCAAGGACCAATTCCACCAATGCGTCCTGCTTCCTGTCTGGCTCCAATCTGCTTCATCTCAATACGTACATGGAAGGCTTCTGCTAAAACTTTTATCAGTTGTCGGAAATCCACACGTTCGTCGGCAATGTAATAGAAAATAGCTTTATTACCATCTCCTTGGTATTCTACGTCGCCAATTTTCATGTTTAATCCTAAATCCGAAGCAATTTGCCGTGAGCGAATCATCGTATCGTGCTCTTTCCCTTTTGCTTCTTGATACTTTTCAATATCAGTTGGCTTAGCTTTGCGATATATTTTTTTTGGTTCATAACCTTCTCCGGTACGAACATTGTTCTTTTTCATTTGAAAAAGAACAAGTTTCCCAGTTAGTGTAACTGTGCCAATATCATGTCCTGGACTTGCTTCAACAGCAACGATATCACCTTTTTCGAGTGGTATTTTTGAAGTGTTAAGGTAATACCCTTTTCTCGTGTTTTTAAATTGTACTTCAACGTAATCAGTTGTGTTAGCCGAATCCGGAACGTCACACAACCAATCGTATGTGTTCAATTTATTATTTTGTATTTTGCTACATCCTTTTTGACACATGCAGCAACTGCCTGTATTTAATTTGAAATCCATTGTTTCTGATTCTATTATATAAGTATGCAAATATACTTATAATTTTTGTTTTTATGGATATTTCCGTTTGTGGTTGTATTTTTTAATATTTGGATATCTTCATGGCTTTTTTTGTTTTTCATTTATGATGGATAGAAAAAGAGGTGAAACATTTTTGCTCCACCTCTTTTTAATTCTTATAAAATGGTAATCTTATTATGGAATAAGATTATGTTTTTTAAATACTTTTTGAATAGCCTCTAATGCGTAATCAAGTTGTTCTTTGGTATGTGTAGCCATCAGTGAAAAACGGATAAGTGTATCTTCAGAAGCGACAGCTGGTGAAACGACTGGATTGACGAAGATGCCTGCTTCAAATAATTCTTTTACGATGAGGAACGTCAGGTCGTTATCTCTAATGAATAGAGGTATAATAGGAGTTGATGTATTACCAATTTCGCAACCCATATTACGGAATCCATCCAGAGCATAGTGAGTCAGATACCATAAGTGTTCGATACGTTCAGGTTCATTAAGCATGATATCTAATGCTGCTCCAACAGCTGCAGTTGCAGCGGGTGTGTTGCTTGCACTAAATATATATGAACGTGAATGATGACGCAAATAGTTGATGACTGATTCGTCAGAAGCAATGAATCCGCCGATTGAAGCGAATGATTTGCTAAAGGTTCCCATAATCAGATCAATATCATTCGTTACGCCGAAGTGGTTGCATGTACCACGACCATGATCACCAAAGACACCAATGCCATGAGCTTCATCGACCATTATACTGGCATTATATTTTTTCGCTAAAGCTACAATTTCAGGAAGTTTGGCAACATCCCCTTCCATGCTGAACACGCCATCGGTTACAATCAATTTGATTTTATCGGGCTCACATTTTTGAAGTTGTTTTTCTAACGACTCCATGTCGTTGTGTTTATACTTCAATTTGGTTGAAAATGAAAGTCTATGACCATCTATGATGGATGCATGATCTCGTTCATCCCATAGAATATAATCTTCGCGTCCGCTAATGCAGGAGATGACTCCTAGGTTTACCTGAAAGCCTGTTGAATAGATGATAGCATCTTCTTTTCCAACAAATTCAGCTAACCGTTTTTCCATCTGAACGTGTAAATCTAATGTTCCGTTTAAAAAACGGGATCCAGCACAACCTGTACCATATTTTTTTATGGCTTCGATAGCGGCCTCTTTAACTTTGGGGTGATTTGTTAATCCTAAGTATGCATTGGAACCGAACATCAGAACTTTCTTCCCATTAATCGTTACTTCAGTATCCTGATCGCTTTCGATTTCCCTGAAGTAAGGATAAATGCCTGCAGCCATAGCACGCTGAGGCGCATCATACTTTGATAGTTTCTCTTCTAAAAGCTTCATATTTTATTAATGCAGAGAATGTTATTCTCAATAATTGTTATTCATAAAAGAATGCATTTTATATCCACAGATAACCAAGTAGACTACAAAAGCAATCGCAAAAGTAGTAAAAAAAAAACTTATAGTAGTCCAAATGCATTAAAAGTTTTACAAAAGCATTAATTTTGCAGTCACAAACGCATAATAAATATGATAGACAAGCAAACTACCGACATTCGAGTAATTATAAATCCTATCTCTGGTGTTGGATCCAAGCGAGCAATTCCCAAGATGGTAGAAAATGCATTCGCTAAAGATAAATACAACGTTGAGATTTTCTTTACTCAATATCAGGGTCATGCCAATGAGTTAGCAAAAGCTGCTTTAAACGAAGGTGTTAAACGCATTATTGCGGTCGGTGGCGATGGTACTGTCAATGAAGTTGCTCGGGCGTTGGTCCATTCAGATGCTGTTTTGGGCATTATTCCCAAGGGATCTGGTAATGGATTGGCACGCGAACTTCATATTCCTATGGACGTAAAGAGAGCGTTAGATCTGATCGTTCGAGGAAATGAAACTGTTATAGATTGCTGTAAAGCCAATGATCGGGTATTCTTTTGTACTTGTGGCGTTGGCTTTGATGCAGCCGTGAGTCAAAAATTTGCAGGCGAAAAACATCGTGGTTCTCTTACCTATATTAAGAGTACTATTGAAGAATACTTAAATTACAAGCCTGAAGTTTATGAATTACAAGTGGATGGGCAGATGGTACAGGAAAAAGCTTTTCTTATTGCATGTGCTAATGCCTCACAGTATGGAAACAATGCTTTTATTGCACCGCATGCCAGTGTTCAAGATGGTTCGATGGATATTACTATTTTGACACCGTTTACACCATTGGACATTGCCCCATTGGCTATTCAATTGTTTACGAAAAAAATTGATCGTAATAGTAAGATTAAAACATTTAAAGGACAATCAGTTTCAATCATTCGTCAGAAAGCAGGGGTAATGCATTTGGATGGAGAGCCAGTTATGGTTGATAGTCGCATAGATGTAACTGTGATTCCGAAATCATTGCATGTGTTTACTCCTGAAAGTGTTTCGTTCTCGGATGATGTATTGAATCTTTTCGATGATATTTCAAATTTCTTTAATAAAGAGTTTCCTCACATTTTTAAATAGAAATCACGTGTGAGTGTTTTGTATGCTTCTGTATAGTTGTTATGCTCATATTCGATTATCAAGCTGTCGTTTACGGGAGTCTGATATATGGGTGAAAGTTCTATGAGAAATCTTTTAGGTATTGCATCTGGATGCGGAATGACGTCTGTGCGTCGGCATGGATAAAGTTTACAGTCGGATGCTACTTTTAAAATGGAGCCTAATTGTTCGTACGGAAGTATTAAATTAACACGCCCTTCGGGAGCAAGAATATGATAGTAGCTTCTGATTAAATCTGTTGTAAGTAATGACTCTGAATGACGAGCTGTACTTCGCTGTTTGTCGGGGCATTTGAGTGAATCAATGAAGAAAGGAGGGTTGGAAACAATCAGATCATAGCATTTGTTGCAATCAGTTGAATATTCAGAGAAAGCTTTGTGATATACATTTATTTGTTGTGAAAAAGGTGATAGTCTTACATTTTCAGTGGCTTGAAGACAAGCATCAGCATCAATATCAATGGCGTCGATAATGGCGTCACTTTTTTGGGCCAGCATTAGAGCAATAAGTCCACTTCCTGTCCCAACGTCTAAGATATTCTTGCAGTTCTTTGTTTGTGTCCATGCACCAAGAAGAACGCCATCAGTCCCGACTTTCATGGCACATTTGTCGTGTCTGATGGTAAATTGTTTGAATTTGAAATATGTATTTGACATAATTATAAAATGTGTTTGCAAATATAGTCAGAATGGGTTTAAAAATTGTAACTTTGTCCCGTTTATTGTGATGACAGTTGTTTTATAGATATGAGAAAAAATAAGAACGAAATATTAGTGGAAGAGTCTTATAGTGAGATGGATGAGAATATAGGAATTGTTATGCCTATATTGACCGAATGTGATGTTGATGAAGACTTTTCTGAAGGAATAGAAAATCTTGGGGATGAATTACCTATCTTGCCTCTACGCAATATGGTTTTATTTCCGGGGGTAGCGATACCCGTAATGATTGGGCGTACAAAATCTATGCGTTTGGTTAAGGAAGCCACACATAAGAAAATAATGATTGGGGTTGTCTGCCAGAAAGATGAAAGCACGGAGGACCCTAGTTATGAAGATTTATATACGGCAGGTGTTGTTGCTGATATTATTCGCGTTTTGGAAATGCCAGATGGTAATACCAGTGTTATTTTGCAGGGAAAGAAGCGTTTCAGATTAGATGGATTGACAGAAAGTGAACCTTTCTTAACTGGTAAAATTACTCTTTTGGAAGATTTAAAGCCGGAGAAGAGTGATCGTGAATTTGAGGCTCTTATTTCGACGATTAAAGATCTGACTATAAAGATGCTAAGTGCATCAGGAGAGCCTCCTCGCGAAGTGATTTTTTCTATCAAAAACAATAAGAATGCATTTTATTTGGTTAACTTCTCATGTGCCAATGTTCCGTGTGGTCCCTCTGAAAAAGAAGATCTTTTGTTGATTGATGATTTGCGGGATCGAGCTTACCGTTTAATGTTTATTTTGAATCGCGAGTATCAGTTGATTGAACTTAAGGCTTCGATTCAAATGAAAACGCATGAAGATATAAACCAGCAGCAAAAAGAATATTTTTTGCAACAGCAAATCAAGACAATACAAGAAGAGCTAGGTGGTAATATCAATGAAATAGAAATAAAAGAGCTACGTGAGAAGTCTGCAAAGAAAAAATGGTCTAAAGCAGTTGCTGATGTATTTGAAAAAGAGTTAAATAAGCTGGAACGTATTCATCCACAATCACCAGATTATTCTATACAGATGCAATATGTTCAGACTATTGTTAATCTGCCTTGGGAAGAATATAGCAAAGATAATTTTAATCTTCCTCATGCTCAAAAAATTCTTGATCGTGACCATTTTGGTTTGGAGAAAGTCAAAGAGCGTATCATTGAGCACCTTGCCGTTTTGAAGCTTAAGGGAGATATGAAGTCGCCGATAATTTGTCTTTATGGCCCTCCTGGCGTAGGAAAGACTTCTTTAGGAAAATCAATTGCTGAAGCATTACATCGTAAATATGTGCGCATATCGTTGGGTGGTATGCATGATGAAGCGGAAATTCGTGGTCACCGGCGGACTTATATTGGCGCTATGTGTGGGCGAATCTTGCAGTCGATACAAAAATCTGGTACATCAAATCCGGTATTTGTATTGGATGAAATAGACAAAGTATCTAATGATTTTCATGGAGATCCAGCTTCTGCATTATTGGAAGTGCTTGATCCGGAGCAGAATAATGCATTCCATGACAATTATTTGGATATCGATTATGACTTGAGTAAAGTATTGTTTATTGCTACAGCTAATAATTTGAATACAATTTCTCAGCCACTTTTGGATCGAATGGAGTTGATCGAGGTAAGCGGATATATTATGGAAGAAAAGGTGGAGATTGCCGCACGTCATTTGATTCCAAAAGAAATGGAAACAAATGGTATTCCAAAGAAGACCGTAAAGTTTCCCAAAAAGACATTGGAAGCTATTATTGAATCTTATACACGCGAAAGTGGAGTACGCGAGTTAGATAAAAAGATTGCCAAGATTATGAGGAGGTTGGCTAGAAAGGTTGCTTCGGATGTTAGTGTTCCCGCTCAGATGATGCCGGAAGATTTGCATGAATATTTGGGAGCTATTGAATATACGCGCGATAAATATCAAGGCAATGGTTATCCTGGAGTAGTTACAGGCTTGGCATGGACAGCAGTGGGTGGTGAGATATTGTTTGTTGAATCGAGCTTGAGTAAAGGCAAAGGAGCAAAATTGACGATGACCGGTAATTTGGGTGATGTAATGAAAGAATCGGCTATGTTGGCTCTTGAATATATTCATTCGCATGCATCGCTTTTTGATATTCCTGAAGAAATGTTTGAGAATTGGAATGTTCATATTCATGTGCCCGAGGGTGCTATTCCAAAAGATGGTCCAAGTGCTGGCGTTACAATGGTTACTTCATTGGTTTCATCTTTTACTCAGCGTAAGGTAAAAAAGAATCTTGCTATGACGGGCGAGATTACATTGCGAGGAAAAGTACTACCTGTTGGTGGAATAAAAGAAAAAATATTAGCTGCCAAAAGAGCAGGTATTAAGGAACTAATATTGTGCAAAGAGAATAAAAAAGATATAGATGAGATAAATCAAAATTATCTTAAGGGTTTGGTATTTCATTATATCGACGATATTAAGGAAGTGGTTGATCTAGCTCTTTTGAACGAGAAAGTGGAGCATCCATTATTTTAATGAAACAGGAAGTAACTGCGAATCATTAATTTTATATCTTTGCAGAAATTGAATACTGGGTGATCTAAAGTTTCAATGTGTTTGATGGTTTAATTTTATTAAGCTGATTTATGCATTATGTTCATAGGGGATACATATTTGTAATACTTGCGATCTTGTTAAGTATTGTTTCTTCTTTTGCGGGAAATTATCATGGACAAAAATTGATTATCAAAGGAGATTGGGCATATCCACCTTATGAATTCATCAACGAAAAAGGTGAAGCCGATGGATTTAATGTGGAATTGATTCGGGCTATCATGAAAGAGTTGAAAATGCCTTATGATTTGACTTTGGATGATTGGCCTACTATTTTACAGGAACTTGAAGATGGTAAAATTGATTTAGTTCCAGCAATGCTCTATTCAAAAGAAAGAGCTAAAAGATTTAAATTTGGTGTCGTTCATAGCTATGTTTGTTATAATGCCGTTTGTCGTAAAGGAACACGCGTAAAGCAGTTCAAAGACTTACAAAATAAACGGATTATTGTTGAAGATGGAGATTTTGCAAATGAGTTATTGAAACAGTCAGGCTTCAAAGTAAATATAATTCAAACCCAAACATTAGAAGAAGGCTTGAAAATATTGGCTGAGGGCACGGGTGATATTGCATTATGTGATAACGCAACAGCTCGCACTATTATATTAAAATCCAGTTATAATAATTTAGACATATTTGATATTGGTCTTCAACCTGTGGAATACTGTTTCGCCAGTCAAAATGAAGAATTGTTGAAGGAGATTAGTCAAGCCTTTTTTAAACTCAAATCAAATGGTACATACGATATGCTTTATAACAAGTGGTTTGCTTACAAATCAAGTGACAAGCAGATTCACATGTTGTATATTATTGTTGGAATTATGATAGGAGTAGTGTTCTTTTCCTTATCGATTGTATATATTCTTAAAAGAAAAATTCGCAAAGAAAAGAATAAAGTCAAACTTGAATCCGAACGATACATTACGCTTTTTGAAAATACAGTAGTTGGATTGGAGTATTATGATAAAGATGGAATTATTGTTGATCTTAATCGAGCTGATTGTGATATCTTTGGTATAGATGATAAAGATGCATTCATTTTATCAAGGTTTTCTATATATGATGACACGGTTTTGAAAGGTAAAATTGATCAGCAGAATATGCAACCTTATTCAGGTATTTTGCAATATGATTTGTGTAAAGATTCAAAAGATCTTTTTTTTAAAACAAGCCGCAATGAAGTAATGTATGTTCAAGCTCGTGTATTTCCTATTAGAGATATCGAAGGTAATTTGTCATCCATTATTTCTACTTATGTTGACATCTCTGAGCAAGTGAAATATCAGAAAACGTTAGAAGAATATAAGCTCAAGATGGATTTGGCTATAAAAAGCAGTCAGTTGATGCCATGGGAGTATGACAGTGGAACGGATGTGATTAGTATGCCTTATAAAGATGAATATGCAGATGCACGTCCGGTAAAGCTTCAAGAGTTTTATCATTTAGTACATCCAGATATGCAGGAAAAGGCTGTTCAAATTATGAACAAGGTTTTATCTGGCGAGAATGAATCGTTTAGGATTGAAGTGAAATACCGTTACCAATCCATCTCTCCGTGGAGATATGCAATGGTAGTTGGAATTCCTTTTAAATTTAATAAAGAAGGAAAATGTATTCAGTATACCGGATATCGGTTAGACACAACTCTTTGGCATAATCTAAATGATAAATTATTGTCGAGCAATGAATTAATGAATGCGATCATTAATAAATTGTATTGCTCATTGACTATTAAAGATATCGATAATGATTTGCGATACCTTATGGTGAATAAGCGTTTTGAAGATATTTATGATAAATGCAGTACCGAAATAATTGGAAAAACGGATTTTGAGCTTTTCCCTGAGAAAGCGTCCATTATGCAAGATGATGATCGGAAGGCTATTGAAAAAGGATTTTATACTAGTCAGGAGATTGATAATGAAAACATAAAAGTATGGCATTATTCACGATCGACCTTG
The DNA here is from genome assembly GCA_036734445.1 of Tannerellaceae bacterium. Classification (GTDB taxonomy): domain Bacteria; phylum Bacteroidota; class Bacteroidia; order Bacteroidales; family Tannerellaceae; genus Parabacteroides. The sequence continues at coordinate 60,859 of DAIMYP010000001.1, forward strand.
ACGATTAACGATGGAAAAAATTTACTTATTACTATTGCTTGGGATATTACCACTGGAGCCATGCTGGAAGAACTTGAAAAAGCTAGAGATGAGGCGGAAAAGGCTGATAAATTGAAATCTGCTTTTTTGGCTAACATGTCGCACGAAATACGGACTCCTCTTAATGCTATTGTGGGATTTTCGCAATTACTGCAAGAAGCAGAGAATGCTGACGAACGAGAAGAATATGTTCGTATTATCCAAATGAATAATGAATTGCTTCTTAGGTTAATTAATGATGTCTTAGATCTTTCGAAGATTGAATCAGGTATGATTGAATTAAAGAAGGAAGTCTTTGATTTTTCAGTTGCATTCGACAAAACTTACATGGCATTGAAACAGCGTTGTAATAATCCGGATGTGGATTTTCAAGAGCGCAATCCATTTCCATCATGTATCGTAGAGTTGGATCGGAATCGTTTGATGCAGGTGATCAATAATTTCGTAACTAATTCTATTAAATGTACTAGTAAAGGCCATATTATTATGGGATATGAATATATGAATAATGGCATTCGTATTTATGTTGAAGACACGGGCATTGGCATCGAAAAAGAAAAGCAATATAGAGTCTTTGATCGTTTTGAAAAGTTAAATAGCTTTGCTCAAGGAACGGGTTTGGGATTATCGATCTGCAAAGCAATTGTTGAAGCCAGCAATGGAAAGATCGGTTTTAAATCTAAAAAAGATGTAGGATCAGTCTTCTGGGCATGGTTTCCATGTAATATTATTGAGTGATTTGAACTTCGCAAGGGATCCAGGCCCAAAAGGTTGAACCTTCGCCATCTGCACTTTTCAGTCCAACATTGCCGTTTGAAGCTTCTATAATAGCCTTACATATAGCTAGACCCAATCCGGAGCCTTGGACGAAAGATCCTAGTTTTTCAAATCTTTGAAACAGCATGTGTTGTTTTTCGGCGGGAATTCCTTTTCCAGTATCTTCAACATAAATCTTGATTCCTTTGTTAACGTATTCGTATCCCATGAGAATATGTCCATGAGATGTGTATTTAAGTGCGTTGGATATGTAGTTAGTCCAAACTTCTGTCAAACGATCTCTATCGTAATTGATTATGCAGCTTTTATATGGATTATTACCTCTAAATTCTATATCAGGATTAGTGCATCTAAATTTTTGAGTTGCAAATATTTCATTAAAAAGCGTACTTAAATCAAACTTTTTTACTTGTATTTCAACAAATCCGGATTCTATTTTTGATAGATTTAGAATATCATTGATCAAATGAAGAAGTAAATCGTTATTTTTATTGATTATATTAATGAATTCCGCTTTGTCTTTTTCGTTGTCAGATGTTTGCAGCAACTCTGAAAATCCTACAATAGCATTAAGAGGAGTCCGTATTTCGTGCGACATGTTAGCCAAAAAAGCTGACTTCAGTTTATTTGATAATTCGGCTTTTTCACGGGCATCGATAGCTTCCTTAAAATTGGTAATATCGTAGTTTATGCCAATAATTTCAACTATTTTATCTTGTGGTGAATAAGTGGTAGTAAAATATTTAGCATGAATCCATTTCCATTTATTTGATTCATTTGGAATTTGTACTTGATATTGAATGGAAAGTTCGTTTTTTATACCATTTTTTATTTTTTCAATTTTTTCATTCAGAAGAGGTCTGTCTTCTGGATTTACTGCATTGAATACGCCAAAAATATTTTTTAAAGGAGTATCTTCACTTTCGCCTATGTTGTTGAACCATTGATTACTGGCATATCCTGTTTCACTGATAAAATTGTATTTTATATATCCTATTTTCCCTAGTTTTGAAACAAGAGAGAAAATATTATTAAAATCTTGTACCCGATTCAAAGCATTCAATAAACTAGTTTCTTCAATACAGACAAGTAGAAATCCATCGCATTCTTCCTTGGAATTAAAAAGTTTGACAGTTCGAAAATTCATGTCAGCTAAATCTTTCCTAAGTGTATGTTTGAATCCTGTTTTTTCAAAAGAATACTTCAAACGGAATGAATATTTGCGATTGCTTAAAATAGGATCTTGTAGTTCGTTTGGAATATTGGCATCCTTAAAAAGGTTGTAATGATACTTGTCTTCATCAGAAAAAAGGTTGAATGTCTCAATGAAAGCATCGTTCATATCAATCAAATTACCCTTTAAATCAAATAAAGCTTCAGCAACAGGAATATTTTTATAGATATCAGTAAAATATTTTTCTCTGTAAACTGACGTATCTGTATCGTTTTCAGTGGCCATTGCTATCCTCCTTTTTTTGATAGAAATAGATTTATCAATTGAGTTTTGAATCGCAAAAATAACGTTTTTTGCAAGAAGGAGAAGTAAAAGTGCTTATTTAAAAGTGTTAAAAAAAACATTCGAATGCGCGAACCATTTCATTCGAATATAATTTTTTTTCTTTCGAATGAAACACTTCCCGCTTTCGAATGAATCTGGGAAAACATTCGGATGAATCCGGAAATATATTCGGATGTGATGATACGACGTCCTATTAATTCGATTTGCGGAAACTTTGATAACTTTTTTTGTGCCTGTTGTTTGCATTAATCTAATAGATAAGCGCTAATTTTGCAAAATCTACTTTTTACTTAGGAGAGAATGATAAATTTGAAGTTGTTGGAAATTTAATTGTGATTGAATTAATGAAAATGTTTGCAAACATCATCCGTTGGTTGTCGTCACAGACACATCTTTACTTTTTGTTTGGAATTTTGTTTATGATACCAAATGTAGTATTGTTTGTGACAGATCCTCAGCCTATTACAGCTGCTATCGGTTCATTGCTGCTGCCTTGGGCTTTTTGGTGTGCTTTATTGCTGATTACTCGTAAACCCGGAATTATCGTGCTTTGTTTGCTTCCCAAAGTTATATTGGATGGTGGACAGTTAGTTTTGCTGAAGCTTTTTGGTCAGTCTGTGATTGCTGTTGATATGTATTTGAATCTGACGAGTTCTGATGCGTCGGAGGCTAGTGAGTTGTTAGAAAATATAGGATTGATTATCGCATGTGTATTTGTATTTTATACTCTTCCGACGTTATGGCTGGCAATTCGCTCTATTCGATTGAAAGATAAATTGTCGGGTCGTTTCTGTAAAAAAATGGCATTTGTTAGCTTGTGGACGTTCTTGATAGGCGTAGTTCTTTGCTTTATGTCTCCTTTGCAAGATTATCGTTTCTCATTAAAGAATGATGTTTATCCTGTAAATGCTTTTTATAATCTTTATTTTGCTATTCATAAGGCTAAGAAAAACAAGCAATATCCTGTGACTTCTGCTCATTTCATGTTTAATTCAAAGAGAACAGATCAGGCATATGGCAAGCGTGAAATTTATGTTCTTGTTGTAGGCGAAACTTCTCGAGCTATGGAATGGAGTTTGTATGGATATGGTCGCCCTACAACACCTCGTTTACAAAAATTGGATGGGTTGGTGTATTTCAGAGATGTGATTACGCAGTCAAATAATACGTATAAGAGTGTACCAATCATACTCTCAGCTGCAAGCGCTGAAAACTATGGTGTCATCTATAATGAAAAGAGTATTGTGACTGCTTTTAAGGAGGCAGGTTTCCATACTTTGGTCATAGCAAATCAGAAACTGACGTCGTTGATGATACAATCCTATTATCACGAAGCAGATAAGTTCATTGATATGAGCCAATACAATACGGGATATTTTACTTCTTTACATGATGGTGCAGTGTTGCCTTTTTTGCAGAAAGAGATAAATAGTACGAATGAGAATATGTTTATTGTCCTGCATACTTATGGCTCTCATTTTAAGTACAGCGAACGTTATCCGAAAGATTTTAAATTTTATATGCCCGATAAGGTGGAAGGCATTCGCGTTTCTTATAAGAAACAACTTCATAATGCTTACGATAACTCGATTAATTATACTGATTACGTCTTGTCACAAATTATTGCTATGCTTGATAAGACTAACGCTTGTGCTTCGATGCTTTATCTGAGTGATCACGGAGAAGATATCTTTGATGATGCTCGCGAACGTTATTTGCATGCTTCGCCTGTGCCTACTTATTATCAGTTACATATACCTTATATTATATGGTTTTCGAATTCGTTCCGTACTACATTCCCGGAAAAATATGATACAGCTCTTGATCATCAGCTTTATCCGGTAAGTACGAATAGTGTGTTTCATACGATGCTGGACATAGCCAGTGTTCGAACAGATGTGTCTATGCCTTCGTTAGCATTGACTAATCGCGCTTTCAGAGTAGCCGATCGCATGTATCTGGGCGATCATGACGAACCTGTTCCATTCTGGAAAGTCGGATTAAAGAAGGAAGATTTTAAAATGCTGGATCAATGGAAGATTGCCTACGATAAAGATGATTGATGAGCGACCAGAACGGACATATTAGACTGAAAGTCATCATAGGCTATTTACTGTTGATTGTCGTCACAGCGAGTTCGGCTGTGTATGTTTATAATATCATTAAACAGATTGCCGGTGGTTATGAAGAACCGGACAGCCGCTCGCGTAAGAAGTTATATTTGGTGACGAATACGCTCTCGCTTGTTTATGAGAGTGAGGCTTTGGGGCAACTCGTCAGTACACAGCAAGCGGATACTTTACCACAACCTTATGATATAGCTTTGAATAAGGCTGAACGCAATATGGATACGCTGCGCACATTGTTCAACGACAAGAAGATGCGTTCAAAAATAAAGAGAATAAAATACTTGATGGAACAAAAACGTGAAAATACACGTCTATTAGTCAGTACATGGCGAGAAATCAATTCCGAACATATTTATTCACGAAATTTTGAGCGTGTAATAGCTCATCAGGATACCATTGAACGTTCAAGAGAACTGAATGTCAAGAGGAAAGTAATAGTGCATCGCGATACTGTATATTCAAAACCTTTGATGAAGAAATTTAATCAACGACGTAGTTTCTTGCGTCGTCTCGCAGATGTGTTCTCGCCACCGAAGGAAGATGAGGCACATGATACATCAGTGGTGATGAATGTAAATACGTCAAGGCAGACGGTTACGGATACGTTGGTAAATCCTTATCATCCGACAGAGACAATAGTTACTGTTTTGAGGAGTTTGCAGGATAGTATCGTTGGACAACATAAGGCTTTGACAACTGAATTACAGGAAAGAGCTTCAAAATTGCGCTATAGCAATACTATAATTACAAACCGAATCAATCAGATGTTAAGAAGCATAGAGGAGGAGGAAATGACTACTTCGCTTGAAAAAGTGAAGAGTAAACAGAAGATTCTTAATGAGACGGCTATACTTATCGGAGGTATTGCTTCTGTAGCTCTTGTCGTGGTAATTATTTTTATTATTATGATTATGCATGACGTATCACGCAGTCAATATTATCGAAAGCAGTTGGAGAAAGCAAAGCAGTATGCTGAAGATTTGCTTTTCAAACGAGAAAAGCTAATGTTGACTATTAGTCATGATATTCGTGCTCCGCTTTCATCTATTATTGGATACATTGATTTATTGAAGCATCAGAATCCCGATGAAAAGTCGAGTTATTATTTGGAAAATATGACAGGGTCGGCTAATCATATTTTATCATTAGTCAATGACCTGCTCGATTTCCATCGTTTGGAATCAGGACAGATGAATATTGAATCTGATCCATATAATGCCAAAGATTTGTTTAATCAGATTTATGATAGTTTCCTGCCATTGGCAGAAGCTAAAAATTTGAATTTTATCATGAACCTGAAAGAAGAACAGATGGATAAAGTTTTTTTAGGTGATGCACAGCGTATACGTCAAGTTGTTGGTAATCTGTTGTCAAATGCTATAAAATTTACATCTGAAGGCCGTGTGGTTCTCTTTGTCAAATGTCTTTTGGGCGAAGACTATAATTTAGTGGTTACAGTGAGCGATACCGGACCTGGAATTCCTGAAGTCGAACAAGAAAAAATATTCGGAGAATTCACTCGCCTGGTAGGAACTGAGAAGAAAGAGGGCTTTGGTTTGGGGCTTTCTATTACACGCAAATTAATTGAATTAATGGGTGGAAGACTCACTTTGCATAGTATACCTGGAAAAGGAAGCGATTTTACGATAGTTCTTCCATTGAAACTTTCGAATGATCAAATATTACCAGATACAGCAAAAGAAGAGGAAGCAGAAAAGGCTGTTTTTGCAGGTAAAGATGTTCATTGTCTGTTGGTTGACGATGACCCATTGCAGTTGGCAATGACTGAAGAACTGCTCAAACGCAATCATGTTGAAGTATCATGCTGTACCGATTCGAATGCTGTGCTCGATTATTTGAAGAAAACAGTTTTTGATGCTGTTATCACGGATATTCAGATGCCTGGAATGGATGGATATCAATTGCTTAAGGCTGTTCGTTCTTCTGGAATAAACGGTACTGACAACATTCCGGTTATAGCTTTATCTGCCAGTGTTGAAAAGGAACATACGCATTATACAGATGCCGGATTTACAGGCTTTTTGAATAAGCCATTTTCAGCAAAACAATTAATTACTTTATTAAATCAATTGCTTATAACCGATTTCTCACCGGAGAAAGCAGTTGAATTTAATTTCAATTCGCTTACTGCTTTTGCCGGAGAAGATAAAGAGGCTTCTGCATCAATCGTTCGTACATTTACTGACGAGACAAGCAAAAGCATTGACCTTTTGCAGGAAGCATTGGATAAAAACGACAGATCTCAGGCTTCTAAAGTGGCGCATAAACTTCTTCCTTTGTTTTCTATGCTTGGAGCAAAAAATGTGATTGCTCAGTTGCGTATGTTGGAAATAAATGACGATGCATTGACCGATAGCGGATGGCAGAGATTAATGACTGATGTTATCTCTCAAGCAATGGAGATTGTGGAACAGGCAAAACTTAAATTGTAGAAATAGTTGTGGAATAATTCCCCATGTGTGACTTGTTTTTCCGCATTTGTACCACACAGGTAATAAGTTTAATGAAAATATTATTTCAATGTTATCTCTTCCAATTGAGCACTTTATGATTGAATGATTCCAAAAATAATTGTTTTGGCACGATTTTCGTACTTTACTTAACAGAAAACAAAAAAGTAAGTAGAGTTTCTACATATTATAACCGTTTATACAATTATTTTTTAAGTCTGCAAAAAATAAAAAGAGTACCTGGACCGGGGTACTCTTTTTGTTTTATCGTACTTCTTTCATGTATTTTTGAAGGGTCGTTCACTATTTTCCTTATCTTTGCATCCGGAATTAAAAAGGATGGAATGTTTTCAATACTGATAATTGAAGATGATATAACGTTTTCGTTAATGTTGAAGACCTGGCTTGGAAAGAAAGGCTTTGAAGTAACAACCACTTCATCTGTTTCTGAAGCTAAGATCAAAATAGAAAACGGAACATATGATCTCGTCTTGTCGGATTTGCGTCTGCCGGATGGGAATGGCATTGATTTGCTTAAATGGGCGAAAGAAAAATTCTCTTCTTTGCCGTTTATAATGATGACAAGTTACGCAGATATTCAAACGGCTGTACAAGCAATGAAACTTGGTGCCTCTGATTATATTTCAAAGCCATTGAACCCTGAGGAATTGTTTGTGAAAATACAAGATGTCATTAAGGGAAGGAAACCAGAAAAACAGCCGAAACAAAATACGAATAGTAACGTTAGTAGTTCTTATATAGAAGGTCAGAGTCAGGCTGCTCATATCTTGTATGATCATGTGCGTCTTGTTGCACCGACAGATATGTCGGTGTTGATTATCGGGTCAAGTGGAACAGGTAAAGAATATGTGGCCCGTCGAATTCATGAGCAGAGCAGTAGGCGTAAGGCTCCGTTTGTTGCAGTCGATTGTGGCGCTATATCAAAGGATTTGGCAGCTTCGGAATTCTTTGGACACATCAAAGGCTCATTTACTGGTGCCATTGATAATAAAGAAGGTGCATTTGTGGCAGCTAAAGGTGGTACGATCTTTTTGGATGAGATTGGTAATCTGTCATATGAAGTACAAGTGCAGTTGCTGCGTGCTTTACAAGAACGTACTATCAAGCCCATTGGCAGTAATCAGGAGATTTCTATAGATGTGCGACTGATTACTGCAACCAACGAAAACTTGCGTATGGCCATTGATAGAGGTGAGTTCAGGGAAGACTTGTATCATCGTATCAATGAGTTCACGATTCGTATTCCTGATTTGAAAGATCGGAAAGAGGATTTGATGATTTTCGCAAATGGTTTTTTGGAACAGGCAAATAAAGAACTGCAGAAAAATGTTATAGGTTTTGATAATGAAACAGTCAGCATTTTTGAATCTTATTCATGGCCTGGTAACTTGCGGCAAATGAAGAACGCTATTAAGTACGCGACATTACTGGCAACAGAACGTTACATTACACGGAATGAATTACCAGAGGAACTAACTGAAGATCACTCAGCTCCTGTTAATATTCATTTGAAAAATGAAACGTATGAACGTGACTTGATTATTAAAGCTTTGCATGAGAGTGGAAATAACAAAACCAAAGCAGCGCAGTTATTAGGGGTAGATAGAAAAACGCTATATAATAAGATGAAGACATTCCATTTGGAATGATTGTTTCTTAAAATACGAAACCTAGAGAAAAACTCATTGCGTTGGTCCGTCTTTTTAATATAACATGGTTGGTTGTTGAGGTTTGTTCGTTCTTTCCTGTAAATTTAGACTTTATTTGATTGATTCCGAATTCATATTTGAAATCAAAGAACAAACGTCCGATGCTGACGCTGGTTCCTGTCGCAATATCCACATTTATAGGTGTATTGTCATCTACGTATGCAAGAGGAGAATCGGTGAAATAAGTTGAATAGTTCTTCTTATAAATGTATTGTACGTTAGGTCCGATCATTAAACTAAGAGTATAAGGTGCTTCTTTTACTGCATAGAATCCAATAAGAAACGGGAAATCAATAGAGGAAGAATTGTAAGTGATTTGATTTTCACCTTGTGTAATAGCATCATATGATTGGTCCAATGTTGTATTGGCATTGTTAGAAAGATCAAAATGAATCTCATTTTCGTAGTGCCGCCAGAGAAAACTTGGTTGTAAGAAAAATTTGTGAATATTGATACGTGCGAAAGTCGCTGCCTCATATCCTACCTTGTATTGCATGCGAATATTTTCGGCTTCGACATCGTTTATTGTCAGCGAAGTGACAATTGGAAATGAAGACGTAAAGCCTACTTTTGCTCCCCACATGAATGTCTTCTCCTTAAACTGAATGAGTTTTTGGGATTGTATTGGCATACAAAATGAAATTAGCAATAGTAGTACTCCGAATTTCTTCATAGCATCTTATTTTTCCTTTTTGACAGACCATCCAAATTTGCCGATCAAATCGCCAAGTGTGTAATACTTACCATGCGAATAAGCAATCAGATTTGCTTTTTGCAGATCGAACGCTTTAGTATCCGAATTGATATATTTGTCGTCAGCAAGAATATTGACTACATCAGAAATGAACATGTCGTGACTTCCTAATGCAATGACTTCCTTTACACGACATTCGATGCATAAAGGGGATTCTTCTATAATCGGAGCATTGACAATAGAAGCTTTTCCCGGCGTGAGTTTCATTTCTTCGAATTTGTGATGATCCTTTCCCGAATTTACGCCACACCAGTCAGTAGCAAAGGCCATATCTCGCGTAGTCAGATTGATTACATATTCCATGTTCTTTTTTAATATGGGATAGGAAAATCTTTCTGGACGCACAGATATATAACACATTGGTGGATTGGTACAAAGCGTACCAACCCACGCAACAGTTATGATATTGTATTCGGATGGCTCTGAACCACAACTGATCATTACTGCCGGAAGAGGATAAATCATGGTTCCCGGTTTCCAGTCTTGTTTCATTTTTCTTTGATAATGATATCTTCTTTATTTATCTTTCGTTCGCAATAATGACATTTGAGCGTTCCCTTTTCTTTATCAATTACCTCAAAGCGTGAAGGCATTGGTTCGTTGTTGGTGATACATTTGGGATTATTACATTTTACCAAACCTACAATTTCGTCAGGGAGTACAACCGTTCTTTTTTCAACTACTTCGTAATCTTTGATGATATTGAGCACTACATGTGGAGCAATCAAGGCAATACGATTGAGTTCGTCTTCTTCGAAATATTTGTCTGAGATTTTGATCATACCTTTGGTTCCCATTTTTTCGCTGAGAAGATTGTTTCCAATCGTTATTGTATTAGGCATTTTCTCTAACTCAAGCATTTTAGCAACTCTGAATAGTTGCGATGGAGGAATATGGTCTATTGCCGTGCCGTTTTCTATGGCGGCGACTTGCAATTCTTTTTTCTTTTCTATAGACATGATTTTATAATTTACAATAGTTGATAATAGGATAATAGATTAATCATATAAACTTGTAAAGTCTATATGATCAGCCTTCGACAGGAATATTAAGCACATCACAGATGATTGCTTGACGCGCAAAGAGTCCGTTATGAGCTTGTTGTATGTAATAAGCCTTTGGATTGTCATCCACATCATATGCGATTTCATTGACACGTGGCAGCGGATGCATGATTCTTAAGTTTTCACGACTGTTTTTAAGCATATCGTTCTTTAGTATATATACATTCTTGACGCGTTCATATTCTTCCATATCAGTAAAACGTTCGCGTTGTACACGAGTCATATACAGAATGTCGGTATTATTGATGATATCTTCCGTAAACTCTGTGTATTCTTCATATTTGATGCCGTGCTTATCGCAGAAGTTCTTTTGCTCATCAGGCATTTGTAATTCTCTAGGTGCAACAAATTTGAATGTTGGATTGAAATGTGACATGCCGACAATCAGTGAATGAACGGTTCGTCCATATTTTAAGTCGCCAACCATAGTGATGGTGAGATCTGTTAGTCGTCCTTGCGTTTTTTGTATGGAATACAAATCAAGCATAGTTTGCGAAGGATGTTGATTAGCCCCATCTCCGGCATTGATAATTGGAACATTTGTTACCTCGGATGCATAACGAGCAGCACCTTCCAAATAATGTCTCATGATAATCAGGTCGGCATAGTTGCTTACCATTAGAATCGTGTCTTTCAGTGTTTCACCTTTGGAAGAACTGGTTGTTGCCGCATCAGAAAAACCGATGATTCGTCCGCCAAGACGATTGACTGCTGTTTCGAAACTCAAACGTGTACGGGTCGATGGTTCGAAGAATAGCGTGGCAGCGACTTTGCCTTCCAACACTTTGCGGTTGGGATTGGCCTCGAACTTGCGGGCGTTGTCCAGAATGCGAAGAATGTCCTCTTTGGAACATTGGTCGATAGAAACTAAACTCTTACTTTTCATTATTGCGTATATTCTGTCTTATGTTTGCAAAAGTATAAAAAAAGCAGAGACGACTCCGATTCTCTATATGAATTTTTGACGTAATAAATTTATTCTCCAAATTGTAAGAATAATTCAGAAGAAGTTTCTATTTTTGTGCCTTCAATTATTAATCAAGTAAAAGATATTCGTAGATGGCAAAGAAAGTTGGAAATTTGATTCCAAACACCTTTTTTATAACAAAGGGCAGCGGTGATTCTGATTTGGAGAAGCATGCCGGTTCTTATCACATGGCACTTTATGATGCCGGCATCTCAGATTTCAATATTATGACGTACTCGTCGGTTATCCCGGCAACAGCGCGTCTTGTAACTATGGATGAAATAGACCTTCCTCCATTTGGTTCTGAACTGAAAACAATCATGGCCGTATCGCATGGTACACAGGATGAGTTTGTCTCTGCCGGTGTGGTTTACGCATGGATGTACAAAGATGAAAACTTTGATGAGAAAGTGGGAGGTTTGGTATGTGAAGTTAGTGGACGTTATCGTATTGAGGAACTTGAATCCCGATTGATACGTGTTATTAATGACTTGCATCAAAAAACATATAGCCAGTATTATTTAGGAGAACTGAATTTTATTACTGAGGGTATCACAATTGAAAAACGTTATGGAACGGCTTTGGCTGCGCTCTGTTTTGTCGATTTTATTGTACCTGAACTGGGAGAAGAATAAGATTTTTAAATATATAACAGTTGGAAAAACAGAGGCAGGGTGAAATCCTTGTTTCTGTTTTTTTGTTTATAAATCAACAAAGTAGATTGTTTTGTTGTTAAACAATAGAAAACAAAAACTAATGATATGAAATATGTAGGAGCGCATGTGAGTACAATGGGCGGTGTGGAAAATGCTCCGCTGAATGCAAATGCTATTGGTGCAAAAGCTTTTGCTCTGTTTACTCGTAACCAGCGTCAGTGGAAGTCTGCTCCGTTGAATGAAAAAAATATTTCTTTATTCAAAAGCCGTTGTAAGGAATTTGGCTATGAAGTAAAGCATATCCTTCCACACGACAGTTATCTGATTAATCTGGGTCATCCTGACGCCGAAGGATTGCAGAAATCACGTGAAGCTTTCCTCGATGAGATGCAGCGCTGCGAACAATTAGGCTTGGATCGTTTGAATTTCCATCCTGGAAGTCATCTAAATCAAATCAGTGAGGAAGACTGTTTGACACGGATTGCAGATTCCATAAATTGGACTCTTTCTCAGACAACCGGCGTTTGTGCGGTATTGGAAAATACAGCAGGTCAGGGTTCAAATCTGGGATTCAGATTTGAACAACTTGCCTATATTATTGACAAGGTAGAAGATAAAACACGTGTCGGTGTGTGTATTGATACCGCTCATACACTGGCTGCCGGCTATGATATTCGCACAAAGGAAGGTTTTGAAGAGACCTTTCGCCATTTTGATGAGGTGATAGGTTTCTCTTATCTTCGTGGCATGCACATAAATGATTCAAAGAAAGATCTTTCTTCACATGTTGATCGTCATGACAGCATCGGCAAAGGAGTTATGGGAATGACTACTTTCCAGTTGTTAATGGAAGATCCGCGATTTGATGATATTCCTTTGATTCTTGAAACGCCCGACGAGACGATTTGGGCTACAGAAATAACAAATTTGTATTCAATGTAAAACAGTAACAGATAATGAAAAAACAGATTTTAATGACTTGCTGCCTGTGTGCTCTTTCGTGCGTTGAGGCAATAGCATGTACCAACTTGTTGGTAGGAAAGAAAGCTTCGGTGGATGGTTCGGTAATCATCAGCTATGCAGCTGACTCGCATTCATTGTATGGTGAGATGTATCGTTGGCCTGCTAAAGACTGGCCTAAAGGTGCGATGCTTGATGTGATAGAATGGGATACGCATAAACCACTTGGCAAGATTCCGCAGGTTGCACATACCTATTCGGTAGTTGGTAACATGAATGAAAATCAGGTTTCAATTACAGAAACGACCTTCGGCGGCCGTGCCGAATTGGCTGATTCAACAGCCATTATGGATTATGGCAGTTTGATTTATATCGGCCTTCAACGTTCCAAGACTGCTCGCGAAGCTATTAAGGTGATGACCGATCTTGTTAAAGACTACGGTTATTGCAGCGAAGGCGAATCTTTTTCTGTCGCCGATAAGAATGAGGCATGGATTTTGGAAATGGTTGGTAAAGGTGTTGGCAACAAAGGTGCTGTTTGGGTAGCAATCCGTATTCCCGACGACTGTATTTCTGGCCATGCCAATCAGTCGCGTATTCAGCAGATTCCTTTTGATGATAATGACAATTGCATGTATGCTCCTGATGTTGTTAGTTTCGCTCGTACGAAAGGATACTTTAAGGGGAAGGATAAAGATTTTAGTTTCCAGGCTGCCTATTGCCCGTATGAATATGGTTCGTTGCGGGGTTGCGAAGGACGTGTCTGGTCATTCTTCAATAAGTATAATAAAGACATGGCTAAATATCTGCCATTTATCGAAGGCGATGTAAGCAAAGGTCCGATGCCGCTTTATATCAAGCCAGATCGTTTGCTTTCTGTACAGGATGTGCAGAATATGATGCGTGATCATTTTGAAGGTACTGATTTGGACATGACGAAAGATCCGGGAGCTGGTCCTTTTAAGGTCCCTTATCGTTGGCGTCCGCTTAACTATAAAGTTGATGGACAAGAATATCTTCACGAGCGGGCTATAGCTACGCAGCAGACAGGATTTGTTATCGTTCCCCAAATGCGTAACTGGTTGCCCGATGCTGTAGGTGGAATTTTGTGGTTTGGCGTGGATGATGCCGATATGGCTGTGTTTACCCCGGTTTATTGTTCGGTAACGGATGCGCCTGAATGTTATCGTGAAGGCAATGGCGATATGACACATTTTTCGTGGACATCGGCTTTCTGGATTCATAACTGGGTAGCGAATATGGCGTACAGTAAATATAGTTTTATGATTAAAGATATTCGCAAGGTACAGCAGGAGCTTGAGAACAACTATAAAGAGGCGGTTCCGGGAATTGATAAGGCTGCAATGGATTTGTTTGCCAAAGATCCGACAGAAGCAACCCGTTTCTTGACCTGGTTTAGTTCGAATACGGCAAATCAATCTGTTGCCCGATGGAAGGAATTGGGCGAATACTTGATGGTGAAATATATGGACGGGAATGTGAAGAAAGAAGAGAATGGCCATTTCAAAGACAATGGATATGGACAGTCGGCTTATCCTGATTTTCCCGGTTATGATGATGAGTATTATCGCAATATAGTTAAAGCTACAGGCGATAGGTTAAAATCAAAGTAAGTGATGTTTATCAGTGAGTTAAAACTAAATACACAAAGAAAATGAAAAAGTTGATTCTTATCTTGACATTGGCAGTGGTTAGCTTGAGTGCTTTTAGCCAGACACGGCGTGGTGATTCGTCGTTTGGATTGAATGTGGGTTATGGCTTTGATACCGATAATGCTACTTTTGGTGTGGATTATCGGTACAATGTGACAGACGAATTTCGTTTGGCTCCGTCGATAAGCTATTATGCTAAGAGTGATAATTTGAGTGCATGCGCGTTGGATTTGAATGCACATTATGTATTCAAGTTGAGCGATATGTTCGGTTTCTATCCGTTAGGTGGTGTAGGTATGTCGTTCTGGAAGCGTGATTATGTTTTGAACAATGATACTTCAACACGTTTTGGTCTCAATATCGGAATGGGAGGCGAGGTATATGCTACCGATGATATTACAGTCGGATTGGAAGCAAAATATAATACCGTACAGGATTGGGATCAGGCTTATCTCACAGTACGCGTCGGTTATAATTTTTAATGATGAATGAGTTTTGAAAGAGTCCACACGTATCATCCGCTTTATCCTGATCGGAACGCTGAATTTCCTGATCATTGCGGTAGTCGTGTGGCTTATGATGAAAGTATTGGGGTGCAATTACAAGGTCTCGAATGTTACGGCCTATGTAATTGCGCAAACCAATAATTTCTGTTGGAGTAAGTTTTGGGTATTTTCTTCAGGTCGCGGCCGGCTCTGGCGCGAAATAATTCTCTTCCTAATTGCTTTTGGGTGTGCATATAGTGCACAGTTCCTTTGTCTTTTGCTGATGGTCGAAGTCCTGTCGGTCAATGTCTATCTAGCACAGTTCCTGGGCCTCTTCATTTATGGTGCGGTCAATTATATGATGAACCGCAAGTTGACGTTTGGCAGACATTAAGAAGTGTCAAATAATTGGACACTGTTGTCTAATTTTTATACACTTTGCGTTTTTGATAGAATTGCTATATTTCTGAAAAACAGTGTCATTGCAGAATTGGCATGTTGCAAATGTCAATCCTGTGGATAGTCTTCGTGCGGAGTAGAAGAATGAGAAAATTCCCTCTTATGATAAGATTGCTGCTGAAGACATTTTGAACGACTTCCCCAGTTTAGAGGAGAGTTTGAATGGCTGCAGAGTTTTTGAGGCAAATAACGGAACTGGAACCATTTTGATGCCCCTGACAAATTTCCATCATATGATGATGCCAGTTTGGCTCTCTTTTTAAATATGTATAGGAAGCCTCTTCCAAATACAGGCAGGAATGAGTTTCCAAAAGAAGACCAGAATGGCGTAACGCCAGTCGATAATGGCGCGCCGCTTCTTTCGTTCGATGGCTTTGACGATCTTTTGGGCAGCATAATCAGGGTCCATCGTAAGTGGATACTTGTCGTCTTTGAGAAGTGCCGTCTGCACAAAACCAGGACGAATGTCAGTGAAGCGGATAGGCAGTTTTTCCATGCATGCCAGTTGCTCCAAAGCGTCGATATATGTATTTTGGAAACGTTTGGTTGCCGAGTATGCCGGTGCAGTGCCAAGGCCTTTGACTCCGGCAATAGAGCTGATGACAGCCAGCTGTCCTCCACCATGCTGTGCAAAATAGCGATATGCAGCAGTGACCATGCGAGTGAAACCTTCGCCGTTTGTTGCTACGGTATTCAGTTCTATTTCGGGTTTGAGCGTGAGATTCAAACTTCCTATGCCCGAGCAGAGCAGACAGACGTCCATACCGTCTGTCTGTTGCGCCAACGCAAACAGTCCGTCTTCGGCGTCTGCCTGTGTGATATCTATTTGTTGCCAGAAAGTTTGTTCCGGCGCTAGGGCTGCGAGTTCTTGCAGTTTGTCCGTGCGGCGTCCGGCGATGCCTACTCGCCATCCCTTCTGCTGATAGAGTCGTGCAATGCGGTAACCCATGCCGGAAGTAGCTCCAATGATAATGATTTTTCTTGTTTCCATATTCGTGAAATATTAGTCTTATGGGAAAGTGTCATGACAGTATGAACCTAGTGTGCCCGTTCTCTGAACTCTGAAGGCGTGATACCCGCTTTCTTTTTGAAGAAAGTCGAAAATTGCCCGGCGTTCTCGAATTTTAGGCTGTAGGCTATTTCAGAAATGTTCAGGCTACTTGCTGTAAGTAGCTCCTTTGCCTTCAGCAGTCGTTGCTGCTGCTGATATTGGGCGGGCGAAACACCTGTGTACTCCTTGAACATCCGCCGGAACCAGGAATAACCTAATCCCAGTTGGGAGGCAATTTGTTCGGGCGATTCCGGATTCTCGACCTGCTCCTTCATCAGAATACGTGCTTCGTTGATCTTGTCGACAACGTAGGTGTTTGTAAACGATTTATTCCTTTTTTTGTAGTAAATCGATCCGAGAATATGAAGTACAATGCTTGAAATAAGCTCCTGATAACCCGATTTCTCCTGAATGGCAAATTTGAGAATGTCGTCATAGAGACTGACGATTGTGTCGCTGATTCCTATATGCAGCAACGGTTCCTCTTTAGTGAAGAAATGCTTCTCAACGCGTCTGTCAATATGAACACCCCGGAATCCTACCCAATGCTCGTCCCATCCTGTTTCCTTGTCGGGATAGTAATCATGCCACTCGCCAGGAAAAAGTATGATGATTGTGCCTGCTGTAATCTTCTGCAGTTTGCATGAGTTGGAAGCAAAATAGCCGCTTCCTTTGGTAATATATACAACTTGGTATTCATTGAGTACACGGCCTGTCTGGGGTTTGAAATTGTATTTGTCTGGATGTGGAAAAAGAGGGTATTGACCTTGAGGCGGAATAAATTGATATCCTACAGTCGTTACAACAATGCCCCAGTCTTCATCTGCAGCACCGATTGTTAAATATTTTAATTGCCCATTAAGATTCTTCTCCATATCATAATTGAAAGGTTTAAAATCATTTTCGATAGCAAATATAGTAATTACTTGAATATTTTTGTGTCATAATTGAAACAATTATGTTTATCCATGAGAAAATATAACTTTTTAGCTTTTGATATTGGTGCGACTAGTGGTCGTGCAATATTAGGTACTTTAGCAGGTGATAAATTCGATATGACAGAAATACACCGGTTTCCGAATGCCATGGTGGAAATGCAGGGGAAATTCTTCTGGAATGTGTACAAACTATTTGATTGCTTGAAAGAAAGCCTTGTCATTTGTGCACAACAGCATATCGCTCTCGATTCAATCGGTATTGATACCTGGGGAGTCGATTTTGGTTATCTTTCTAAAGACGGAACAATATTGGGATTGCCCCGTGCTTATCGCGATCCGTACACCGTGGGTGCTCCCGAGAAGTATTTTGAGCGGCTGCCGCGTGAGGAAGTGTACAAACTGACAGGCATCCAGATTATGAATTTCAACAGTTTATTCCAGTTGTTTGCTGCAAAAGAACAGGATTTCGGACCGTTGAGAGCTGCTGATGAGATTCTGTTTATGCCGGATCTTCTCTCATATCTGCTTACAGGCGTGCGCGTTTGCGAATATACCGATGCCTCTACTTCTCAAATATTAAATCCAAGAACGAAAACTTTCGAAAAGAAATTGCTGGAAGCAGCAGGCGTTCCCACTACAATCATGCATGAACCTCTGGTCATGCCGGGTACGGTGATTGGAACATTGACGGATGTTTTGGCTAAAGAAACGGGAGTAGGGAAAGTGCCTGTGGTAGCTGTGACCGGCCATGATACGGCTTCAGCTGTAGCGGCTGTTCCTGCGCTTGACCCTGGTTTCGCTTATTTGAGCAGCGGTACGTGGAGTCTGATGGGTATCGAAACGGAAGAGCCTATCATCAATGAGGATTCATTTCGCAACAACTTTACTAATGAGGGTGGTCTTGATGGCACAACCCGTTTCTTGAAAAATATTACAGGTATGTGGCTTTTGGAGCAGTGCCGCAAAGAATGGAAGGCTGCCGGCAGAGACTATTCATATAAAGATATTGATAAGATGGCTAATGAAACATGCGCATTCAAGAGCGTAGTCAATCCGGACGATGCCCGGTTTGCCAACCCGATAAGCATGACAAAGGCTATCATCTCTTATTGCAAGGAGTCTGGTCAGTCAGTTCCGGCTTCCGACGCAGAGTTTATCCGTTGTATTTTTAGAAGCCTGGCTTTCCGTTATAAGGAAATGCTGGATCTTCTGACAACAATGTCGCCATTCCCGATTCATCGTTTGCATGTGATTGGTGGCGGATCAAAGAATTTCTTGCTGAATACATTTACGGCAAACATTATCAACATGCCGATTGTAGCCGGTCCGAGTGAGGCAACGGCTATCGGTAACTGTATGTTGCAGGCACGTGCTGCCGGACTCGTTTCCGACCGTTGGGATATGCGCCGCCTGATCAGCAAATTCGTTTCACCGACAGTTTTCACTCCATTACTCAATAATGATGGAGAAGAAGCATATAAGAATTATTTATCTATAACCTCAAAAATGTAACTTCCATGATAAAAGAAAGTATTATCAAACAATCGTTTGATGCAGCTACAGAGCGTTATGCTGCACTTGGTGTTGACACTAAACTTGCAATGGACAAATTGCAAAAGATATCTTTGTCACTGCATTGCTGGCAAGCTGATGATGTAACCGGTTTTGAGAACCAGGGCGGTTCGCTGACGGGCGGTATTCAGGTAACAGGAAATTATCCGGGCCGTGCACGCACGATTGAAGAACTCCGTGCCGATGTTTTGAAGGCTGCTTCCATGATTCCGGGCAAGCATCGTTTGAATTTGCATGAGATCTATGGTGATTTTCAGGGAAAGAAAGTTGATCGTGATGAAGTTGAACCGAAATATTTCGAGAGCTGGATGCAATGGGCTAAGGAAAAAGGTATGAAGCTGGATTTCAACAGTACTTCATTCTCTCATCCTAAGAGTGGCAATTTGACATTGGCTAATCCTGATGACGGTATCCGTAATTTCTGGATCGAGCATACTAAACGTTGCCGTTGGATCAGTGAAGAGATGGGCAAATACCAGAATGATCCTTGTATTATGAATCTTTGGATTCATGATGGCAGCAAGGAAGTCCCTGCAAGTCGCTTGAAATATCGTCAGATTCTTGAGAAATCATTAGATGAGATATTTGCTAAGGATTATAAGAACATGAAAGACTGTATCGAAGCAAAGTTGTTCGGTATCGGTCTTGAAAGTTATACAGTCGGTTCATACGATTTCTATTTGGGTTATGGAGTGAAGAATCAAAAGATTGTAACGCTTGATACCGGTCATTTTCATCTGACGGAGAGCGTTGCCGACAAGCTTTCATCCTTGTTGCTCTTTACACCGGAGATTATGCTTCATGTAAGCCGTCCGATCCGTTGGGATAGTGACCATGTAGTTATCCTGAATGATGATTTGTTGGATTTGGCTCGTGAGATAGTTCGTTGCAATGCACTTGGTCGTGTACATATTGGTTTGGATTATTTCGATGCAACCATCAATCGTATTGGTGCTTATGTGATCGGTAGCCGTGCAACACAAAAAGCATTGCTTCAGGCACTTCTTGAACCGTCGACTAAACTGCAGCAGTACGAAGCTGATGACAAACTGTTCCAGCGTTTGGCTTTGCAGGAAGAAGACAAGAGTCTTCCTTGGGGTGCCGTTTGGGATATGTTCTGCTTGCAAAATGATGTTCCGGTTGGCGAAAGCTTCATTCCGGAGATTGAGAAGTATGAGGCAGAAGTAACCGGCAAGCGTTGATTGTATGGATATATTAATAGGATTATTAATCATTGCCATCGGCAGTTTCGGCCAAAGCAGTTCGTATGTTCCGATCAATAAGATAAAAGGTTGGAGTTGGGAGAACTTTTGGCTGGCACAAGGCTTGTTCGCATGGCTGATATTCCCGTTTCTGGGTGCTCTGTTGGCTATTCCTCAAGGAAGTAGTCTGACGGAATTGTGGAATGCCGGCGGAGCTGCCGGATCTGTTATCTACGGTATACTTTGGGGCATCGGCGGACTTACTTTCGGCTTGAGTATGCGCTATTTGGGTATTGCTTTAGGACAAAGCATCGCTTTGGGAACCTGTTCTGCATTTGGAACGTTGATCCCTGCCATATTGGGAGGAACTGATCTTTTCCATGGCGAAGGATTGATGCTACTCTTTGGCGTATGTGTAACGTTGGCAGGTATAGCGGTTATTGGTTACGCAGGCAGTTTGCGTGCGCGAAACATGTCGGATGAAGAGAAGAAGGCAGCAGTCAAAGATTTTGCTTTGACGAAAGGTCTGCTTGTGGCTCTTCTAGCCGGTGTGATGAGTGCTTGTTTCAATCTTGGATTGGAAAGCGGTGAACCTATTAAACAGAAAGCAATTCAATTAGGTGCCAGTGAATTGTTCGCACTTAATCCGGTCGTTCTTCTGGTGACTATCGGAGGTTTTATCACCAATGCTGTTTATTGCATCTATCAGAATATAAAAAACCATTCTGGAAAAGAATATCTGTCTGTTCCAAAGAATGTTCTTGTGAGCAATATTTTGTTCTGCGCCTTGGCAGGTGTCCTTTGGTATTCGCAGTTTTTCGGATTGGGAATGGGAAAAAGTTATTTCACCAATTCTCCTTTGATGCTGGCTTTTTCGTGGAGCATCTTGATGTCACTCAATATTCTCTTTAGTAATTTCTGGGGAATAATGTTGAAGGAATGGAAAGGTGTCAGTTTTCAAACAATCACTGTGTTGGCTTGTGGTATGGCAATACTTATTTTGTCATTATTACTTCCCAACATGATTTAAATAAATGATTAAATTAAAGAATGATGAAGTCAATATTAGAAAATCATCCCGCTCTTGCAAAAGAGATCGGCAAAGTAGCTGAAGTGGCTGGATATCTTTGGCAAAAAGGCTGGGCTGAACGCAATGGCGGGAACATTACAATCAATATAACTAAATTGGTAGATGATGAGATAAAGTCGTTGCCTGCTATCGGTCCGAAAACATCTTTTGGAATGGAGCTGCCTCAATTGAAAGGAGCCTATTTCTTTTGTAAAGGTACAAATCGGAGAATGCGTGATTTAGCGCGTTGGCCAATGGAAAATGGTTCAGTTATCCGTATTCTTGATGATTGTCAAAATTATGAGATCATTGCGGATAATCTAGTGAAACCAACTTCCGAGTTGTCGTCTCATCTGGCTATGCATAACTATCTGCTGGGCATAGGATCAAATTATCGTGCCGTTATTCATACGCATCCGATTGATTTGGTAGCGATGTCGCATTATAAACCATTTTTGGAAAAAGATGTACTCACCAATCTTCTTTGGTCGATGATTCCTGAAACGCGTGCTTTCTGCCCTAAAGGCTTGGGCATTATACCTTATCGTATGCCGAGCAGTGTACGTTTGGCAGAAGAAACGGTGAAAGGTTTAGCCGAATATGATGTGGTTCTTTGGGAAAAACATGGCGTTTGTGCCGTAGGACCTGATGTATTGGAAGCTTTTGACCAAATAGATGTTCTTTCTAAAGCTGCACAGATCTATCTGACAGCTCGCAGTATGGGTTTTGTTCCGGATGGAATGACGAAAGAAGCTTTAGATGAATTGAAAGTTGCTTTTAACCTTTAATTAGGTTCATTCTCTACCATGAAACGATCATTGATTTTCATATTTGTTTTGCTATCCCTGTCTCTGTTGTTGGGTAATGCCCAACAGCGGGACAGCAGGACTCGCTTTTATTTGTCGCCGACTCGTATTGTTTGGCAGCAAAATAGTGAACAAATTACAGGTGCCGATAATCTGCTTCGTCAGGGAAATGGACAAACTGATCTGCAGAACAAGTATATTTGTAAACTGAAGAGTACAGATAAATTGCATCCCGCCATCTTGCTTGATTTTGGAAAAGAATTGCAAGGTGGTTTGCAATTGGTGTCGGGTATGCCGTCATCTCATAATCCTATAAAAATTCGTATTCGCTTTGGTGAGTCAGCCAGTGAAGCTATGTGTGATATTGATGGAAAGAATGGAGCAACGAATGACCATGCTTTGCGCGATTTTGTTGTCTGCTTGCCATGGTTAGGTGTACAGGAAGTGGGTAATTCGGGTTTCCGTTTTGTGCGGATTGATTTGCTGGATGATTCGGTTGAGTTACAATTGAAGGAAGTACGTGCAATCGCTACTTTTCGTGATGTCCCTTATAAAGGTTCGTTCCGTTGTAATGATGATAAGTTGAATCGTATTTGGCAGACAGGTGCATATACTGTGCATCTTAATATGCAGGAATATTTGTGGGATGGCATCAAGCGCGACCGTTTGGTGTGGATTGGTGATATGTATCCCGAAATTATGACGATAAATACTGTTTTTGGATACAATGAAGTGGTTCCAAAGAGTCTTGATCTGGCACGCGACGTTACTCCACTTCCTTCGTGGATGAGTGGGATGAGTGCCTATTCGCTTTGGTGGATACTGATACAAAAAGATTGGTATCGTTATCAGGGTAATCTGTCTTATCTGAAAGAACAGCAATCCTATCTTACCGGTTTACTTCGGATATTGCTTGAACAGACCGATGGACATGGGCATGAACAATTGTCGGGTGGCGGTCGTTTCTTGGATTGGCCTTCGAGTGAAAATAAGGTGGCAATTGATGCTGGTATGCAGGCTTTGATGCTAGAAGCTATGAATGCCGGCAATGAGTTATGTACTGTTTTAGGAGATGATGCATTAGCTGCAGAGTGTAAACAGATGGCTGAGAAAATGAAGAAAGCCTCTAAAGAAAGAGCGGATGCATTATTAAAAATAAAGATAATGCCTTATGCTCCCGGCAATAAAGAAGCCGCAGCGTTGCTTTCCCTTTCCGGTTTGATGAATCCGAAGGAGGCTGATCAGAAATTCTTATCAGTGGGTGGAGCAAAAGGTTTCTCAACATTTTACGGATATTATATGCTGCGTGCTATGGCACTTGCAGGTAATTATAAAGGTGCGCTTGATATGATACGCCAATTTTGGGGAGCTATGTTAGATTTGGGTGCAACAACTTTTTGGGAAGACTTTAATATGGACTGGTTGCCCAATGCTGCGCGTATTGATGACTTGGTCCCTGCAGGAAAGGTGGATATTCATAAAGATTATGGAGCCTACTGCTATAAAGGATACCGACACAGTTTGTGTCATGGTTGGGCTTCGGGTCCGACTTCTTGGTTGAGCGAGTATGTTTTAGGCGTTCAAATGGTGGAACCTGGTTGTAAGGTTGTAAGTATTACGCCTCATCTGGGTGATTTGGAATGGGTTGAAGGAACATTCCCTACACCTTATGGTGTGATTACAATCCGTCATGAAAAAGGAACGGATGGAAAAATAAAAAGTATAATTCATGCACCTGAAGAGGTGCATGTTATTCAAAACCAATAAATATAAGAGTATGAATAAGTGGTTAAAACCAATCGTATTAGCTGTGTTCCTCTGTATGCCGCTATTTGGCTTCGGAGAGAATGCAGGCAATGGAATATTACCGGTGAATCTGAAGACGGAATTTCTGTCTGAACCTATAGGCTTGGATACTCAGTCGCCGCGATTTACGTGGGAATATGCGGGTAAAGCAGAACATTTTGTTGCTTCCCATTATGTGATTCAGATAGGCCTTTCGCCTGAAAATTTACAACCGTATGTAACAGGTATGGTTTTTAAGCCACATACTCGCTATTATTGGAATGTTACGGTTTATGATGCCAAAGGCAAAGCCTATACTTCTTCTAAAGCAGCCAGTTTTGAAATGGGGAAATTTAGTGTTCAAGATTGGACAGGGAAATGGATTACCGATCGTCACGATATGGAATTCGAACCGGCACCTCTTTTGCGTAAAGCTTTTAGTTTGAATAAGCAGGTGAAGGAAGCTCGTTTATATGTGGCTGCTTCCGGATATTATGAGATGTTTATTAATGGAAAACGGGTAGGCAGAAATTATTTGGATCCCGGTTATACGCATTTTGATAAACGTATTCTTTATGTAACTCATGATGTAACATCTCTGTTGCAGAATGGGAATAATGCCGTTGCAGCCGTGTTGGGTAATGGATGGTATAATGTGCAATCTGTTGCCGTATGGGATTTTGAGAAAGCGCGTTGGCGCAATCGCCCTTCGATGCTATGCGAACTGCGGATCACATTTAATGATGGATCAGTAGAAGTAATCCCTTCTGATAATACTTGGCGTACAGCAGTTGGTCCTTATACCTATAATGATATTTATAGTGGCGACAAGTATGATGCCGGATTGGAAGAAGTAGGATGGAATAAAGCCGGATTCGACGATTCGTCATGGCAGAATGCAACTGTTACTCAAGCTCCGGCTCCTGTTTTAACAGCTCAGACAATGCCAGGTATACGAATAACGGAAGAATTGAAACCTGTAAAAGTAGTCGCTTTTGGCAATAAGAATTATGTGTTTTCTTTTGCAAAGAATTTTGCAGGTCTTTGTCGTTTGAGAGTAAAAGGTGAAGCAGGAACGCGTATAACGATGAAGCATGGCGAGTTGTTGAAAGAGAATGGTCATCTTGAACAAGGAAACATTAATGTTTATTATCACCCTATTAAACCAGATGAAGTATTTCAGATGGATGTTTTTACTTTGCGTGGAACAGGTGAAGAGGAGGTGTTTATGCCTTCATTTACTTATCATGGATTCCAGTATGTAGAGATAGAAAGTTCTAAACCTATAGCATTGACAAGTGAGAGTTTGAGAGGTCTGTTCATGCACACGGATGTAACTCCTGTTGGAACATTTTCTTGTTCTGACACATTGTTCAATAAGATATGGAATGCATCGGTTGAGTCTTATCTGAGTAATTTGCATAGTATTCCGACTGATTGTCCACAGCGCGAAAAGAATGGTTGGACAGCTGATGCTCATACCGCCATCGATTTAGGACTTTCAGGTTTCGATGGTGTCACATTATATGAGAAATGGATGAACGACTATATCGATAATCAGGATAGTCTGGGTCGTATATCCGGAATAATTCCGTCGAGCAGTTGGGGTTATGGAACATGGCCTGGACCTGTTTGGGACGCTGCATTGTTTATTATTCCAAATACATTATATAATTATTATGGCGCTACACGTAGTATAGAAAGATTGTATCCGACTATGTTGCGTTATCTGGAATATCTGAAAGCGCAGGAAAAAGATGGCGGATATTTGCCTTTTGGATTGGGTGATTGGTTAACATGGAAAGCTACGACAAATAACGAATATACATCAACGGCATACTATTATTATGATAATATGTTGATGGCGCGATTCGCTAAATTGTTAGGAAAAGATGCTACTCCTTTCCAAGAGAAAGCTAAACTGTTGAAGAATCTGATTAATAAGAAGTTTTTTAATCCGACAACCGGTATATATGCCGAAGGAACACAAACGGCAGAAGCCATAGCTCTTTATTTAGGACTTGTGCCTGCAGGTAAAGAACAGATGGTTGCCGATAAGCTTTGTTCGATTATTCGTGCAAACAATCATTTCCTGGATTTTGGATTACTGGGTACGAAATCAGTTTCGCTAATGTTGACCAAATATGGCTATATAGAAGATGCCATGCAGATGTTGTTAAAGACTGAGGCACCTTCGTACGGTAACTGGTTTACGCCAGCTTTGAATCGTACAACTTTGCCTGAGACGTGGACTTTAAGTCCTAAATTCAATGACGCCTCATTGAATCATGCATTCTTTGGAGATGTCAGTTCATGGATGTTTAAGCAGCTTGCTGGCATAAATTATGATCCAGATAAGCCTGCTTTCGAAAATATATTGTTTACTCCTCATTTTGTGAAAGAATTGAATTGGGCGAAAGCTGAATATAAATCAGTAAAAGGATTGATTGCAAGTCAATGGAAACGCGAAGGAAGCAAGGTCGTTCTGACTGTAACTGTTCCTGTCGGTTGTACGGCAGAAATACAGGTTGGTTCTACAACTAAGCAGGTTCCATCGGGTACTCATTCTTATACCTATTGATTAAAGTCAAAATAGCATGCATAAAATTATAGGAATATTCTTATTGTGCGGACTGATGATGCTCCCTTATTCAATGAATGCAGCATCATCAAGTCCATGGAAAGCGCATTGGATTAGTTCAGAGCATACGCAAAGTATGCCAAATACATGGTTGGCATTCCGAAAGACTGTTAAGGTTTCTGCTATTCCTCAAACATTGATAGCCCGTATAGCGGCAGATAGTAAATATTGGTTGTGGATCAATGGTAAGATGGTCGTATTCGAAGGCGGATTGAAACGTGGACCGTCGCCATTTGGTACTTATTATGACAAAGTGGATATTGCTCCATTTCTTGTCTCAGGAGATAATACAATTGCTGTTTTATTGTGGCATTTCGGGAAAAACGGTTTTAGTCATCTGAATAGTGGTACGGCTGCTCTTCTTTTTGATGCTGAAGCTTCTGGTATAGATATCCTTTCAGATATAGATTGGGAATGTAAGACATACGATGCCTATCAGAATACTGAGGCTCCATTTCCTAATTATCGTTTGTCTGAAAGTAATATCCGTTTTGATGCACGATTGGATATGAAGGGCTGGAATCAGCCCGACTACGGGAAGCAGTTGTCAACAAGTTGCAATATTGTTGCTGTTCCCGGGAGTGCTCCTTTTGGAATGTTGGTTGAACGTCCGATACCAATGTTTAAGGATTATGGTTTGAAGAATTATGTAAATATCCGGAAATCGGCATCAGGTGATACTCTTTTCTGTCGCTTGCCTTATAATTGTCAAGCAACGCCTTATTTAAAAGTTGAGGCGGAAGCCGGAAAAACGATTCGGATGCAGACCGATGATTATATGATTGGTGATGCGCCAAGTGTCCGTGCAGAATATATTACTCGCGAAGGACTTCAGGAATATGAGAGTTATGGATGGATGAATGGCAATGAAATCAGATACGTGATTCCTGAAGGAGTGAAGGTTGTGGAGGTCAAGTATCGCGAGAGTGGTTATGATACCGAGTTCAACGGTCATTTCTCCTGTAGTGATCCTTATTATACTGAACTTTGGAAACGTGCTGCTCGAACATTGTATATTACGATGCGCGACAATTATATGGATTGTCCTGATCGTGAGCGTGCGCAGTGGTGGGGCGACGAAACCAATGAACTCGGCGAAGCTTTTTATGCTTTTTCGCCTTCCGCTCAAAAGCTGGCAGCTAAGGGTATCTTAGAAATAGCCAATTGGCAACATGACGACGGAACAATGTTTGCTCCGGTGCCTGCAGGTAATTGGGCAAGAGAATTGCCGTTGCAAACATTGGCTTCGGTAGGATGGTATGGTTTCTATACGCAGTATTATTATAGTGGAGACAGCAGTTTCATCGCAACTATTTATGACAGACTGCATCGCTATTTGCATGATGTTTGGAAGTTGGATCAGAGTGGTTTGGTGATTGAACGCACTAGCGGTTGGAGCTGGGGCGATTGGGGCGAAAATATCGATATGGGTGTCTTGACTCAGTGTTGGTATTATTTGGCAATGAAATCGGAGAAAGCTTTTGCTCAGCAATTGGGTAAAACAGAAGATGCCGAGGAAGATGCTGCAATAATGCAAACGTTGGAGAAATGTTTCAATAATAAATATTGGACAGGTACGGCGTATCGTTCTCCCGGTTATAAAGGTGAAACTGATGATCGTTCGCAAGCGATGACTGTTGTTTCAGGATTGGCTTCTGCTGATAAATATCCTGCTTTGATCAAGGTTTTGAAGAAAGAATATCATGCCAGTCCATATATGGAAAAGTATGTACTTGAAGCTTTGTTTGATATGAATGAACCTGCTTTTGCTTTGGAACGAATGAAAAATCGTTACGCTGAGATGATGGGTTATAAAGATTACTCTACACTTTTTGAAGGTTGGGAAACTGTAGGAGGAACAATCAATCATGCTTGGAGTGGCGGACCGTTGACATTGTTGAGTCAGAAGGTTTGTGGAATAGTCCCTACTTCGCCAGGTTTTCGTTCATTCAAGGTCGCTCCGCAGTTAGGGAACTTGTCATCTGCATCTGCCAAAGTAGATACACATTATGGATTGATCAGTGTCAATTTGCAAAAGAAAGGCTCAACTATAGCTGTTAATCTGACAGTTCCCGAGGGGACTACGGCTGAAGCTACTTTATCAAAAGGAAAAATAAGAACGTTTGCCGCTGGTAATTATTCTTTTGTTATCAAGAATAAGTAAGAAGAACCGACAATTTTTTTGGCTTTTTTCGAGCATATTGCTAAATTTGTCTCCGCAAATATGGAGTTGACAAGATATGGCAAAACGTAAAAGTAGAAGAACTACAAGAAAGAAGGGAACTGAATTCTCTTCTTTCTTTGCTGAGATAAAACGAATGATTATAGCTGCAGTGCTGGTAGTCCTTTGTTTTATTCTTTTATTATATGCGTATAATTATTTTTGTTCGCAGCATTCTGATAAGGTAAAAGAAAAAATCCAAAAGGAGAAGATGAAGACGGATGCCGATGTTGCTGAAGCAAGTAAAGGCAAAGATGCCGTTTCGCCGTCAGATACAAAAACTTTTCAGGTTCCAGCAGGATTGGAGTTGCCCAAACTTACTGTAAATCGTTCGGAGCAAATCATCAAGCACGAAGGATATACCGTTTCATATAATTCAAACTATTGCATTGCCAATTGGGTTGCATACGAACTGACTTCACAGGAAGCCAAGAGCAACAAGAACGAACGTTCGAACAAGTTTGTACCTGATCCGATGGTCAACGGTGCAACGGCATACAATGAAGATTACACGCGAACAGGTTTCGATCGCGGTCACATGGCTCCGGCAGGCGATATGAAATGGTCAGCGAAAGCAATGCGTGAATCTTTTTATTTCAGCAATATTTGTCCTCAGAAACCGGGATTGAATCGAGGCATTTGGGAACAATTGGAGGAACAATGCCGTTTGTGGGCGAAAGACAATGGCGTATTGTTGGTCGTTGCAGGACCAGTTATCACCGAAAATCTGCGCCGAATGGGAAAGGATAGGATAGGAGTGCCTCAATTCTTTTATAAAGTGCTCTGTTATCGGAAGGGTAAAACATACGAAGGCATTGGTTTCCTTTTTGAAAACAGAGATTATGGCAATACCGAACTTGAGTCGGTGGCAGTTCCCATCGATAGCATAGAGAAAGTGACGGGTATTGATTTCTTTCCTGCTCTTCCCGATAGTGAAGAGAACAGAATGGAAGCTTCTATCGACTGGAGCTGTTGGTCCTTCTGATTTGTCGTTTTCTATAAGATGAGATCGGCAAGCGTTGCCTGCGCCTCTTTGATCAGGTCATTCGGTGCGATCTTTATTTGAAGTCCACGCTGTCCGGCGCTTACATAAACATTCTCGTGGTTGGTTACCGTTTCATGAAAATAAGTAGGAAAATGCTTTTTCATGCCGATTGGCGAACATCCGCCACGAATATATCCGGTGAGCGGCAGCAGATCCTTGAGTGGAATCAAATCGCATTTCTTATTTCCGGAAGCTTTGGCTGCTTTCTTCAGATCAACTTCGGCAGCTCCGGGAACCATGCAAACGAAATATCCGCTTTTGTCACCGTGCAATACTAATGTCTTGAAAACGACATCAATCTCTTCGCCCAGCTGTGCTGCCACATGCGTGGCACTCAAATCATTCTCATCTACTTCATAGGGAACAAGCTCGTATGATATTTTTGCCTTGTCAAGCAAACGGGCTACATTTGTTTTATTTATTTTCATTGTTGTACTCCTTTCATTGATAATTGTACACGTTTGCGTGCCAAGTCAACACTTAACACTTTGACTTTGACGTGCTGATGAATCGATACGACTTGCGTGGGATCGCTCACGAAACGGTCGGCAAGTTCGGATATGTGCACCAGTCCGTTTTCCTTGATGCCAATATCCACAAAGCATCCGAAGTTGGTGATGTTTGTCACAATCCCAGGTAAAACCTGTCCTTCACGCAAGTTTTCTATGGTTTTGACTGTCGGATCGAAAGCGAAAACTTGGATAGTCTGTCGCGGATCGCGTCCGGGTTTGTCCAATTCTTCCATAATATCTTGCAGTGTGGGCATTCCTACTTTATTAGTGACATAGTTCTTCAGATTGAGTTTCTTCTTCAGCTCTTTGTCTTTGATAAGATCCGTGACTGTACAGTTCAGGTCTGATGCCATCTTCTCGACTATCGGATAGCTTTCGGGATGAACAGCTGAGTTGTCAAGCGGATTCTCTCCTCCTTGAATGCGAAGGAAGCCGGCGCATTGTTCAAAAGCTTTCTCACCCATGCGTGGCACCGACATCAGTTCGCGACGCGAATGGAACGCTCCGTGAGCCGTCCGATAATCGACAATGTTTTTCGCCAACGAAGGTCCAAGACCGGAAACGTATGTAAGCAGATGCATACTGGCGGTGTTCACATTGACTCCGACAAGGTTTACACAACTCTCAACCGTTTGATCCAGACTCTTTTTCAAAGCGGGTTGGTCAACGTCATGTTGATATTGCCCTACGCCAATGCTTTTAGGATCGATCTTGACCAGTTCGGCTAAAGGATCCATCAGTCGGCGACCGATACTTACGGCTCCTCTAACGGTAACATCATATTCAGGGAACTCGTCGCGTGCGATCTTTGAAGCAGAGTATATCGATGCGCCATTCTCGCTTACAACGAACACTTGTATCTTGCGGTCATAGCGGATGTTGGTGATGAAATCTTCTGTTTCGCGACTGGCTGTTCCATTGCCAATGGCTATCGCATCGATAGCGTATGTCGAAACCAGTTGTGCCACTTTAGCTGCCGCTTTGCCTTTCTCATTCTGCGGCGGATGCGGGAAGATGGCTTCGTTGTGAAGCAAGGTGCCTTGCGCGTCCAAGCATACAAGTTTGCATCCTGTGCGATAGCCGGGATCGACGCCCAATACCCGCTTTTGTCCCAACGGTGGCGCAAGCAGCAGCTGGCGCAGGTTTTCGGCAAAGACGCGGATGGCTTCTTCGTCGGCTTTTGCTTTGCTTGAGTTGGCAAACTCCGTTTCGATGGACGGCTTGAGCAAGCGCTTAAATGAATCATCCACAGCGAGCGAGACTTGATCCGATGCTTCTCCACGACTGCGTACAAAACGGCGTTTCAGTCTGTCGACGCAATTTTCCGTATCAGGTGTTATGCTGACGCGCAGAAATCCTTCCGCTTCTCCGCGACGCAGAGCCAGCAGTCTGTGAGATCCCGCCCGGTTGAGCGGTTCGTTGAAATCGAAGTAATCGCGGTATTTGCTGCCTTCTTCCTCTTTGCCCTTAATGACTTTCGCACTGATAACTGCCGTTCGGGCAAACGAATTTCGCACTGCGTTTCGTGCTTCCTCGTTTTCATTCACCCATTCAGCAATAATGTCTCTGGCGCCTTGAAGCGCTTCTTCGGCATTTTTTACCTCACCTTTGATGAACGCTTTGACGCGCATCTGCAGGTTCGGTTCATTTTGCATCATCACAATCTTCGCCAATGGTTCGAGTCCCTTTTTGCGGGCGATCTCAGCTTTTGTCACACGTTTGGGCTTGAAAGGCAGGTATATATCTTCAATCTCGGTGCTGTCCCACGAATCTTCGATGCGTTTCTTCAGCTCCGGAGTCATCTTGCCTTGCTCTTCGATTGAGGCGAGGATGGATTCTTTCCGCTTGCTGAGTTCGGTGAGTTTGTCGAGTTGATCTTTGATGTTTCCAATCTGAACTTCATCCAATCCTCCGGTTACCTCTTTGCGATAACGGCTGATAAATGGGATGGTGGCTCCTTCGTTAAGAAGTCCGATTGTCCGATCTACTTGTGTAGAAGGAATATTCAGTGTTTTTGAGATAAGTATATGAAATGCTGTTGCCATAATTTTCTGTTTCTATATGCAAAGATAGCATCTTCAGTTTGATGTAGAAAGAGGAAACAAAGGATTTTGTCTGAAGCCCGTCTATTTGTGCCGTTACTTAACGAGTCCATGAAGTCATAATGCAAGTATGCTCCGAGTACTTCATGTTGTAGAAACCTTTTAACGTCATGCCTTATACTTGTTGCCATGAAGGATTATACTTTTTAGATCAAAGGTAATGAGATATTAATTATCTACTTGCTGATGGACAATCATCCACTTGATGTTGGACGATCGTATTCTTGATGTTGGACGATCGTCCAACGCCAAGAATACACTTAAATAGTCTATACTTTTATGCTAAAAAGTAGGTTCTTCTATGCTAAATAGTCTGCATTTTCGATTTAATGTTTCACGAACATTGCATTAAAACATTTATAGAGTCGTCGTGCAGGCTCAAATATTTGCCATAATTTTATTGGGGCTATAAGATGAACCGTATATAAAAAAAGACAGAATCAATTGTTGACTCTGTCTTTTTATTCAATTATTTCTTGTTGTAATTACCAGAAGTAAACATAGAATGCAATGGTGATGGCAACGATGATGCAAGAATGAATCACATCCCAAGCTGTCCAGCTTGCACGTGTAGCTGCGCGTTGCTCCGGCGTAGATGAACTGAATGTCAGACCTTTGATCTGCTCAGCAGATGCTGGTTTCGTAAACATACTGATAATGATAATAGCTATCATACAGAATACCAACATTCCACCGCAGAAGAACAACCAGTTGGTGTCGTAGAATAAAGATTTGAACCAGCTGCCTGCAGCCGTCGGATCATTGCTGTAGAATACTTTTGCACTCAAGCGAGTAACGCCGACAACAAAACCGATAATCAAACCCCACATGCCTGCCATTGGAGTTATTCGTTTGGAAAGAATACCTAACAGGAACGCAGCAGCAATACCCGGAGCCAATACCGATTGAACATCCTGCAAATAGTTGTACAGATACTGTCCGATACTTTTCATGACAGGAATCCAAAGAATACCTAATGCAACAACTACAATGGTAGCAATACGACCGACGTAAACCAATGTTTTTTCACTGGCTTGAGGTTTGTATTTCTTATAGAAGTCGATAGTAAACAACATTGCCGAAGAGTTGAACAGTGAAGCCAAAGAACTCATCAGAGCAGCTAAGATACCACAAACAACAACACCTTTGAATCCGGCAGGAAGCAATTGCGTTACCAATGATGGAAATGCGGCATCAGCAGAAGACATCTTGAACGGAAGACCATTGATCAGCACGCCATTCTTTTGCAAAGCGAATGCAATCATACCCGGAATCAGGAACAGGAACACGGGCAATAGTTTCAGATAGGCTCCGAAGATGGCACCACGGCGAGCTTGCGTCTCATTCTTGCCTGACAACACACGTTGTACAATATATTGATCCGTACACCAATACCAGAAACCAATGATAGACGAACCAATAAGAGCTCCCAACCACGGATAGTTTGGATCACGATTATCACGAATCAGGTTGACCATAGTGTCGCCATAATCATTGGCAGGAACGGCTCCGCATGTTGCCAATACTTGATCCCAACCGCCAACAGCCTTTAATCCCAACACTAGGATCACTATGGAACCGAGAAGCAGGATAGGCGTTTGAAGCACAGATGTATAAAGCACAGATTTCATACCGCCGATAACTGTATAGATGGCTGTAAGCAGAACAAGTCCGATCGCTGCAATCCAGAAGAAATCGATTCCCCAAAGTTCTTGGATGCCGAATACTTCCTTGAAAACTAAACCGCCGGCGTAAACCGTAACGGCAACCTTAGTCAATACATAACTGACTAAAGAGATGACCGAAAGAATGGTACGCGATTGCGAATTGTATCGCTTTTCAAGAAATTCAGGCATGGTTAAAACCATACTTCGAGAGTAGAATGGTACGAATACCCAACCTAATATTAAGACCATCCATCCTTGTATCTCCCAATGCGCCATCGCCATACCGCTTGAAGCTCCTGCTCCGGCGAGACCGATAAGATGTTCGGAACCGATGTTTGAAGCGAACAGTGATGCACCGATAGCAAGCCATGTGGCGTCGCGACCGGCGAGGAAATAATCTCCCGAACTGTCTTGTTTCTGTTTGAAAACCCACCAAACAATTCCTATCAGGACAATGGCGAAGATTCCAATTACAATGTAATCTAGTGCTGTCATGGATTAATGTTTTTACCTTGTTTGTTATTTGTTATTTATTGGTATTTTATTTATTCTGCGAAGATGTCTGCCGCCTTCGAAAGGTGTGTTGAGAAAGGTTTCGACGACACGCGTAGCTTCTTCATTACTGATAAAACGACCGGGCATTACCAGAATGTTGGCATCATTGTGAGCACGTGCCAAGCGAGAGATCTCGTTTTCCCAGCAGAGTGCTGCTCTGATTTTCTGATGTTTGTTAAGTGTCATGGCGATGCCGTTGCCTGAACCGCATATTCCGATTCCGCAGTCAACATCACCTGATTCAACAGCTTCAGCCAACGGATGCGCAAAATCAGGATAATCACAGCTCTCATTCGAGTACGTGCCAAAATCCTTATATGCTATTCCTTTTGAGTCAAGAATTTGTTTTACAAACTCTTTCAATTCGAAACCTGCGTGATCGCAACCTAAACCTATTGTCTTCATATCTTTCTTCTTATCGGCAGTTACTTGGTTGATAAAAGTTCTTTTACTTGTTTGCAAACATTGGCGCCTGTGAAGCCCAGTTTTTCATCTAGAACCTTATAAGGAGCAGAGAAGCCGAAAGATTCCAATCCCCAAACTTTTCCGTTAGCACCAACGAGACCTTCCAAAGTGACAGGTAGTCCTGCCGTCAACCCGAATACTTTTCCTGAAGCAGGAACAATAGATGCCTGATAGTCTTTGCTCTGGCTGCGGAACAATCCTTCTGACGGAGCAGAAACAACTCTTACTTTTACGCCTTCGGCTCTCAATAATGCAGCGCCTTCTTCAAGCGTGGCTACTTCCGAACCTGAAGCAACAAGTGTTACATCCGGATTCTCATCACTCTCAACGATGTAGGCACCTTTTTCTGCCTGCAGCGCTTCGTCATAACGATTCTGTTTTGAAGGCAGATCTTTAATTCCTTGGCGTGATAAGATAAGAGCAGTAGGAGTGGAGGTATTTTCCATTGCCATCTTCCAGGCAACAGTTGTCTCAATAACATCTGCCGGACGAAGAACGAGCATAGAGTTGTGACCTTTATGATTCTTCAGTTTCTCCATCAGACGAATCTGTGCTTCCTGTTCGACAGGTTCATGTGTTGGTCCGTCTTCACCAACGCGGAATGCATCGTGAGTCCAGATGAATTTCACGGGTTGTTCCATCAACGCTGCCATACGAATAGCCGGTTTCATGTAATCTGAGAATACGAAGAATGTACCACATGCTGCGATGACGCCACCATGAAGTGACATTCCGATGCAGATACATGCCATTGCCAGTTCTGAAACGCCGGCCTGGAAGAAGGCACCACTGAAATCGCCCTTCTCGAAAGCATGGGTTTTCTTCAGGAAACCATCTGTCTTGTCAGAGTTGGAGAGGTCTGCAGAAGCACATATCATATTCTCTACTTGTGTAGCTAATACGCCAAGAACTGTTGCCGAAGCAGCACGTGTTGCCTGATTAGGTTTCTGTTCGATAGCTTTCCAGTCGATGACCGGCGCTTTACCGGAGAACCAGCTTTTCATTTTTGCTGAAAGTTCAGGGTTTGCTTTTGCCCATGCTTCTTGTGCTGCGTATCGTTTAGCCATAATCGCTTCTAACTCTTTGGCACGATGTGCATACAGTTCTGCAACTTCAGGAAATATTTGGAAAGGATCATCCGGATTTCCACCTAGATTCTTTATGGTTTCAGTGATGGATGCTCCGGCTTTCGAAAGTGGTTGTCCGTGAGTGGAAACTTTGTTTTCGAAGTTGCCGTCTGCTGCATCGACAGTCCCTTTACCCATAATCGTGTTGCCGATGATGATTGTCGGGCGTTCTTTTTCGGCTTTTGCTTCAGTCAATGCTTTGCGGATCTGTTCAACATCATTGCCGTCTATAGTAATGACTTTCCATCCCCATGACTGATATTTCATAGCAACATCTTCGTCTGTGACGGCGTTAACCGGTGTAGACAGTTGAATCTTGTTGGCATCGTAGAACATGATCAGATTATCGAGTCCTAAAGTTCCGGCAATACGTCCGGCACCTTGCGAAATCTCTTCCTGAACGCCTCCATCTGAAATATAGGCATAGATGGTTTGATCCATGACGTCGCCTAAGCGCGCTTTCAAGAATTTAGCTGCAATAGCGGCACCAACAGCATAAGTGTGTCCTTGTCCCAGAGGTCCTGATGTATTTTCAATACCGCGCATTACATTCAGTTCCGGATGTCCGGGTGTAACGCTTCCCCATTGACGGAAATCTTTGAGTTCGTCAATAGTGAATTTTCCGCTCAGAGCGAGAACTGAATACAGCATTGGAGACATGTGTCCCGGATCTTGGAAATAACGGTCGCGACCTTCCCATGCAGGATTCTTCGGATCATAAACCAAAAATTCAGAGAACAGCACATTGATAAAATCTGCACCGCCCATTGCTCCGCCAGGATGGCCGGAATTAGCTTTCTCAACCATTGAGGCAGCCAATATACGGATGTTATTGGCTGCTCTATTCATAATTTTAATATCGTTCATTGCCTTAATTTTATTGTTTTTGCAAAGATAGGCAATCTCTACGGATAGGCAAATTAATCAGTTGAACAATTCATGTTCTGTGAATTTGCCTAATTTCTGATACTTTTCGTAAAGTGCCAGATAAGCTTTATGGTTCTCGTGATTCGGATAATATTCGTTAGCGAATCCTTTACCCATCGCTTCTTGAGCTTCTTCTACTTTTGCATAAATTCCTGCAGCAGTGGCAGCAAACATGGATGCACCAAAAGCACATGCCTGTTCTGCTTTTGCTACCTTGATTGGCATATCAAGAACATCTGCCAGAGTCTGCATTACAAATGGCGATTTCAGAGAAATGCCACCGATTCCAATTACCGTATCAATCTTAATACCATTTTCAAGGAAGCGGTCGACGATAGCTTTCGAACCAAAAGCTGTTGCTTCAACCAAGGCACGGAATACCAGTGGAGCTGAACTTCCTAATGTCAGTCCTGTAATGGTTCCTTTGACTAATTGGTTGGCATCAGGCGTACGACGCCCGTTCATCCAGTCGATTGCTAATACACTGCTTTCGCTTATAGGTACTTTTGCTGCTTCTACAGAAAGAGCAGGGATAATCTTGTCGGCTGTCTCTTCTATCAACTTGGCTTTTTTCTCTTCGTCAATTAGGGATGTGTTGGCAAGAATATGGTTGAGTGGCCATGAAAGTACGCGTTTGAACCAAGCATAAATGTCGCCGAATGCTGATTGACCGGCTTCGAGGCCGTACATGCCGGGAATGACAGAACCGTCAACTTGTCCGCAAATACCCGGAATCAGTTTGTTCCCTAGTTCATTATATGAAGAAACCATGATGTCACAGGTCGATGTACCGATAACTCTAACAATCGTATGAGGTTTTACCTCGGCGCCAACAGCTCCCATGTGGCAGTCGAAAGCACCAACGGCAACGGCAACATTTGTTGTCAGACCTAATTTCTTTGCCCATTCTTCAGTGAGATATCCCACTTTGGTGTCGCTTGTATAAGTGTCTTTATACAAATGACTGCGGAATCCGGCTAGTTTGGGTTCAATAGCTGTCAGGAACTCTTCCGAAGGCAGACCGTC
The DNA here is from genome assembly GCA_036734445.1 of Tannerellaceae bacterium. Classification (GTDB taxonomy): domain Bacteria; phylum Bacteroidota; class Bacteroidia; order Bacteroidales; family Tannerellaceae; genus Parabacteroides. The sequence continues at coordinate 99,253 of DAIMYP010000001.1, forward strand.
CCATTTTTCCAACCACATGGCTTTATGCCCGGCAGCACAACGGCTGCGGTAAACTTCCTCAGGTTTTGTCTTTCCGGTTAGGATGGCAGGAAGCCAGTCGCAATGTTCAACCCACGAATAGGCTGCTTTGCTTACGGCTTCATCTTCTTTCAAGATATGAGCGATTTTAGCCCAAACCCATTCAGATGAATAAATGCCGCCTTCGTATGCGGTATAATCGATGTACCATTTCTTCGCCAGATCATTGATTTTTGCAGCTTCTTTGATTGCCGTATGATCTTTCCAAAGAACGAACATGGCATTCGGGTTCTCTGCAAATTCAGGAAGAAGAGCCAACGGAGTTCCGTTTTTGTCTGTAAGTACCGGCGTGCTTCCGGTTGTATCGAAAGCGATGCCTACAACGTTTTGGGCTACTTCGGCTTCACATTGTGAAAGAGCTTCTTTTACAGAATGCTCCAATCCTTCTGTATAATCCAGCGGATGCTGGCGGTAACTATTTTTTAAAGGATCGCAATATTTGCCTTCTTTCCAACGCGGATAGTAGGTGACGGCTGAAGCCAATTCTTCACCTGTGAGCGTGTTTACAATTACGGCCCGACAAGAGTCGGTACCGTAATCCAAACCTATGACATATATGTTATTTTTCATAACTTATGATTGCAATGCACGGTTCAACATGTAGTATAAATCGTTATAGCGCAACTCTTTCTTGATGGCAGGAATAGTTGTGTCGTTGTCGATGATAACCAGTTCGATACCTGCAATGTCTGCATAGTCTTCCAGATATTCGGTTGTCAAATCGTAAGAGAAGCTGGTGTGATGTGTTCCGCCACAAAGAATCCATGCTGCTGCACCGATTTCGAAAGTCGGTTGCGGAATCCAAAGATTCGAAGCAACAGGCAACTTTGGCAATTTCTTGCTCTTGATGCAATCTACTTTATTTACAATCATGCGGAAGCGGTTACCCAAATCAACGATTGTAGCAGCAATACCAGAACCTTGTTTAGATGTGAAAACAACACGTGCAGGATCGTTCTTACCACCAATACCTAATGGATGAACTTCGAGCTTCGGTTTCTCTTCAGAGATCAAGGTACAAACTTCGAGCATGTGAGCCTGAAGAATGGCGCTCTTGTCTCCATCAAAATTCAGTGTATAATCTTCGAGGAAGGAGCAACCTTTAGGCATCCCTTGACTCATGAACCACATGGTGCGGAAGAGAGCCGCTGTCTTCCAGTCGCCTTCAGCGCCGAATCCATAACCTTCAGCCATCAAACGCTGGCAAGCCAAACCGGGAAGTTGATCTAATGTAGACAAATCATCAAAGTTGGTTGTGAAGGCTTTAGCTCCTTTTTCTTTCAGAAGTTTGCGTAGAGCAACTTCTTCACGAGCAGCTTCCCATACTTGTTTGTATGCATGTGATTTCTCATCGAGAATCTCTGGCGTACAAACATATTCTTTATGATATTCATCTACTAATGCTTTTATTTCTTCGTCTTTAACGGTTGCCTGAACAGCTACAAGTTCAGTGATCGGGCAATAGTCAACATGATAGCCCAGTTTCAATTCGGCTTCAACTTTGTCGCCATCGGTAACGGCTACGTTGTTCATCTGATCGCCAAAACGGATGATCAACATATCTTGAGCATCAGCCCATGCTGCAGCAACGCGCATCCAAACGGCAATCTTTGCCTGAGCTTTCGGATCCTCCCAATGACCTACAACAACCTTGCGATTCTTGCGCATACGACTGACCATGTGTCCGAATTCGCGATCGCCGTGAGCTGACTGGTTCAAGTTCATGAAATCCATATCCATGGTTTCCCAAGGAATCTCTTTGTTGAACTGTGTATGGAAATGGAGAAGCGGTTTCTTTAATTCCTGTAAACCGTGAATCCACATCTTTGCAGGCGAGAATGTGTGCATCCATGTGATAATGCCCACGCATTTGTTATCATTGTTGGCTGCTTTGAAGGCGGCTGTAACTTCTTTTTCTGAATTTACGGTGCCTTTATATACAATCTTGATTGGCAGATTGCCTGATTCATTCAATCCTTTTACGATTGCATTTGAGTGTGCATCTACTTGTTTTACTGCATCACCTCCGTACAGAAGCTGTGCTCCTGTGACGAACCATACTTCGAATTCTTGAAAATTTGCCATTTCTTTTTGCTTTTATATTTATTGTTGTTAGTTATTTCTGTCCATAATAGGCATTTGGTCCATGTTTGCGTTCAAAATGTTTGACAACAAGATAAGGATTCATCTTTAACTGTGGATTGATGTTGAATGAGATGAAAGCCATTTTTGCCACTTGTTCCATAACGACAGCGTTATAAACGGCTTCATCAGCATCTTTGCCCCAAGTAAACGGACCGTGATTTTCTACCAGTACACCAGGAACATGCATCGGGTTGATTTCTTTGAAACGTTCTACAATGACGTTGCCAGTCTCTTTTTCATAATCACCTTCGACTTCCTTTTTCGTCATGCTCCGTGTGCAGGGAATAGCTTCGCTAAAATAGTCGGCATGTGTTGTTCCGATATTTGGAATATCGCATCCGGCCTGTGCCCACGCTGTTGCATATGTGGAATGAGTATGCACAATTCCTCCAATTTCAGGAAAGGCATTATATAGTACTAAATGGGTTGGAGTATCAGAAGAAGGTTTCAGATTTCCTTCCACTTTGTTTCCATGTAAATCAAGCACTACCATATCATTTGCTGTCATAGTATCGTAAGAAACTCCTGAAGGTTTGATAACTACTAATCCTGATTTGCGATCAATAGCACTTACATTTCCCCAAGTGAAAATGACCAATCCATGTTTAACTAAATCTAAGTTGGCTTTTAGTACTTTCTCTTTTAACTCTTCAACCATTCTTTATTGTTGTTATTCTGTATTTTATATTCGAGTGTAAAAGTAACACTATTATAAAGAGTATGTACAAAAAAAGCTATGTTTTACAACATAGCTTTCTTCGATTATTCTATTTTAAAGTGAAAAATATAAGCCTAGTTCAAGTAAGTGTGAATATTTTTCCTTATTAAACATATAATAGAAAGCGCCTCTTCGGGATCCTTCTTTATCTTTTTCGTTTAGTTTTTCGAGTATATTCATTGAAATTAGTTTCTTGCGAAAATTACGTTTATCTAAAGGTGTTTGATAAATGGCTTCATATAAACATTGTAGTTGAGGCAAGGTGAATTTCTCAGGAAGCAGATTGAAACCAACCGGGCAAGTAGCTGCTTTTCGTTTCAATGCAGCCATTGCGTCAGTGACCATCTGATTATGGTCAAAAATGAGAAGAGGAAGTTCGTTTACCTTGATCCATGAGGCATTGTGTGCTTTTAGTAAATCAGAATTGAAATCATTCATGTTTACTAAAGCAAAGTATGCTACGGAGATGACTCGTTCTCCAATATCACGAGTAACATCTCCGTATGCACCTACTTGTTCCATAAAAAGATCTTTAATTCCAGTACATGCTGTAAGAACGCGTGAAGCCGCGTCATCAACACTTTCACCGGATTTAATAAAGCCGCCCATCAATGACCAGTGGCCTTTTAAAGGTTCAAATGTTCGTTTGTATAATAATACATAGAGTTCATTTCTATCAAATCCGAATATTATACAGTCTACGGAAACGTAGAATTTTACTTCTTCTTGATAATAAGCAGCCATGATTTTATGGATTTATTTGAAACAAATTATTTCAATTTGCGGGCACCATCACTTATTACTACGTTATATAGTTTAGGTTCGTGTCCGAATTTAGCTGTATATGAATCAAAAGCTTCCTTAACGAAGGCATCATATTTGTCTTCTTTTACTAGGTTGATGGTGCAGCCACCGAAGCCACCACCCATAACACGTGATCCTGTCACACCACATTTTTTAGCTACATCATTTAAGAAGTCGAGTTCTTCACAACTGACTTCATAAAGTTTGCTCATACCATGATGTGTTTCATACATCTTTTTGCCAACTGTTTCGTAGTCGTCTTTTTCCAATGCATCGCAAACATCAAGTACACGTTGAATTTCTTCAATGACATATTCTGCACGCATATAATCTTCTGCTGTAACGTCAGCTTTTACTTCGTTAAGCATATCCATGGTTGCATCACGGAGAAATTCAACTTCCGGATGATTACGACGGATGGCAGCAACAACAGTTTCACAAGAGATACGACGTTTGTTGTAAGCAGATGAAGCCAGTTCGTGTTTAACAACACTGTCTAAAAGAACCAGTTTATATCCCGTTGGATGAAATGGAAAATATTTGTATTCCAAAGAACGGCAGTCCAAACGAATCAAGCTTCCTTCCTTACCGAAGATTGAAGCGAACTGATCCATGATACCGCAGTTAACACCGCAATAGTTATGTTCGGTTGCCTGACCTATTTTAGCCAATTCAAATTTGTCAATGTTCAGAGAATACATATCGTTGAGAGCGAAAGCGTAGGTACTTTCCAAAGCAGCAGATGAAGACATGCCGGCTCCCAGAGGAACATCGCCTGCAAAAGCGGTATCGAAACCGGATATTTCACCGCCTCTCTTGATGATTTCGCGGCAAACGCCAAAGATGTATTTTGCCCAGCTTGCTTTAGGAGCATCAGCTTCAGTAAGACCAAACTCAGCATAATCATTCAGATCAACTGAAAATGCACGCACTTTGCCTGTACCATTCTTTTTGATTTCGGCAATCATGCCTTTGTCGATAGCACCTGGAAAAACGAAACCGCCATTATAGTCGGTATGTTCGCCGATCAGATTAATACGACCTGGAGATGTATAAACGCTACCTTCGGTAGCAAACAGCTCTTGAAACTTGTTTCTTATTTTCTGTCTCATATCTATATCTAATAATGTATAGAAGCTATCTCACTGATTATTCAAGCAAGATAGCTTCTGATTGTTTTTGATTTGATTTTATTCTACTGGAATATCTTTGTTTACATTCTTGCTGCCGATAAGAGCATAGTACAGAATGAATGCCAGACCGATGAGCGGAACAATGTATGAAATCATAAATGTTGTGCCATCAGCAATTTTGTTCTGAATCAATGGCAGGATACCGCCACCAACTACCATCATCATGAAGATACCTGATGCAGCAGCTGTGTATTTGCCAAGACCTTCAACTGCAAGGTTGAAGATGCTGCCCCACATAACGGAGGTGCAAAGACCGCAAAGAACCAATAATACAGCACTCAACGGAACTTGTGTCATAGCAAATGAACTTCCTGTGAATACAGGCATCGATGCTGTGATAACTTTCGGCGAGAACATGGCAATAAGAATAAGAATGATTGCAACAGCAGAAACCGTAGAAAGCATCACCTTACTTGAAATCTTGCTGCCCAGGAAGCTTCCGCAGAAACGACCGATAAGCATCAAGAACCAGTATGTTCCGGCAACGAAACCACCGATAGTTGCTGCAGTAGCAGGATCCAAACCACCACCTTTATCTGTAACATCAGAAAGGAAGAAGTTCAATGTACCAGGAATACCAACTTCAACACCTACATATACGAAGATGGCAACTGTTCCGAGAACGAAATGACGGAAAGCCCAAGGCGATTTCTCATAGACGATTGTCTTGCCTGCATTCTTTTCAGCATCAGGATCTTGTATCGGAAGCATAGAAAGAATGATGAATGCTACAGCAAATACAGCCATAGCTATGTATAATACAGGATTTACATCTGTGATGGCAGTATCTTTAGAAACAGTACCGATTAATGCACCGACGAACATCGGGGTCAATGTGCCTGCCAAAGAGTTCAAAGAACCACCAATCTGAATCAACTGGTTACCTTTGTTTCCGCCTCCACCAAGAAGGTTCAACATCGGGTTAACAACAGTATTCAGCATACATACAGAGAAACCAGCGATGAATGCGCCCAACAAGTAAACGTAGAAGTTTGCTGGAAGTCCGGCGATCTCAGCGCCTACACCAACAATACCTGAAAGGAACTGTACGAATACACCGACGAAACCTACTGCAATAGCAACAAGAGCCGTTTTTTTATAACCTATTTTAGACAACATCTTTCCTGAAGGAATACCCATGAACAGATATGCCAGGAAGTTCATCATATTACCCATCATACCAAGGAAGTTCGATCCTTGTAGAGCAGGTTGGTTCTTCCAAATAACACCGATTGGCGCAGCTAAGTTTGTTACAAACGCGATCATCGCGAAAAGGAACATCATCGTTACAATAGCAATGATGCTACCATTTTGTTTTTTTGTTGTTTCCATGTTTTTTTTCTGTTTTTTAATTATAGATTGATTATTTGTTATTCAATACTGAATTTGTAAATCGTTTTATGATTGAATGATTCGCCTGGATTGAGTACTACCGACGGATATTCCGGTTTGTTAGGACTGTCGGGGAAATGCTGTGTCTCAAGGCATAAAGCAGCCCGACAAGGATAGCGTTTGCCATTCTTCCCGATGAAGTTGCCTGTCATCCAGTTGCCTGTATAGAGTTGGACACCCGGTTGTGTTGTAAATACATCCATTGCGATGCCGGTTTTTGGAGAGATGCAATGAGCGCAGAAAGACAACTCGTTCTCCTCTTTTTTCTTTAAAATGTAAGTATGATCATAACCTTTGCCAAAACGCAATGCTTCAAAATCGTTGTCAATGCGCTCGCCAACAGTATGTGGTGTACGGAAGTCCATCGGAGTTCCTTCAACTTCTTCTTGCGGGCCGTAAGGAATAGATGTTGCATCGGTCGGCAGATAGTATTCGGCATTGATGGTGAGTACGTGATCATAAACAGATGGATCGCCTGCACCTGACAGATTGAAATAGGAGTGATTGGTCAGGTTCAGAATGGTTGGTTTGTCGGTGACTGCAAGATAAGATATGATGATCTCATTGTTGTCGCTCAGATGATAATTGACAGTTACATTCAGTTTGCCTGGATAGCCTTCTTCACCATCGGCAGCCGTGTATTTCAATTCTATTGTCTGTTCGTCAATCTGCTTCAGGTCCCAAACGACAGAATTAAATCCCTTTATTCCGCCATGCAAACTATTCGGACTGTTATTGATTGCCAAATGATAATCTACTCCATTCAGCGTGAATTTTCCTTTGGCTATACGGTTGGCATATCGACCGCAGATAGCTCCGAAATAAGGTTCTTCGGATGTTAGATACTCATCGATGGAATTATGTCCAAGGACTACATCGACAAGTTTGCCTGTACGATCAGGTACCATTATCGATACAATTTTTGCACCGTAATTGGTGATAGCAACTTCAGCGCCGCTCTTGTTTGTGAGTGTGCAGAGAATCGTTTCTTTGCCGTTTATTTCTTTGCAGAAATCAGCTGTCTGTAAGCCAGACTGCAGAATTTTGTTCTTCATGTGAATATATAGTTTCAAAATTGGTGTAAAATTACTCTCTTCTTTGCATTTTTAGCCTACTTTAAAGATGTTTTATAGCATAAAAACGGATTTTATGAATCAAAAAGTGTAAAATTCCCTATTATGTTTGGATGATTAGTGTATATTTGCGCTAATAAATCATTAATATTCATTGAAAAGCAGTTGAATATGACGAAAAGCATGCGAAAAGCCATTGCTCTATGCTTAATCAGCATGGGTGTTTCCGGTTTGATGGCTCAAACAATAAATCCGGTAAATGAATTCAAAGTGGAGGTGCAGAAAACAGGCGCAACCATTCAACCCACCATGTATGGAATCTTTTTTGAAGACATCAACTTTGGTGCTGACGGCGGTCTTTATGCCGAACTGATAAAGAACCGCTCTTTTGAGTTTGAAAATCCTTTCAGTGGCTGGACTCCTTTCGGCCATGTAACGATTCAGACCAAGAATCCTTGCTTCAGTCGCAATCCGCATTATGCCGAACTTTCCTTTAACAAGGATTTGACAGGAACCGGATTGGACAATGAAGGATTCCGCGGCGTTGGCGTCAGGAAGGGAGAGATGTACAATCTTTCGCTTTATGCGCGTGTCGTTGGCAATGCTCCGATCAAGTTGCGTGTCAATCTGGTGAATTATGGCAATGATTTCATAGAGGAAAAAGAGATTGAAGTAAATGGCAAAGAGTGGAAAAAGTATACAGTTGCTTTAACTCCTACATCTAACTGTCCGCATGCTCGTCTTCGTATTACGATGGTTGATAAGGGCACGATCGATTTGGAACACATCTCTCTCTTCCCGGAAAAAACTTTCAACAATCGCCCTAACGGACTTCGTCCGGATTTGGCACAGGCACTGAAAGATCTGCATCCCGGCATCTTCCGTTTCCCCGGCGGTTGCATTGTTGAAGGCACAAATAAAGCAACTCGTTATCAATGGAAGAATACCGTTGGTCCTGTCGAGAACCGTCCGACCAACATCAATCGTTGGAATTATACTTTCGCCAATAAGTTGTTTCCGGATTATTATCAGTCCTACGGATTGGGCTTTTATGAGTTCTTCCAGTTGAGTGAAGATATTGGAGCCGAGCCGCTGCCTGTTTTGAACTGCGGTCTTTCCTGCCAGTATCAGAACGACGATCCAAATGAAAACTGCGCTGTCGACAAACTTCAGCCTTATATTGATGATGCGCTCGATCTGATAGAATTTGCCAACGGTCCTGTCTCTTCCAAATGGGGGAAACTTCGTTCAGACATGGGACATCCGGCGCCTTTCAATCTGAAGTTCATTTCTGTTGGCAATGAGCAGTGGGGTAAACTTTATACCGAACGCTTGGAGCCGTTTGTCAAAGCTATCCGTGCCAAATATCCGGACATCAAGATTATTGGTGGAGCCGGTCCGCAGGCTGAAGGTAAAGACTTTGAATATCTCTGGCCGGAAATGCGCCGTATAAAAGTAGATTTGGTTGACGAGCATTTTTATCGTTCACCCGAATGGTTCCTTTCCAATGCAAAACGTTACGATTCGTATGACCGCCAAGGTCCGAAGGTGTTTGCCGGCGAATATGCCTGCCACCCGAATAATCGCGAGAACAGTTTTCTGACCGCGCTGTGTGAAGCAGCATTCATGACCGGATTCGAGCGTAATGCCGATGTGGTCAATCTCTGTACTTACGCACCGCTTTTTTCACGCGTTGATGCTTGGCAATGGCGTCCGGACTTGATCTGGTTTGATAATACGTCGGTTGTAAAAACGCCAAACTACTATGTTCAGCAGCTTTACGGCATGAATAAGGGAACGAATGTTCTGCCATTGACGATGCAGAATGAAGCTGTGACCGGACAGAACGGTCTTTACGCTACAGCGGCTGTCGACAAGACGACCAACGATCTGATTATTAAGATTGCCAACACAGGCATTCTGAGCAAGAAGATCAAACTCGATCTCGAAGGCCTTTCTGAAGGGAAGCACAAAGGAACAGTGACTGTTTTGCAGTCGATGGATCTTGAAGCCAAGAACACCATTGCCAAACCATCGGTCATCGAACCTGCATCATCCGATGTTGAACTGAGCGCACCCGTTTCAGAAATCACTTTGAAACCCTTCAGCTTCTCCGTATATAGAGTCAAATTATAACATAAAATCAATGCGAATTTCCATGAAAATGGCTTAGTTTTGATTGAATCAATAATTAATAAACAGATAGAATGAAAACGAGAAAATTATTAAGCCTCGCTGTAATTGCAGTTTTAGCGAGCTTGCAGTTTCCGGCGAAAGCAGTTCAAGGGCAACGATCCACGTTTGATCCTGTTGAGTATGTCAATCCGCTGATGGGAACGGAGTCAACTTTCGAATTGTCGACTGGCAATACTTATCCTGCTATTGCTCTTCCGTGGGGTATGAATTTCTGGATGCCTCAGACCGGAAAGATGGGCGATGGATGGGGCTATGTTTATACAGCCAACAAAATACGCGGCTTCAAGCAGACGCATCAGCCCAGTCCTTGGATCAATGACTACGGACAGTTCGCGATAATGCCTGTTGTCGGCAAACCTGTTTTCGATCAGGATGAACGCGCCAGCTGGTTCTCTCACAAGAGTGAGATTGCCAAACCTTATTATTATGAGGTTTATCTGGCAGAACATGATGTAAAAACTGAAATAACGCCTACCGAACGCGCCGCAATGTTCCGTTTCACCTTCCCGGAAAACGAACATTCGTATGTCGTGATTGATGCTATGGATAAAGGTTCGTACGTAAAGATCATTCCGGAAGAGAACAAAATCATTGGTTATACAACAAAGAACAGTGGTGGCGTCCCCGATAATTTCAAAGACTATTTTGAGATTGTATTCGACAAGCCGTTTACATATAAGGCAACCTTTTTGGGCAAGGATCTGAAAGAAAACAAGCTGGAGCAGAAAGACGACCATGTAGGTGCCATCATCGGATTCCAGACGCACAAAGGCGAGATCGTGCATGCGCGCGTCGCTTCATCGTTTATCAGTCCTGAACAGGCAGCCGTCAATATGAAAGAATTGGGCAACGACAGTTTCAACACCGTGATGCAAAAAGGCAAAGCCGCATGGAACAAGGTCCTTGGCAAGATTGAAGTGAGCGGTGGAACAGTCGATCAGTATCGCACTTTCTATTCATGTATGTATCGTTCGCTGCTTTTCCCGCGTAAGTTTTACGAAATAGATGCTTCCGGCAAGATCGTGCACTACAGTCCATACAATGGCCAGGTTCTTCCGGGCTATCTGTTCACCGACAGTGGTTTTTGGGATACGTTCCGTTGCTTGTTCCCGTTCCTGAACATGATGTTCCCGAGCATCAACAAGCAGATGCAGGAAGGTTTGATCAATGTGTATAAAGAGAGCGGATTCTTCCCGGAATGGGCGAGTCCAGGTCATCGTGGCTGCATGGTTGGCAATAATTCTGCATCGATTCTGGTTGATGCTTACATGAAAGGCGTCAAGGTGGACGATGTGGAAACCTTGTACAAAGGACTTATTCATGGAACCGAGAATGTTCATCCGAAAGTTCATTCAACCGGTCGTTTGGGCTACGAATATTACAATACGCTGGGCTATGTGCCTTACGATGTGAAAATCAATGAGAATGCCGCTCGCACTTTGGAATATGCTTATGACGACTGGTGTATCTACAAATTGGCAAAGACCTTGAAACGTCCGCAGTCGGAAATAGATCTCTATGCCAAACGCGCCATGAATTATAAGAACCTGTTCGACAAGAGCACGAACCTGATGCGTGGCAAGAACAAAGACGGCCAGTTCATGTCGCCGTTCTCGCCTTTGAAATGGGGCGATGCTTTCACCGAAGGCAACAGCTGGCATTACACCTGGAGTGTGTTCCACGATCCGCAGGGATTGATTGATCTGATGGGAGGAAAGGCCACTTTCGTTGCGATGCTCGATTCCGTCTTCGCTGTTCCGCCGATCTTCGACGACAGCTATTATGGACAGGTCATTCATGAGATACGCGAGATGCAGATTATGAACATGGGCAATTATGCGCATGGCAACCAGCCTATCCAACACATGATTTATATGTATGATTACGCCGGTCAGCCTTGGAAAGCGCAATACTGGCTCCGTCAGGTCATGAATAAACTTTACACGCCCAATGCCGATGGTTATTGCGGGGATGAAGACAATGGCCAGACTTCCGCCTGGTATGTTTTCAGTGCACTGGGATTCTATCCTGTGGCTCCGGGAACAACGCAGTATGTCATGGGCGCTCCGCTTTTCAAGAAGGCTACATTGCATTTCGAGAACGGCAAGAATTTTGTTATCAATGCGCCTGCCAACAGCGATGAGAATATTTATATCCAGTCGGCTGCACTCAACGGAAAGCCTTACACCAAGAATTATCTCGATCATTTCGAGATGCTGAAGGGCGGCACGATGAATGTGGTCATGGGAAGCAAACCGAACAAGCAGCGTGGAATCAATGCTGCTGACTTCCCTTATTCATTCTCAGTGAACGACAAAGGTAAGTGATGACCAAATGTTATATTATTAAAATTTATCCCGAATATTATTGTACAAAATCAGACAACGATATTCGGGATAATTATATCCGGTAATATAATCCGTTATTTTTTATTTTTATTCAGCGGCAGTGTGAACCAGAAAGTTGACCCTTCACCCAGTTTTGAATCGACTCCTATCTGACCACCCAGATCTTCAATGATTGTTTTGCTGATGGCAAGACCTAAACCTGTCCCCTGTTTGAAGTCATTTAGTTTTACAAACCGTTCGAATATTCTTTCCTGATCTTTTCCGTTGATGCCTATTCCGGTGTCTTTAACGGCAACCCACAAATTGTTATCTCTTTGTTCGTATTTAATCGTTATGCTTCCTTCTGACGTGAATTTTACAGCATTATTGATAAAGTTTGATATGACTTGCAAGACGCGACTTGGGTCAGTTTCAATAATGATTGAAGGCGAATCTTGGTTGTATAACAGTTTTATGCCTGGTTGCATTTTTGAATAATTGGAAGTATATATTTCTCCGCAAATTTCCTTGATGTCGGTTTTACTATTGCGATATTTGAATGTGCCTGCCTCAATTTTTGAAAAGTCCAAAATATCATCAATAAGATGCAGAAGGAGATTTGTGTTTTTATGAATGATCGATAAATATTCGTTTCTTTCAGAAGGGTCTGATGTTTCGGATACAATGTCAACAAAACCGATGATTGCATTCAGCGGTGTACGGATTTCATGACTCATACTGGCTAAAAATGCCGATTTGAGTTTGTCGGCCTCTTTAACCCGAACCAATTCATTTTCGTTTTCTCTATATTCTGTAACATCGGTTGTATAACTGATGATTTTGTTGGGTGTGCCGTCGCTGTTAAAACTGAATGCACGAACATCAGAGGTGAGCCAGAATGTTTTCTCTTGAATATTAATTCTATATGTTGACACGTAATTGTCGATTTCTCCGTTGAGAAGGCGCATTATTTTGTCATATACACCATTCATATCGTCAGGATGTATTCTGTTAAGGCAATCTTTTAAATTAGAAAATGCATTTTGTTTGATGAGTTTTATATTTGGACTATCTGTTTCACTGTCGCTAAGTCTTTTGTCTATTGAGAATTTGTCTGTTGTAATATCATATTCCCAAACAAAGGAATTACCCGTACTGACGGCTGCCTTCAGTTTGGTCAAATTATATTCCAGTTCTTCTCTTTTATGAAAATTATCAGTCTTATCTGAAACCATGCAGATATATCCGTAAATCTTTTCTTGAGCATCTTTTATTGGAAGAATTTGTATTTCCAGATGTTTGATTCCGTCTTCGATTGTCGTTTTGTAATAACCTTTGTCATTAATGACGCCAAAATCATAATCTATGGAGAGAGTAACGCTTTCTCCTTTTTTCAGTAAAGCTGCATAATTAGGTTGGAGATGTGGATTTTTAAACAAGTTGATGTTTTGGAGTTGTTTCTTTTCCATTCCGAAGATTATTTTGTCTGCTTCATTTGTATCCAATAAATCTCCTTTTTCGTTATATAACTCCAGTCCGGAAGACAATTTTTCGAAGATAAGTCGGAATTTAGCTTCACTTTTAAGTAACATCTCTGATGAGTTGTCCATAATGAAGCGGGTCCGTTCATGTTCGACAGCTATAGAAATGATATCGGAATGAATTTTTAAATTTTCTTTATCCAGTATTGTCCAGTGACGTTTCTTTTTTACTGAATCCAAGCCTATGTAGCCTATAACTTTTTGATCTCTATATACAGGCATGATTAATAGAGATTTTATGTCTTGGGCTTCAAGTATTTTTTTTTCTAAAGCAGCTTCTTTGGGCATAGCGTTGACGTCGTCAACAATAAGTTCTTCTTTTTCTATTACATTTTTTGTCCACCAGGGAAAATCTTTTATGGGAATTCGTCGTAGTAATTCTTCTCGTTTAGAAGTGATGCCTTCAGTCGTTACTTCATGCGTGAAATCGATCATTTGGTCTAGTTCGTCATAGATAGCAATATAAACACGATCGGCATGAAAGAAATCAAGTATTCTCAATAAAGCTTCGTCAACAATTTGAGAATCCGTATTGATTAGTATGCTTAATACATCTGTGATACTTTGCCTGAGAGAAATCATGTTTTTAAGCAAAAGACTCTCATCTGGGTTAACTTTTGTGATTGCATCTATTTGGTGGTTTAATCTGTCTATTTCACGGATAAAATCATCTTTGGAAAAATTATTGTATTTGTCCATCATAAAATTGGATTATCATTTGCAAATGTAATAAATTAATTTCGAGGCGAATGACAGAAAAATGTAAAAAAATCATATGTCTTTATTTATAGGAAGTGTAAACCAAAACGTCGAACCTTCCCCTTCTTTAGATTTTACGCCGATACATCCTCCTAATGTTTCAATAATTGTTTTACATATAGCCAACCCTAATCCAGTGCCTTGTGCAAAGTCATTAACCTTTACAAAACGTCGGAATATACGTTCTTGATCTTTTTCTGCAATACCGATACCCGTATCACTGACTCCAATCCAAAGATTATTATCAAATTGTTTATATTCGAGCTTGATATAACCTTGTTGGGTGAATTTAATGGCATTGTTAATAAAATTTCCAATCACTTGCATGATTCTTTGAGGATCGGTTTGAATAAAAATTGCTGGTAAGTCTTTATTGTAGGAAAGTTGGACTTTCGGTTTCATTTTTATGATATTCGACATGTATAATTCATCGCAAATATCTTTTATATTTGTTTTGCACAGTTGATATTTGAATGTCCCTGCCTCAATTTTGGAAAAATCGAGTATATCATCGATTAAATTCAAGAGTAACTGGGTATTTTGGTGTATAATGTTCAAATACTGTTTGCGTTCGTCATTATCGTCGGTGTCTGCTACGATATCAGAAAAACCAACGATTGAATTCAAAGGAGTTCTGATTTCGTGGCTCATGCTTGCTAGAAATGCAGATTTCATCTTGTCAGCTTCTTTAATACGCAGTAATTCATCCTGTTGTGCTCTTTGCTCTGTGATATCGGTCGTGTAACTAATGATTCTATTGGGTTTCCCCATGGAATTGTAACTAAAAGCATTTACTATAGAATGAAACCAAAATAATTTTCCACTAAGAATTCGCCTGTAATCTGCCACATAGGAATTTATTTCTCCATTGATTATTTTGTAAAAATTATTGGTTACCATATCTTTATCTTCAGGATGGAGTGTCTGAAGATAATCGTTAAGATTTAAAACTTGATGGTTCTTTATGAATTCTACATTTTTGCTGTCTGTTCCCTTTTGGCTTAAGAAAGTGTCTATTCGTACTGTATCTTTTTCGACATCATATTCCCAAATAAAGGCATTCCCGGTACTGACGGCAACCTTTAATCTGGCTAGATTGTATTTTAAGTTTTCGTTTTTGTTGATTATTTCAGTTTCGTCAGAGATTAATACGATATAACCAAATATCTTATCATTTGAATTTTTAAGTGAAAGTACTTTTATCTTTAAATGTTTGATACCTGCTTTGATCCTGCTTTTGTAATATGCTGCTTGTTTGATTCTATCAAAGTCATAGTCGATAAAAAACTCAGATTCTTTGCCATCTAAGAATGATTGCCTAATGGCATCATCAATGGCTGGATTATTAAATGCATTGATGCCAATTATTTCTTCACGTTTGGTACCGAATATTTTTGTATCGGCGTCGTTGACGTTTAGTAATGTGCCATTTTCATCATACAACTCTACGCCTAAAGGCAACTGCTCAAATACAATTCGGAATTTAATTTCGCTCATCAGCAGTTTTTGGTCGGTGTCGCCTATTTGTAACAGGATTCGTTCGCTCTCTATTGAAGTTGCAATAATGTCTGCAAAGATTTTAAGATTTTCCAAATCAAAAGCAGACCAGTTCCGTATGTTTTTTACGCTGTCCAGACCCAGACAGCCGATTACTTGATCTTTTAGTAAAATAGGAACGCAAAAGGTAGATGCTATCTCCTGGGCAAGTAATAATTTTTGTTCTTTATATGCATCTGCATCCATGGTTTTTGTGTTAGGAATAATGATGCTTTCTGAATTGCCAATCTTTTCAGACCACCATGGAAAATCGTTGATTGGCAACTTTCGGAGCAAGTCTTCACGTTTCGAAACGATTCCTTTATTCGTTACTTCATGCGTGAAGTCCATAAGATGATTCTTATGGTCAAAAATACCGATATAGACTCTATCCACATGGTAGAAAGATAATATTTTTAGTAATGCACGGTCGATAGATTCATCATTAAACTCTTGCAATAAGTTTAATACTTGATTGATACATTTTCTTAAAGAATTGAGATGCTCTAGCTCTTTTTGATCTTTAGATGAAAGGTTTTTATCTGAATTCATATCATTTGAAATATCTTGTTTTTTACGAATATTGAATAGAGTTCAAAGATAGAAATTATATCTTTGATTTATGAAAAGGTTATTGAGAATATTTTGTCAGTGTATGCTATGGATTCATAAAGTTTTCATTATTGGCAGAGTGAACCAGAATGTTGAACCTTTGCCTTTCTCTGATTCTACGCCAATTTGACCGCCCAATGTTTCAATGATTGTTTTGCAGATTGCCAAGCCCAATCCTGTGCCTTGTGCAAAATCATTTATTTTGACAAAACGTTGGAAGATGCGTTTTTGGTCTTCTTCAGCAATTCCGATGCCTGTATCTGTGATTCCCATCCATAGCATGTCGTCCTTTTCATGATAATCCATCATGATATATCCTTCTTCTGTGAATTTGATGGCGTTGTTGATGAAGTTGCCGATTACTTGCATGATTCTTTGCGGATCGGTATTAAGAATGATCGGAGGTAGACCGGTGTCGTAGATCAGTTTAACCTCGGGCTTCATCTTTATCTTGTTCGACATGTACAGTTCGTCGCAGATATCCTTTATGTTTGTTTTCTCCATCTGGTATTTGAACGTTCCCGCTTCGATCTTGGAGAAATCGAGGATGTCGTCGATGAGGCTCAGCAGCAGATTTGTGTTTTTATGGATGATGTTCAGATAATTGTCGCGTTCTTTTTTTTCTTCGGTTTCTGCAACGATATCTGTGAAACCAACGATAGAATTTAGAGGAGTCCTTATTTCATGACTCATACTGGCTAAGAAAGCTGATTTCATCTTGTCAGCTTCTTTAACGCGTAACAGTTCATCCTCTTGTTCGCGTTGTTGAGTAACATCGGTAGTATAACCGATAATTTTGTTTGGTAATCCTTTTTCGTCAAAGCTATAAGCGTTGACAATTGCATGTAACCAGAATAGTTTCCCGGAGAGAATCCGTCGATAGCTGGCTACAAAACGGTCGTTTTTACCATTGATTAGTTCATCAATTCGTTTTTTCATAAAAGATCTGTCGTCAGTATGGATAGTATTGAGGTATTCTTGGAGGTTTGATACCTGATGATGTTTGACAAAATTGATGTTTTCACTGTCTGTTCCTTTGTCTTCAAGAAGTGTATCTATTTTTACAGTATCTTTTTCGATATCTAACTCCCAAATGAAGGAATTACCGGTGCTGACTGCCGTTTTAAGTTTTGCTAGACTGTATTTTAAATTCTCATTGTTGATGAAGTTCTGCGTTTCGTCGGCAATCAGCGCGATATAGCCAAAAACTTTTGTGTCGTTTTTCAAAGGGAGCACATTTGTATGCAGATGCTTTATTCCTTTTCGGATATCGCTTTTGTAATAGTTGTTGCTATGAACTTTGTCAAAATCATATTCCAGCATGCAGTCTACTTCTTCTCCCTCGCGCAATTTCGTTTTAAACCGGTCTGGGATGATAGGGCTGTCAAAAAGGCTTAATCCGACCAAGTCCTCCTGCTTGACGCCGAAGATTTCCAAGTCGGCATTGTTGTCACTTAGCATTTTCCCGTTTTCGTCAAACAGTTCTATTCCCAAAGGCAGTTTGTCGAAGATGATTCTGAATTTGGCTTCACTCTTAAGCAATTCTTCCGAAGAACTTTTGAAGAGCAGTTTGGTTCGTTCCTGTTCAATAGCGATAGCAACGATATCAGCTAGAATTTTGAGGCTCTCTTTTTCAATGAAACTCCATTGATGCTTTTGGATGGCCATGTCCAATCCGATAAATCCGATTGCTTTTCCCCTTTTGAACACCGGCATCACTAATGTTGAAAGTATTCCGCGTCTTTGCAAGATGGTTTTTTCCGTTGTTTCGCTTTCGGGGATCAGAGCGGTGTCGTCGACGACAACCGTTTCGCCTTGGCGCACCCTTCTTGTCCATTCGGGAAATGTAGCGAAAGGCAGTCGTTGGAACTCTCCGACACGAAGTTTGCTGATATCTTTTCCGGTCACTTCATGAACAAAATCTATGATTTGATTTTCTTCATCATAAATGGCAATATAAGTGCGGTCGGCATGAAAATAATCCAAGATGTTTTTCAGTGCGTTGTTGACAATCTCGACATTGGTGTTCACCAACATTGCCAATGCATCAGAAACGCTTTGACGTATGGAAATCATCTTACCGAGTAAAATATCCATATCAGGGTGAAGATCCTCATATTTCTGATGATCTTCTTTAAGACGATAGATTTCTTGAATCAGTTCCTCTCTTGAGTATTTGTCATAATCGCTCATCTATGTCAGCATTAAATTAATATTTTACTCCGCACAAATGTAATTATTTATATCTTTGCTCCGATAAAACAATCTGAAAAAATTACATGGTAAAAATTGACGATACAAACTGGTATGTGCTTTATACGGCTCCACGTGCTGAGAAGCAGGTCGAAAATCGAATCAAAGCCTTAGAAGTGAAGTGCTGGCTTCCTTTGCATCGTTGTCCGCGAGTCTGGTCGGACCGGGTAAAATTAGTTGATGTTCCATTATTCAATTCCTATATATTTGTTTATTGTACAGATGCTATTTTGCGTGAACTATTGCGTGTGTATGGTGTGATTCGTATTGTTTATTACGATGGCAAACCAGCTATTGTCCGTCAGTCAGAGATTGATGCAATCCAGGAATTCCTTGCCCAGGCGTCTAATCATCCGCTTTGTCCGGGCGAAGAGGTTGAAATTCTTTGCGGAGCCATGAAGCATGTCTCAGGTAAAATTAAAAAAATAAAGAAACATCACTTAGTCCTTTATTTGGAACAGATTGGAGCTACAGTGTGCGTTAATTTGGACGCTGTCGTTCAGCTTAATCACATTCATTAATGGCTAACTGATTGTATATCTGTTTCATATCAATATGTGCTCTGACTAGATTAGCGAGTCTATCATATTGTTCTTCCTTAAATGCTGCATAATTAAAATGGGTATTACATTGTTTGTTGAATCCTTTAGCTAAAGCATTTCGTACACTCGCATTATCCAATATACCATGCATGTAGGTTCCCCAGCAGCGTTCGTTCATCCAAAAACCTTCTGTACGTCCGTTCTCTAGATAATTGACAGGGGATTCCTTAACATTGTCGTTGATAAAGGTCCTTCCCATATGGATCTCATATCCCCGACAGTTGGGTTCGTTTGATTTTTCTTTCTGCGGATCAGCCGGATGCAGGAACCGGAACTCACTTTGCTGTGTTACTTTTTCATCTTCGATGATGGTGTATTGCGGAAGCAGTCCGAGTCCCGGAGCAGCGGGCAGACTGCTCTCTTGTGCTTTCGGGTCTTCCAGTCGCGCGCCCATCATCTGATAGCCGCCGCATATCCCAATTACTTTTTTCCCGTTCTTGTAAGCATGGACAATGGCATTGGCAATGCCGTTGGCGCGTATTCCCTGCAAGTCGGAGAGCGTGTTTTTGGTACCGGGCAGGATGATGATATCCGCTTTTTCAAGCTCGGCGATGTTGTCGGTGTAATATGTATTGAAGCGTGAGTCGCTTTCGATGGCATCAAAATCAGTGAAGTTCGACATCCGTTTAAGCAAAACGATTGCTACATTGATTTTGCCATCCTTATGTGAATCGTTTTTGGTATCGAGAACAACCGAGTCTTCTTCTTCAATTCTGATATCGTGAAACCACGGAATGACGCCGACGACCGGTATTCGCGTAAGCTCCTCCAGCATCCTCCGTCCTTCGTCGAACAGACCGGCATCGCCTCTGAACTTGTTGATGATGATGCCTTTCATGCAAGCCCTTTCTTCGGGTGTAAGCAGTTCGATGGTTCCATAGACCGATCCGAACACGCCGCCTCTGTCGATGTCGGCTACCAGATATGTGGCAGCACCGGCTTTGACTGCCATCCGCATGTTGGTGATGTCACGATCGCGCAAATTGATTTCCGAAATGCTTCCGGCGCCTTCGATGACGATGGGATTGTAGCGTGCTTCGAGCCTTCGGAACGCTTTGACCGCCTCTTCGAACAGCTTTTCCTTGTCGTATTGCGCTCCGAAATATTCTTTGGCTGAGAGGTTGCCCACCGGTCGGCCGTTGAGCACAACCTGAGAGTAGATGTCGTTGGTTGGTTTCAGCAGAACGGGATTCATGTCGGTATGCGGTGCGATGCCGCAAGCCTCAGCTTGAACCACTTGCGCGCGTCCCATCTCGCCACCTTCGGGTGTGGAGTAGGAGTTGAGTGACATGTTTTGAGCTTTGAATGGAGCCGGGTGGTATCCGTCTTGCTTGAAAATACGGCAAAAGGCAGTGTTGATAACGCTTTTGCCTGCGTCAGAGCAGGTTCCGACAAACATGATGGGTTTAAGTTGTTGTTTCATTTCTTTACATAAAAAGGCACGGATCACATCTGAACGTAATCCGTGCCCGGAGTTAAATCATACAAATTCTGTTATTCTTTTGTGTCGAGATAAACGACATGAGTCTGCAAGTATTCTTCCAGACCATGTTTGCCATCGGCGCCACCGATACCGGATTTGCGCCAACCTGCATGGAATCCCTGCATAGCTTCGAAGTTCTCGCGGTTGATATACGTTTCGCCGAATTTCAACTTGCGGTTCACTTTGACGGCATTGTCCAGACTTGTGGTGTAGACAGAAGAAGTCAGACCATATTCGCTGTCGTTAGCCCATTCGATAGCCTGATCGATCGTGTCGTATTCAACGATAGGGATAACCGGACCGAATGTTTCCTGTTTGATGATATCCATGTCTTGTGTGCACTGATCAAGAACCGTAGCTTCGAAGAAGTAGCCCTTTGTACCGATGCGATGACCGCCCAGCAGCAAGCGTGCGCCCTGTTTGATGGCGTTGTTTACTTTTCCCTGCACTGATTCCAAAGCTCTTGCTTCGATCAGCGGACCCATATCCAGATCCTTTATTTCGCTTGGATTGCCCACTTTGACAGCTTTCATGCCGGCAACGAGCTTCTTGGTGAATTCATCCTTTACCTTCTTGTCCACATAGACGCGTTCAGCGTTGTTGCAAACCTGACCGGTATTGTCCACACGTGAGTCGATGATTGCTTTTGCAGCCAAATCAAGATCTGCATCTGCCATAACGATAGCCGGAGCTTTTCCACCGAGTTCCAAAGAGACCTTGGTGATGTTCTTTGAAGCAGCTTCCATCGTTGATTGTCCGGCTTCTACACTACCTGTGAGGCTGACCATTCCGACTTTAGGATTGGCTGCCAATTCGTGGCCTACAACCGAACCGCGTCCGTTGACGATATTGAATACGCCAGCCGGAACACCTACTTCTTCAACGATCTGTGCGAAGACGAAAGCGTTTTCAGGAGTGAGCTGACTTGGTTTGAGCACGATCGTGTTGCCTGTAACCAAAGCCGGGGCAGCTTTACGTGCGATCAGGAAGAACGGGAAGTTCCATGGAAGGATGCCCGTAGTAACGCCGATAGGACGTTTGAAGATGAAGATATTCTCACCTCTGCGGTCGCTCTGAACGATTTCGCCATCGTAGCGGCGAGCCCATTCCGACATGTAGTCGATATAGTCGGCTGTAAAGATTGTTTCAACCATTGCCAAGCCCTGTGTTTTACCACCTTCTCGTACGATGATATCTGCAATTTCGTCAGCGCGTTTGCGGATGCCGGCAGCGATTTTTTTCAGGAATCCTGCACGTTCTATAGCCGGCGTAGCTTCCCAAGCCGGTTGAGCTTTTGCTGCAGCATCAATAGCTTTCTTTGCATCTTCAGCGGTGCCATCCGGCATCATTGAAATAACTTCTTCAGTTGACGGATTTAATACCTTGATCCATTTGCCCGAGGTATTTTCGACGAACTTGCCGTCGATAAACATTTTCAATTCTCTCATGGTAATAACAATTCTATTTTAATAAAACGGCTAAAATTAGAAATAATCTTTCTAACCTTGTCTATAAAAAATGATAATAGTTCTAATAGTTTTGATATTTTGGCATCCGCTGCGGCAGGCTGTCTGAGGGTGAGAAGCGTTTCTTTCGAATGCACTAAACAGTTCTTTCGAATGCGCGAAGCAGTTCTTCCGAATGAAAAATAATTTCTTTCGAATGGAGAGGTTCGCGCTTCCGAATGAAATGGCGTCCCTTTTTTCGGTATGGAAGGAATGAGGCTATTACAGTTGTTATTGAAACATCCTGTTATTGTTTTAATATATGGGGATAATACCTATTGAATGTAGTATTTTATAAATATATTGTTGTTATTATTATATATTTGATTCATATTTAGTAATAAAGTATTTTTGATGATTTAGATTGAAGATTTATTACGAAATGCTTGACTTCGCCTTCGAAATGTTGTATCTTTGCAATGTTGAAATAATTCAACAAAAATGAATTAAAAAAGCAGAAAGTAATGATAATAGAACTGTTAATCACAGTAATCACAGCCCAACCGGGCAATGTAGAGCGGGACTAATCGCTAGGAGACGATTGGACCACCTCTACTAAATAAACAATTCAACAGGAAAAACACATTCCACACCTCTCTAAAAATCATCATTTTATTTTTAATTGCAACTTCATTCATGTATGGGTGCAAAAGCTTTTACTCAGCCTTCGAGGTTAAGTAACTGTTCATATTGCATATTGCTGGCACCATTAAAGAATGATTTAATTATATTTTAATATGGCTAGACCAATCAAATTAGAACTTGATTACTTTCGACTTGATGTAAATTTTTTTACGAATATAAAAATGCGTAGATTGAATAAGAAATTTGGATGTAATGGACTATCATTATATATCTTTTTTCTTTGCGAAATCTATAAGCAAAGTTACTATGTTATCGCCACTGAAGATTTCATTTTCGATGTCTCTGATCGACTGAATATGACTACCGAAGAGGTGGAAGAGGCTCTGCGCTTTATGGTGAAAATAGACCTGTTCGACCAAAATTTGTTTGAGAGGAGGAACGCAATCACTTCAAAATCCATCCAAACCAGATATGCGATGGAAAAAGGCAAATCTCTTCACCTCGATGCTACGAATGTGGATTTTTGGTTGCTTGGTTCTGGTGATGAAATGCTTAATAACGACAATAAGACTGATACTCAGAACAATACAGAAGAACCCGATATGGTTTTGCAGGGAACAACAGAGGTTAATCCGACAATAACCCCGATTAATCCGTCAATAATGCCACAAAGTAAAGAAAAGAAAAGTAGAGTCTTAAAAAGAAAAGAAAAAAAAAATAAAATAGAGGGAGGGAGTAAAACACTCCCTACTAACACGCGTACGCGTGTTCGCGAGGCTGGAGGAATTCTCCCCCTCTCTGATTTTGATTTAAATATTTTTTTAGAAGACAAAGAATGGTGTGATGCGGCTATCTCTGTCGCTCCGGCAAAAGATCTGACAGCAGAAAACCTGCATGACAAACTGAATGAATTCAGAAATTTCATTATTACCACCGGAGGAGAAACGACAGTCAACAACATCGAAAAATTCAAAAGAAGATTGTTCCATTTGATTGAAAAAAAGACACTTGTAAGCAAAAATATTCCCGTTAATCCAAACATGAATAAAGCTCCGCCGGCTACGAATAATTCGTACATTTGGACATAAGTGGACATAAGTGGACATAAACGGGCATTGGAGGACATTGGAGGACATTGGAGGACATAAACGGACATAAGTGGACATAAACGGACAGCGACACCTTGTCGCCATCGTATCTTTGCCTACGTCAATCGCGAATGACAGAATGCTGTGCCTTATTGAAGTATAAAAGCCTCGAAGCCATGACGCATGTACAGATGCGGATTGATGGGCATGGCAACGAATACTGATGACATTGGAAAAGAATAAGGAGTTCGAGAAGGCCGGTGCCGGCGCAATCGTATTGAAGTCGCTCTTCGAAGAGCAGATTGAATTACAGAGCGATTCGTTTGCTGACAGTTCGGATTATCCTGAAGCTGCCGATTATATTCGCGGCTATGTGAAAGCAAACCAGATTAATGACTATCTGGAACTGATCAGAAAAACGAAAGAAGCTTGCACTATTCCGGTTATTGCCAGCATCTTTTGCTATAAATCAGCAGGAACAATCAGCGAGTACATCGGGCTTTCGAATTCGCGTGTATCGAAAGTGATCGCTGCGGTTGAAGACAAGAAATTTATCCGCTGCCATATCAGCAAGGAGGACAGTGGCATATTATATTTCTAGCTAAATAAGAAAACTTCATAGAATCATTATAGATTATACTTTTATAAGTCGAAATATCCGTAGGATATCTTTGTGTCCAGTATGGCGAAAATATAATCCGGCTAAATATTAGTTTGAATCATGTCTATTCCCTTTAATAATCATCAATTAAATTGAAAAAATCAGGTCAGTGAAATTTGCTAATATTTTATAGTAAATGAAACTGACCTGAATCCTTCAAGATAAATTAGATTTTGAATATAGCACTTTCCTCATATTTAATGGGCTATTTTTTAGAAGCCTGTAACTTAGAGGAAAAATTGTCGTTATATTCCTAGTTCAGCGCGGATGCTGTTGATTTTTTCTGTAGCGGCCTTGTCTGCTTCCTCCAGTTCTTCAACACTGTTCACTTTTGAATGAACTTCAAGATAGAACTTGATTTTCGGTTCTGTACCTGAAGGACGGATGGATACTTTCGTATCGTCTTCGGTGAAATACTGCAGAACATTGGAAGTCGTCGGCATAGTCAGCGACAATATTTCGTTGTCAATATAATCGTGTGCTTTCAGTGTGGCAAAATCGCGTGACAGCGTCACTTTCGAACCTGCCAGATCTTTCAGCGGATTTTCGCGGAAATGTTTCATCATCGCTTCAATCTCTTCGGCGCCTTCGCGTCCTTTGCGAACGACAGAAACACCTTTCTCTTTCGAGAAACCGTATTGAACGTAGATCCTTTGCAGCAACTGATACATTGTCAGTCCTTGATCTTTAGCCCATGCAGCAATCTCAGCGAGAATAGAGCAGGCCGAAACGGAATCTTTATCGCGAACGAAATCCTCACAAAGGAATCCGAAGCTCTCTTCACCGCCACCGATATAGTTTTTCTTGCCTTCGTTCTTGCGCATGATGTCGGCAATCCATTTGAAACCGGTGTAAACATCGTATACTTCAACACCGTTCTTTTCAGCAATCGTGCGAATCAACTCGGTGGTGACAATGGTCTTTACAATATATTCTTTGCCTTGAATCTTGCCCAGTTCTTTCCAGCGTGTGATGAGATAGTAAACAAACAGCAGCGCCGTCTGATTTCCGTTGAGTAGAATCCATTCACCTTCGTTGTTCTTGACAGCTGCACCAACACGGTCGGCATCAGGATCGGAAGCCAGAACAATGTCGGCATCCACTTCTTTGGCTTTGCTTACTGCCATTGCCATAGCTGCGGGTTCTTCCGGATTTGGAGAGACAACGGTTGGAAAATCGCCACTGATAACGTCCTGTTCTGGAACGTGGATGACATTCGTGAACCCAAATGCTTTCAATGCAGGAGGAATCACTTTGATGCCAGTGCCATGAATAGGCGTGTAGACAATCTTCATATCGTGATGATGAGCAATGGCTTCGGGAGACAAAGAAATCTTTGTCAAGTCCTTGATATATTGTTCGTCAATCTCTTTGCCAATGATAGTAATCAGCTCTTTCTTGCCTGCGAACTTGATGTCACTGACGTTGCGGATCTTGTTGACTTCGGCAATCGTATTCTTGTCGTGCGGAGCAATCATTTGTGCACCGTCGTCCCAATAAGCTTTGTAGCCGTTGTATTCTTTAGGATTGTGTGAAGCGGTGAGGATGATGCCACTTTGACAGCCTAGTTTGCGGATGGCATACGACATCTCTGGCGTAGGACGCAGATCTTCAAAGAGATAGACTTTGATATCGTTGGCTGTGAATATGTCGGCAGAGATCTCGGCGAATTTGCGACTGTTGTTGCGGCAATCGTGTCCAATCACTACTTTAATCTGTTCCAAATCAGAGAATTCAGCCTTCAGATAGTTGGACAGTCCTTGTGTGGCTGCACCGACCGTATAGATGTTCATTCTGTTACTTCCTACGCCCATGATTCCTCTCAGACCGCCTGTTCCAAATTCCAGATCTTTATAGAAAGCATCAATCAGTTCCGATGGATCTTCCTTGTCTAATAAAGCCTGTACTTGCGCACGCGTTTCAGGATCATAACTGTTTGAAAGCCAAGTTTGAGCTTTTGCTCTAACTTTTTCTAACAATGCTTCATTTTCCATATCTGTTCTATTCCTTGTTATTAATTTTCTTCTATTACAAAAAGCAAATGTACAAAAAGAATCTCTCTTGTGTATTATTTCTTTTTTATTTTTGGCAAAACAGAAAAGCTATTTTGGAATAGCCTTCACTCTAATGTTTTTGCCACTGTTCCGTTCTCGCTGATAATGATGACTTTAAACCAATCCTTCAAGACGCCTGCGTAGTGATTTTGAGAGTCGCTGACGAGAAGGAGGCTCTGATTGCCATTTGTGAGTGTCGTACCCAAGCACATTCCTTCGTAGTTGGCTATTTGATTTTTGGTCAATGTCAAGCTCGTTTTGAATTGGCAAAGTTCTGTTTTCTTTAAGAAAGGTGACGAGTCATTCAGAGGTTCTTCGTCCTTCAGTTGTTCGCCTTCATCGGGATGGATAACGTATAATTTACAATTTACGTAAGCACCGATTTTCGACGGAGGAATAACAAACTCTCTTTCAAGTACGATCAATTGTCCATCGTCTAAAGCAGTTATCTCACTGACACCCATTGCGTATGGCGAAGAATTCTTGGTTGAAACCGGCGCATCCATCAGATAGGCATATTGGTGAACAGGCTGCATGTTTTCATCAAAACTTTGGATTCGTAGCTTGTTCTTTACACCATTCACGGAAGATGACTGTTCGCCGTCTGTCGGAAGCGTGCTTTCGGTTGTCGTCCAGAACAGATGCGTTTTTGGATTGTATGCCAGAGCTTCGAAGTTTGAATTAGGCAATGCTGAACTGTATATTTTGGGAATCTGCAACTCTCGTCCGGTCAATGAGCCATCCATATTATATTCCAAAATTCTTTTGTCGGCTTCTCCACTGATAAACAGCGTGTTCGATGAAGGCACATAGACAATGCCTTCGCTATCGCGATTCGTATTTCCGTTCGTAATGAGTTCGCTCATTGTGGCAGACTGGATTTCTCCACTGATAGAATCTGTTTGAATATCAAAAAAGTAGAAGCCGTCGGAAGCTGATTTATCATCAACAACGGCATAGCGATTATTTGAGATGCGCGTGATTCCACTGTAGTTCCCCGGAATGATGCTTGCGAAATTTTTCTGTTGCAGTTCCTGAACTACAGTCGGCACAATGACCGGATTCGCTGCCTCCGATGTACACGAAAACAGGAAACTTGCGAATAGTGCTGTTATGAATCGGCCATGTTTCATACGCAATTACCAATAAAAAGGACGAACGAAAGTGGCACTGTTTCCGGCAAAATCGGTCGCAGTAATTTTAACAACATGCTGTCCGCGCTGCAATCTTTCTTTGTCGAAAATGTAGCTGATGACGGACTGTCTATTAATTTCGAACAAAGCATATCTGCCGTCGATCTCACCACGATAGCTTTGTATGCCACTCAGATTGTCCGACAGTCTGAACGAAATCTCCTTCCTGCTTCCCCAAGCGTTGACATACAAGGGTGTTATGGTTGGCTTCGTTGTATCTGTACGAACACTGTAGTTCCCGAATTCTTTTATATCAGCTTCTATCCAGCCATTATTGTATGTACTTGGAATCCATGCACCTCCTTTTCCTACAACGCGTACAATTCCATATTTTCCCACGTTTGCCGTCGAATCTTTATCTTTCGGCATTCTGATAAAGAGACGGGCACTTTTATGAATCGGCACTAAAGTGTTGTGTAGCACATAAGTAGGAGCAATGGCGCCGCTGACTTGCTTTTCTTCGCTTTGGAAATAGAAGTCATCGTATAAATTGCCTTTTGGAATGAACAGTTGACAATCGCCTTGCTCAACTCTGTTGTCAGTGTTCCAATGTAACAAAGTTCCTTTGTTTACCGGTTGAGTGATGGTTTGAGGTCTGCCTTCAATACGGATACTCAGATTGGTTGTGTTCCCGAAAGTGTCAGAAAGCGTGTAAGTCAGATTATATATTTTCTGTTCGTTGATGTTGATGATGCCTCTGTTGCGGCTTTCTATGCCAGGCATCATATTTCCGGGTTGCACGAAACTTCGCATGTAATATAGTCCGCGTGTACGTAATTCTTCATAATCAACGAAACTTTTCAGATAGTGGGCTTCACGTAATGCGAACTGATTGATGCGACTATGATATATCACATTGTTTTCCAGTCGGAGTGTGACATCTTTTACACCGTAGATGTTGCTTGTCTTATCCATGAAGTCGTAGGCTCTGATTCCCAGACCGATCTCACCCCAAGCTTCGATTTTTCCAACCAAAGTAGTTTGCCCGTTTGCAGCAGTTGTTACACGAAGCATGATTTTCTTATCGTTACCGTTTACGGCTCCTCGTCCGGGCATTGGGCAAATCATAACGCCGGTGATGCGTGGAGAGCGCGAGTCTTCAACTTCAGATTTGAAAAATTCTATTGGATCAAGAAAATTATCAGTCTGTGTATCATGTACTTCAAAATGAAGATGTGGGCCAGCAGAACTGCCGCTGTTCCCACTATAAGCAATAATATCGCCTTTGCCAAAAGTGAGCAAATTGGGTAGAACCGACATATCAAGGTCGTAACGCTCTTGTTTATATTGTTGTTCTTTGACGAACTGTGCAATCTTCGGAGCAAAACGGCTCAGGTGGCCGTAGAAAGTGGTGAGGCCGTTGGAATGAGTCATGGAAAGTGAATATCCGTAGGCAAAGGCACTGACTGTAATATGAGAGATGTAACCTTCTTCAGGAGCGTGAATAGATTGACCTTGAACACCTTGCGTCTTAAAATCTATTCCGGTATGAAAATGTGTGGAGCGTAGTTCACCGAAATTTCCACTCAGCAGAATTGGAAAATCAAATGGCTGGCGTATTTGTTGGGCGTCAATGCTTTGGGATGAAAGTGAGAGAGATGCTGCAAAACAGCATCCTATAATAAATAGTTTAAATTGCATATCTAATCTTTAATTTCGTTCGGCAAAGATATATAAAACTCTGCAATTATGGGCAAGTGATCGCTATATCCACCTTCGTATTTATATCCGTAGAAACTTCGAAACGGGCGTTTCCCTCGCCAAGTTTTATCGTCTGTAAGTAAAAATGAGGGACTGAAAATCTTGCAAAAATAATTTGAAAGATGCATGGACGACTGATGTGAAGTTAAGTTTGCTGAAACAATAATCTGATCGATGCAACTCCATTCGCCTTGGAATTTGTGGCTGCCCTTGACTTGATCGCTTTTTTCAGGAATGAGGCAGAAAAGTGCATCGGAAGTAATCTGTACGTCCGACCGAATTGCTTGGATTGGCACTGCGTTCAGTATTTTTGAAATGCTGACATTCTCGTATGTATCGTTGAAATCGCCCATAATGATTATCTGCAGTTTGTCTCTCACTGTCTGCAACG
The DNA here is from genome assembly GCA_036734445.1 of Tannerellaceae bacterium. Taxonomy (GTDB): domain Bacteria; phylum Bacteroidota; class Bacteroidia; order Bacteroidales; family Tannerellaceae; genus Parabacteroides. Next base: position 129,143 of record DAIMYP010000001.1, read on the forward strand.
AATCGCATAGCTGACGCAAGGTACGGGCTGCATCGGTTCGATCCGTTTCACTTTCTTTTTCTCCTCCATAACGCGATGGAAAATGACAGACAAAGACATCTAATATCTGTCCGTTTACTACTTTTCCCCATGTATGCAGAATGTTACGTGTCTGTTTGTGTGCATTGCGACTAAATTTGACAGGATGTTCTTCATGCCCCAAGTATCCGAATTTATCTCGTTGATACAACAAAGCTACGTTGATGCCACGCATATCTTGTCCATGTGTCATACTGTAGCGATAGTGTTGCTGTCGAAGTTGTGTGTGTTGTAGAAGGTGATGTAGAACAGAATCGTTCTCAACTTCGCACAAACCCACTAAAGCCGGTGTATCCCATTCTCCGGCTGCCGTAATGACTTTGGCAATCTGTTGTGTTTTATGATAATAACGTCCGGGCGTCCAGCGACGAGTACCTGTAGAAAGAAATTCATTGTCGTCTTTTAATGAATCATCTTCCGTATCAAATAGATTCTCAACATTATAAGTCATAATACGAAAGGATTGCTGAGCCGATAATTGCGTTGGCAACAGCATAAAAATGAAAAATGTAATAGTTAAGAATGGCCGCATGTAAATAAAATGATTAGTTATTTTTTTGTTCCACAAATTCGTAAGCACCGATAGATGGAGCATTGTTCGTTAATCTGTCAACGCCGTAACGATCTGTTGGATAACTTTTTGAAATGGTTATATCCGCTTTGCCAACACCAATAGTCGTGACTGAATCGGGGCGGAAGTCAAAACAGTATTTGTTTTTCTCACCGCCAGTGAGCTTGTATGACGGACTGACATCAGTAAAAATGACGTCAGTATAATGTTCGCCGGCAGTTCCTTTTGATTTGATTACACAGTGATTGAACAGATAGTTGAATGTGGTGCCCTCCTTGATTGAAAGAAGCATTTCTCCTTGATAATCGGTTTTACCGGATGAAAAACTGCCATCAATGATACAGTTGGCAAATGTAGCATCAAGAGGAAAAGTCTGACTGTTGGCATTATTTGAAATTGTCAAACATGGATACGAACCGCTTCTCGGCGTTAATGCCATGTAATTAACTATTGTGCAATGAATAAATGAATATTTGCCTCCGATGAGGTTCGTCACACCTTCGCCTGCATTGCTCAACTCACTGTTGTCAACTTCGATATGGCAGTTGAAAGCGCTCAGAAGACTCTTGCCCATATTGGTGATTTGCGAATTGTGCATTTTAAGTTTGGGCTGTTCTGTTGAAGAAGTTTCAAAAGTCAATCCTGTTGTCCCGTTTCTGACAATCACATGATCCATTTCATTATTGAAGCTTTCCTTTCGGAAATAAATACCACCCCATTGTGAAGGAGTTCGGTCGTAAGGAAGTACGTCATTCAAAATAAAGTCGAGCCTATCCCCTCGAAAGACGATCGGCTTTTCTAAAGTGCCATTCGCTATTATCGTTCCATAATTGATGATATTTGCTTTATTGTGCATATATAATGTGGCGCCGGGAGTAATGTGTAAAGTTGCTCCTTCGGCAACAACCAGACTATCATAAATCAAAAAAGGTCTGTCTGCAGTGAAAGTCGTATCGTGCATCAGCGTGATGCCTCCCTTGAGTAAATTTACATTTTGTCCATAGGCTTCCATGCGAACCACTTGTTTGATACCGTTTAACGTAAACAAAATGGAATCGCTCACTAATAATGGTTCATTTTCTTTATTCGGATTGACAGTCACTTCTGCTAAAACATACAAACTGTCGTTTGCACCGATTCTGATGTCGTTGAAACTGGTTCCTTTATGTCCATCTACATTGATGCGGAATCCGGTTTCTCCATCGCTGGCAAGCAAAATATTACTGATAAGCAATGGCTTGTCGTTGTGGTTATAAATCATGAATGATTTTGTAGCTGAGCCTATATTTGTAAACACTGTATCAAACGAAAGCGTATCGACTGAAAAACTGAGCCTCAGATTTGGATTTGTAGCATAATCTTCGTCCAATCCTTCGCATGAAATGAATTGAAGTGCAATAACAAATAGGATAAGTATGGGAGTGATTAATCTTTTCATCATGTTCTATATTAAAAAAGAGGGAAAGCACCTTTTATGATGCTCTTCCTCTTTTATAACGTAGCTTGTGACGATTTGTTTTATTTTGCAGGAATATTCTTTAGTAATTCCAGTAAATGACTCCACCACATGCCAACTGTATCAATTTCTATGCGTTCGCTTGGTGTATGAACATCACGCAGCGTCGGACCAAAAGAAATCATGTCCAGCTGTGGATATTTTTCCAAGAATAAACCACATTCCAGACCGGCATGAATAGCCATAACTAATGCATCTTTGTGGAACAGATTCTTGTAAGTTTCCATTGCTACTTTCAAGATTTTTGAATTAGGATTAGGAGCCCATCCTGGATATCCATCGCTGTGAGCAACACATGCTCCAGCTAGTTGGAATACAGAAGCTACCTGATTGGCAATCATTATCTTGCAAGAATCTATAGAACTTCTTTGACTTGTACCAACAGTGATGGTATTATTGTCAGTCATTTTAACAGAAGCCAGGTTCGTTGAGGTTTCAACCAATCCTTCCATATCATGGCTCATGCCAATGACTCCGTGAGGACATGCATGTAGAGCTTGGATGAGTTTTTCAGCGGTGCTCCGGTCAATGGCAAACGCTGGGCGTTCGGTTGACTGCATGGTGATTTGTACCTTCGGATCAACTTTCTTCAATTCATTTTCTATGTCGGCAGCGAAGCTGTTCAGCATAACACGAACAGTCTCTTTGTCTTCCGGATAGATTCCAATTATTGTATCTGCTTCACGGGCAATGGCATTACGTAAGTTTCCACCGTGGATAGAACAGAGAGCAAAATCAATTTTTTCACCCAGCAGATATAAGAAACGAGTCAGAATCTTGTTGGCACAACCCATTCCTTTATGAATATCACCTCCGGAATGACCGCCGTAAAGACCGTTGATTTCGATTTTGAAATATTGCATCTTTGGGTTAGTTTCGCGTGCATCATAATGAAATACAGCTGTTGTGTCCATGCCACCTGCACAACCCATAAAGATTTGTCCTTCGTCTTCGCTGTCGAGATTGATTAGGATGTTTGCTGTCATGAAGCCTTCTTTAATGAAGTTGGCTCCACTCATTCCTGTTTCTTCATCTTCTGTGAACAAGCATTCCAATGGACCATGTTCGATGTTATCTGAAGCGAGGATTGCTAATTCAGCAGCAACTCCGATACCATTATCTGCACCAAGAGTCGTACCATTGGCACGTACCCATTTTTCATCGACAATTGTTTCTATTGGATCTTTTTCGAAATCATGAACAACGTTGCCATTCTTTTCACAAACCATATCCATGTGTGACTGAAGGACAACCTTTTGCAGATTTTCTTTTCCTGGAGTTGCTGGCTTCGACATCAATACATTGCCGATAGCATCTCTCTTGAAAGCTATCTTATTCTCCTTGGCGAATGATTCTAAAAATTCAATCATCTTCTCTTCCTTTTTTGAAGGACGAGGTACTTGTGTAATTTGCTGGAAGTACTTCCAAACAATTTTAGGTTCTAATTCTGTAATCTTCATAATGTTACAATATATTATAGATACTACGTATTCGTTAAATCTTCCGCCTCTTTAAAAGTGAAAAATGAAAAAAAGTAGAATTAAATACTGAAAAAATACTTTTTAATCACTTAAACCCTTATATTTGCGTCCACAAATATATGGAGAAAATGTTTACGACGTTTGTTTTAACGGTTATAATTCTTTTTATCTGCGTGGTTCTGATGAGTGTAAAGATACTTCTGAAGAAGGGCGGGCGCTTTCCTAGTATGCATATCGAAGGAAATGCTGCTTTGCGTGCCAAAGGCATTCATTGTGCAAAGACGCTGATGAAAGAAGACAGTGAACATAAGAATCTGTATGACAAAATAGTAGAAATAAATAATAATAAATAATTTCACTTTATGAAGAACATAAACTACGTTATCAATGGTGTACTAGCGGTGGCGGTGATCATTTTGTTTATTTTACAGTTCTCTAACAAGAAACAATCGTCGGCTTCACCGGCTTTCGCATCTAATGATACGACAAAAATGCTCCCAATTGCTTATGTCAATGTGGATTCATTGTTACAGAACTACAATTTTGCTAAGGATTTGAATGAGAGAATTGTCAAGAAACAAGAAGATTACAGGGCAAGCATCAACCAGGAAATGAATACTTTACAAGGCGAGGCTGCTGATTTTCAACGTAAACTTCAGAATAATGCTTTCTTAACGAATGAAAGAGCTGAACAAGAGAACAACCGTTTAATGAAAAAGAAACAAGATTTGGAAGCTCGTTATAACAATTTGCAAAATGAATTGGCTGCTGAACAGCAGAGACTCAATGAGCAGTTGCGTGATACGATTGTTGCTCAGTTGAATATTTATAATAAGACAAAGGGCTACCAGATTATTTTCAGTAACACGATGGGTGATAATATTCTGACCGCAGGTAAGTCTTATGATATTACAAGTGAAATTTTGGAGATCTTGAATAAGAACTACTCTTCGGGCAATAAGTAATAACATAATAACTTAATATAAGAAAAGGCTGACATTATTATGATGTTAGCCTTTGTTATGATGTCATTGAAGATAATACATACGGCAGATTGGCATTTGGGCCAGACATTTTTTGGCTATGATCGCGATGAGGAGCAAGAGGCTTTCTTGTCGTGGTTGACAAATGTGCTTGTTGACAGACAAATAGACGTACTCTTAATTGCGGGGGATGTGTTTGATGTCGCCAATCCTTCGGCTGCTTCACAACGTCGTTTTTTTCGGTTTCTGAAAGAGTGCAATCGTCGGAATCCACATTTGCAGATTGTGATTATTGCAGGCAATCATGATTCGGCTGCGCGTTTGGAAGCACCTGAACCTTTGTTGGAAGAGTTGAACACGACTATTGTCGGAATGATTAGGCGAACGGATGATGGTTTAATCGATTTTGATCGTTTGATAGTTCCGTTGTATAATGCGCAAGGTGATAAAGAGGCTCTTTGTCTTGCAGTCCCTTATCTGAGACAAGGCGATTATCCCTCTATGAAGTCGGAAGGCGAAGATTCATATGTTGCTGGAGTTTCGCGAATGTACAATCAGATCTTTGAATATGCTTTAACTAAAAAGAATACGGATGAAGCAATAGTTGCTATGGGTCATTTGCATGCGACAGGCGCTGAGTTGTCGGATGATGATCGCAGTGAACGAATTATTGCCGGTGGTTTGGAGTCCATAAATGCAGATGTTTTTAATAAGAATATTGTATATACGGCTCTTGGTCATATTCATCGAGCACAGTCTGTTGGCGAACGCACTGATGTTCGTTATGCGGGCAGTCCACTTCCGATGTCATTTACAGAAAAAGGTTATCATCATCAGGTTGTTGAAGTGACTGTTCAAGATGGAAAACTTGTGAGCGCTGAATCATTACTTGTGCCATTGATGGCTCCATTACAATGCATTCCGATCGTACCAGAAGAACCCGAAAAAGTATTAAGTAAATTGTCGGAGTTGCCTGAAGCTCTAGAAAATGTAGATAAAAGTCGGTGGCCTTATGTTGAAGTACAAGTATTGTTGACAGAACCTGCTCCATCTTTTCGTCATCGGGTGGAAGAAGTACTTGTGAACAAAGCTGCACGTCTGACTGCTATAGTTCCTTTTTATCTGGCCAAAGAAGAAAAGGCTGAATTAGCCTTGTCGTCGGACGACTTGCAGAAGATAAATCCTCTAGAAATGTTGCGTCACGCTTTCGCTTGTCGCTACAAAGGCGACTTGCCTCAAGAGATCGAAGGATTGTTTAATGAAGTAATGCGGGAGGTGATGTCATGAAAATATTAGCTATCAGAGGAAAAAATCTGGCCTCATTGGAAGGCGAATTTGCTATAGATTTCACACAGGAACCTTTGCTTTCTGCCGGAATATTTGCAATCAGCGGACCGACAGGTGCAGGAAAATCAACTTTGTTGGATGCATTGTGTTTGGCTTTGTTTGCACGAACACCTCGAACAGATCAGGCAAAGGAGAGTAATGTGCGCCTTCAGGATGTTGATTCCGATACACTTATGCAGGGCGATCCAAGATTTTTGCTTCGTAGAGGAACAGCTTCAGGATATGCCGAGACAGATTTTATCGCTTTGAATGCTCATCGCTATCGTGCTCGTTGGTCTGTCACTCGTGCTCGTGATAAAGAAAACGGCCGTCTGCAGAATCCGCGAACAACTTTAGTCAATCTTGACACAGATAAAGAAGAACAGGGAACGCGTTCGGAACTTCAGGATCGTATTATTGAATTGATAGGACTTACATTCGAACAGTTCACTCGTTCGGTCCTTTTGGCGCAAAATGACTTTTCTACTTTCCTCAAGGCAGATCAAAATGATAAAGCTTCTCTTTTGGAGAAGTTGACAGGGACAGATCTCTATTCAAAGATTTCATGCCTTATTTATAATAAAAATGCCGAAGCTAAGGCTGCATTTGATATTGTGAATGCAAGGCTTCAAGGTGTTGAGCTACTGACTGATGAAGCGCTGAAAGAACTAAAGCAACAACTTGCCGATGCCAATGTTACTTTTAAACGTTTAGAGAAAGCGAAGACTGAATTTCAATCCATGCAAGAGTCAATCCGCCAGACAGAACAGCAACAGGAGACGCGTCAGAATCAAAAACAGAAAGCGGCTGCCGAGCTTGCAAATGCAAATGAAAGAGCTGCTTCTGCACGCAAGGATTATGATGATACTTTGGCTAAGCAGCAAAAGAGCGAAGTTGAATTTAAAAATTTGACTGATGATCTTCTGAATGCAAGGAAACTTGATGTTCAGCTAGAAAATGCAATAAAAGTTTTGAACGATGCTAATCACCAACTGAAGGATGCACAGTCTCAGAAAAAAGAAGCTGTAGATAATTACAACGTCGTCCGGAAAGAAATGGGTGATGTCGAAAATATAATTGTTCAACTCTCGAAATGGATTGAGACATATAAGCATAAAGAAAATATTGCCGTTCAAAATGTTGCCTTGCTCATACATATTGATACAGCGAGCGATGCACATAATCAAATTTGTGAATCTCAGAAGCGAATTGAATCTTTGCAAGAGGAAAAGAAATCGTTGGTAACAAGAGAAGTAGAGAAAAAGAAACTTTGGGAGGAAAAGGAGCAGATGCTGAATCACTCTGAAAGCGATTTGCATCAATTGAAAGATGAGCAACAGCAATATAATATTGATGATATAAATAAAGCAATTGAGAATGCTCGTAGTGAGCGTGAACGATTGTTAGTGGAGCAAGCTCGTTTTGCTGCCGAAGGCGATGTGAGAGAATTGCGTGATAAACTGGAAGAAGGTATTCCTTGTCCCGTTTGTGGTAGTATACATCATCCGATAATTGCACAGATGGAAGCTCGTAAACACCAGCCCAATCCGGTCGATGCACTGACCTTAAAGATGCAGCAGCTTGGTAAACAGAAAGATAATTACGAAGAACAGAGTAAGCAAATCAATAAATTGCAACAGATGCAGCTTGCACTTCATAAGGAGTTATCAGATATTAAGACAGCACTTAATGACATTGTGTCGCAACAAAAACTCAAATCTTCACAAGTAACTGGCGAGGAGGAGACCATTCGAAAGCAACAACAACGTCTTGATGAGGCAACAACTTCTGCAGATGTTCTTTTCGGGAATGATGAATGGCAGAAGAATTGGCAGAAAGATCCTGAGATGTTTCGTGAAGCATTGACAAATTTCGCTGCGAAGTGGAATGATAACAATACGCAACTTCGTGATGCTCAGCTTAAACAGAATACTCTTAAAGCCAAGTGCGAATCGTTGGCCTCATTTATCCCTTCATTGGAAAAGCGCGTCAATGAAGCTTCTATGCTTGTTGAAAAGGGCAATATCACTTATGAATCATTGAAGAACGATCGGCAAAAATTACTGGGTGGGCGAATGGCTGATGATGTAGAAAAGGAACATACTGAACTGCTCAACAGACTGAAAAAACTACTCTCTGATTTACAAACGATATTGAACGAACAGACCTCAATTTCACAACAGATTCAAGGTACCGTTAAACAAATAGATAAAGATTTGGCGGACACGGCAGATGAATTGATTCGTCGTAAGGAATCTCTTGACAAATGGATGACGGCATATACAGAATCTTCGGATGGAGAACCTTTGGACGATGCTTATGATCGTGTATCGAAGCAAAAGACCGAACTAGAATTCACTCTTCGTACTGATAATGAGAATAGACAAAAAGTTGCCGACATACAAGAAGAACTGAATAAACTCCGTGAGAAAAGCGAGCAATGGGGCAAACTTAATGATTTGGCCGGATCTGCCGATGGAGGAAAGTTCCGTCGCATCGCACAATGTTACACTTTGGATATTTTGTTGCGATATGCCAATATGCAATTGCAAAGTCTGACACGTCGTTATCGCCTGGAGCGTGTGCCTGAAACTTTGGCTCTGCAAGTAATTGATCATGATATGTGCGATGAGATTCGTACGGTTCACAGTCTATCGGGTGGCGAATCTTTCCTTGTCTCTTTGGCATTGGCATTAGGACTGTCATCGCTTTCTTCAAACCGGATGAAAGTAGAGAGTCTTTTTATTGACGAAGGTTTTGGTTCTTTGGATGCCGAAACACTGCGTACAGCCATGGATGCACTGGAGAATCTTCGCACACAAGGTCGGAAGATCGGCGTTATCTCTCATGTGCAAGAAATGACTGAACGCATTCCTGTTCAAATTCGCGTGAATCGTTCTGGCAACGGACGCAGTTTTATTGAAATTATATAATCTGTCAAAATTGTATTTGAACGGCAAGTCCTAATTCTTTCTGGTTATAATAAGGAGCTCCAATCATTTGTACAGAGTTCTTTTTTGTTTCAGAATGACTGAAAATTTTAGGATAAAGCCAATAGGATAGTTTTGTACTGAGAATGCCAATTCCGGCACCGGCAATGATATCTGTCAACCAATGTCGATTATTGTACATTCTGAAAAATCCGGTTCCGGCAGCTACCGCATATCCGGCAACACCTATCCATGGCGAAACATCCTTATATTCTTGATAAAGATATTCAGCTCCCATGAATGCTGTGGCCGTATGACCTGAAGGAAAGGAATTGTTTGATGAGCTATCCGGACGTTCCACATGTATAGCGTATTTTAATGAACTGACGAGAATGGTTGATGTTAGAAACGACATGGCTAAAAGCCGTGTACGGTCTTTAAAATTATGCATTCCTTTTATTCCACAAAAGTTGAGTCCATAAACAGCTACAGCTGGTGCATATTGGGAAAAGTCATCGATAGAGATTTTTCTGTCGATGTTTTCCCGCAATTCATCTCTGATTTCGTGATTCTGATATTGCAGCCAATCGCTTCCTAGTCCGGCAATACCAACGCCAATACATACTGCTGGAACAATCAAATGAGTCAATTTGATATCATGCGTTCTGTCATTAATGGGATGATTTATTTTAAGTGAATCTTGAGCCCATACGATAGAGTGCAACAACAGCAATATTAATAGGAAACAAATAAACTGATAATTACAATGCTTCATCATATTTCAATTCTTGATTACGTTTTTTACTTCCATTGCCAAAATGATAGGAAATACCAAAATAGAAGATGCGCGGTTGGCGTTTCCTAACAAGATGCCGATCGATGGTTGGTGTATGAATATCCAAAGTGTTTTTGAATGAATCAAACAAGTCAGAGACTGTTGCTGTACAGGTCAGATTGTATTTTGGAATGTCATATTTGGCACCGACATTCATAATGTAGGCTGAACCGGATGTTCCTTGTGCTGTCAGTTCTGATGATTTATAGTGTGTGTTGATTTGAAACATCAGATTCTTTGCAGGAATAAAATTGGCATTGGCTGCGATACTCCATGAAAAGGCGCTTCTGTTATTTGAATAGCCAAGATTAGAAGCATCAATGACATTCCAATAAAGATTCGAATTAATGTTGAAGTTGCACCAACGGCTGATGGCAGAATTCAATATCAGTTCTGTACCTGTGGCATGGCTTGATGACATGTTTTCTTTCGTCGTTTTCATCACGCCGTTATCTAATATTTGAGTGATTTCTGTCATTTTGTTGAATGTATAGCGATAGTAAGGTGTTAGAATAAATGTGGTGGCATCCTTTTTGTATTGCCAGCCCATTTCGATGGAATGTATTTTTTCCGGCTTCAGATAAGGATTGCCTGCTCTGATGTTGTACGGATCCTGATATTCAGGAAAAGGGTTTTTGTCATCTCCTTCAGGACGGTTGACACGGAGAGAATAATTGAACTGGAACTCATTATTACCGTTCAAACTGTATGAAGAATGCAGGGTAGGATAGAAAATGAAATAGTTATCATTAACTATTTGATTGAGTGTCAACAAATTTGACTTAATGAAAGACTGCTCTGCACGGGCACCAATCATAATAGCCAATTTATCCAAATTGTGTTCCAAAGTGCCATATATCGAGTGAATATTTTCATGGAAAAGGAAGTCGTTGCTTTTTTGTGAATTTTTTAACCAACTGTTATTCACGTAATCTTCTGCATAGTAACGCATATCATTTTTATCCAATTCGCCTTCATAGCCAAGAACCAGTTTGTTTTGTTTATTCAATTGGTTCATATAAATGGCACGCATCAGATTCTCATAATGTTTCTGACGAATCAGCGTATTGTCGAAGCTGTTATCTTGCTTTGGAATGGAGAATGTATTTGTATAGTTATTATGTTCGACCTCACTATATAAACTATGCGTAATATCTATCAGAAGTGATTTATCTTTATCAAAAGTATGCGTGTAGGCTGCCGCTGCTTCTGAAATATTTTTTGTCTCTCTATTGTCCAGATAGCGAGTATAATCTTTTGTTATGCTGTTGGAGTTACTTTGTTTAGTTCTGTTATCCTGTGTTCTAGGAAAAGCCATATTGTTGAAACCTCCACTTATTTCGAAACGATCTGATGTTGTTGGTTTCCAGGCAAGACTCAGATTTGCTATGTGCGAATGAGGAAACGCTTCTCCAAAAATATGTTGTGCTATATTATTGTTGCCATTGGCAGCATTGAATAAAGTACGATTATCGTCGGAAGTGCGTTTGAAATAGTCTTTACGATAATTATAGCCTGCAGATATGGAAAATTTTGACAATGAATATCCGAGCGAAATACCTCCGTTATAACGTCCTTCATTACCAATGTTTCCCAATATAGTGCCATTGATTCCCAGCGGCTGTTGTTTCTTTAATATCAGATTGATGATTCCGGATGTCCCATCTGGTTTGTATTGTGCTGAGGGGTTTGTAATTACTTCAATTTTTTCAATAGAACTGGCCGGTATTTGTGAGAGAACTGTTCCTCTGCTTGAGCTACCCATCATGACAGAAGGTTTACCATCAATTAATATTTGCACATTTTGGTTGCCTCGTAGTGAAACATTTCCATCGATATCGACTTGAACAGACGGAATGTTTTGCAACAGATCGCTGGCAGCACCGTTTGCAGCCATAATGTCTGAACCAATATTGAATATTTTCTTATCGATTGTTTGTATATAGGTGGAACGTTTTCCTTGAACAACTACTTCTCCTAAAGCTTCGGTATCTTCCTGCATCATGATTGTTCCGATATTTATTGATGGATGCTGTTTGTTGAGCGTGAAGGAATTCGAACGGGTTGTAGTAAAGCCAATATAACTGCATGCCAATTCGTAGCTGCCATATTTGTCATAAGTAATAGAGAAATGTCCGAGTGAATCGCTGATAGCGCCGGTTAGAACTTTGTGCGTTGACTTGTCGCATAGAGCTACACTGACGTATTCCATTGCCTGCTGATTCTGCTTCTCTTTAATGCAACCTGTAATTTTACTTTGTGCGAATGACATGGCTGTTGCCATGAGACATGTAACTATAATACAAAATCTTTTCATCATTAATGCATACTTTAAATTATTTACGGCAGCTAAAGTATGGCACGATTATGTAGAGATTTTGAATTTTGAATCTATCAGAACAGTTCTAACAGAATTTAACGGAAAAGTGATGCTCTTCGTCGATGAAAGTATATTCTATTTGCCAGTTGTAATAATCACAGATGCCTTTGACTATGGCAAGTCCTAATCCATTTCCTTTACTGCTTTTAGAAGGATTATTGAAGCGTCGGAAGAGATTCTCGGTATTCAAGCTTCCATTTGCTGCTTTATTGCATATAAGCAGAGTTGGATAACTCCATACTATTTTTATGGGTTCTTCCGGAATATTATGTCGCAAAGCGTTTATTACTAAATTGTTGACTAGTATTTCTATCAAGGATCGGTTAGCTGCAACGGCTTTATTCTCTTTCCCTTCGCAAATGAAGTTTATATGTTCAGTGTATAGCAATTCATATTGCGGAAGATTATCTTTGATAAGATTGTCTACCTGAATTTGCTCTTTATCTTTATATTGATTATTTTCGATTTTGGCCAATAGTAACAAGCCGTGGTTCAAACGACTGATACGTGTTGTCGTCGTGTAAAGGTCTTGTACGATTTGTGTTGCCTTTTCATTTAAGTCTTCTTGCATCAGCAGGTCGAGTTTGCTTTTGAATATGGCGATGGGAGTTTGCAGTTCATGGGATGCATTTTCTGTAAATTCCTTTTGAATCTTGTATCTGCTGATGTCGCGTTGAAGCAAAGCTGTAATTGAACCGTTCAGTCGGTAAAATTCCTTGATATCCGTTGAAGGGAACTGAGGTAATTCATCTTTTCCCAAGGTGAATTTTTCTATTTTGTTTAATGTCTCATCGAAGGGTAGCCATAAACGGCGAGTAATAAAGCGAATGGTTAATGTAATAGATATTCCGAATATGATAGAGACGAGGAAAAATTGAATCATGACACCTGTAATGATGTCTTCTTTCATTTCTGCATCTATATGAGAAAACATGGATTGATGAGAGTCGTTATTTCCTTTATTCCATGAAGATGTATTCACTTGATTATAATTTCTATAGTTTGTACTATTTGTATCATTCGTTTTTGCTTCTTTTCTCCATTTTCGCCAATAAGGGTGATAATATTTGCCTTCTTCTGATTTATGAATGGTTTCAATCAACTCCTCAGCATAATAATGTTCTGTCAGATAATAGAACAATGGGGTTGATAGCAGTAATATGGCTACAGTACATATTGTAAACTGCAGCATGCTTTTGTGAAGTAATGATTTCATTCTATCCATTTATAACCGGTTCCGTAATATGTTTTAATATAGTTTTCGCATCCTGCTTCTGACAGTTTTGCTTTCAGATTCTTGATATGCGCATAAATGAAATTGTAATTGTCCATCATATCTGCCATATCTCCACTAAGATGTTCGGCAACAGCGCTTTTGGCAACCACTTTATTTTTATTGCTGATAAGGAATAGAAGTAGTTCGTATTCTGTTTTAGTCAGTTCCAACTGCTTGTTGTTGACATATACAGTTTTGCTCAACAGGTCGATATTAATCTCATGACTCAGTAAAGTATTGTTATTCGAAAAATTTCTTCTTCGCATTAGTGCAAAGATTCGGATGGAGAGTTCTGACAGATGAAATGGTTTTGCCAGATAATCGTCGGCGCCTATTTCAAGGCCTCTAATCTTGTCGTCGACAGAATCTTTGGCGGAAATGATGATTACACCCGTGTTCGGAGCTACTTTTTTGATTTCCTGAAACATATCTAATCCGTTTCCGTCAGGAAGCATCAAATCGAGCAGAATGCAATCGTATTGATATAGTTCAATTTTCATCGACGCCTCGCCGCAACTGAAAGCCTGCTCGCAAATGTATTCCTTTGTGTTCAGGAAGCTGACGATGCTGTCAGACAAACTTTTTTCATCTTCAATGATAAGCAGTTTCATTTTCTTATGAGTTGTCGGACAAAGATATAGGTAAATTTTGTAGAAATTTTGAATTTGGCTATTATTTATATCCACTGGCAGAGTTAGATAGGTAATATTCTTTTTCTCTTCATCCGGGTTGAGCTTCTTCATTCGGTCAGTCGAGCATTTATTTTTGATTCCGTTGTTGCATGGCTATGCAAAACAAGCACTTTCTGTCATAAAGGAAGGAAAAAAGGCATCACCCTTTGTAATATAAACTGAAATACGTAAATTTGTCGCTTTAAAATGCGTAACATAAGAAATATAAATATATATAATCGTGGCAGATACAAAGTACATTTTCGTTACAGGCGGTGTTGTTTCTTCAATAGGAAAAGGAATAGTCTCCGCATCAGTGGGTAAACTGCTTCAAGCAAGAGGTTACAAAGTAACCATTCAGAAATTTGACCCGTATATTAATGTCGATCCAGGAACATTGAATCCTTATGAACATGGCGAATGCTATGTAACGGTTGATGGATGTGAAACAGACTTGGATCTGGGACACTATGAACGTTTTCTGAATGTTCCGACAACACGTGCCAACAATGTGACTACTGGCCGTATTTATTTGAATGTGATTAACAAAGAACGTCGTGGTGATTTTTTGGGGAAGACAGTTCAGGTTGTTCCTCATATTACCGATGAAATCAAACGCAATGTAAAACTGCTCGGATCAAAAAACAAATACGACTTTGTAATTACTGAGATTGGTGGAACTGTGGGTGATATCGAATCTTTGCCGTTTATTGAAAGTGTTCGTCAGCTGAAGTGGGAGATGGGTAAGAACTGTGTGAATATTCATGTTACATATGTGCCATATATTGCCGCAGCCAAAGAGTATAAAACAAAACCTACACAGCATTCTGTAAAGCAATTGCAGGAACTGGGTATTCAACCGGATATTTTGGTACTTCGTACAGAGCATGAGCTTAACGAAAGTATAACCAGTAAAGTTGCATTGTTCTGTAATGTTTCAAAAGATGCTGTTATTCAGTCAATCGATGTTCCAACCATCTATGAAGTCCCATTGGTATTGCAACGTCAGAAGATGGACGAAGTGATTCTTCGTAAGGTGGGCCTTGAAGCTGGTCAGGAACCTGAGATGAAACCTTGGCATGATTTTTTGAATAGAATGAATGCAGCCACAAAGAAGGTAAAGATTGGTTTGGTTGGCAAATATGTAGAATTGCAGGATGCTTATAAATCAATAGATGAGTCTTTGTTCCAGGCTGCTATTTATAATGATCGGAAACTTGATCTTCATTTGTTCCATTCAGAAAAACTTAACGAGGCTAATGCAGCTGAACAACTGAAAGATATGGATGGTATTCTGATTGCTCCGGGATTTGGACAACGAGGTATAGAAGGTAAATTTGCCGCAATCAAGTATGCTCGTGAAAACGACGTGCCTTGTTTGGGTGTATGCCTTGGTTTACAGTGCATGGTAATTGAGTTCGCCCGTGATGTTTTGGGTATGACTGACGCTAATTCAACAGAGATGGATCCAAATACGCCATATAAAGTAATAGATTTGATGGAAGAACAGAAGAATATTACAAATATGGGTGGTTCTATGCGTTTAGGTGCTTATGAATGTGTATTAAAGAAAGGTTCTAAAGCCTACGAGGCTTATGGTAAGGAACATATTCAGGAGCGTCATCGCCATCGTTATGAATTCAATAATGAATATAAGAGTAAGTTCGAAGCTGCCGGCATGATGTGTGTCGGTGAGAACCCAGACACTAATTTGGTCGAAATAATGGAAATTCCGAAACTAAAATGGTTTGTCGGTGTGCAATTCCATCCCGAATATAATAGTACCGTAGTGAATCCGAATCCGCTGTTTGTGAGATTCGTTAAAGCAGCAGTGGAAAACGCAAAAAAAGATTGATAGATGGATAAAAATACAGTATTAGGTTTTATACTCATAGGCATTGTTCTGGTTATTTTTACTTGGATCAATAGACCAAATCCTGAGCAACTGGAGGCACAGCGTCGTATGCAAGACTCTATTGCAAAGGTTGAACTGGCAAAACAGTTGGAAGCTCAAAAGGCTGAGAAAAAGTCTGTTGCACCAAATGATAGCCTTCAAACAAAGTCTGATTCAGATAAAGTTGCGAAACTGCAAAATACTTATGGAGTGTTTGCTCCAGCTATGACGGGCAACGACAGTACCATTATTCTCGAGAACGAAGTGATAAAGATGAGTCTGAGCAATAAAGGCGGACGCATCGAATCGGTATCATTGAAAAAATATGATGATTTCCGAGGTCATCCGGTTACTTTGTTCGATAAGGATAATTCAACATTTGATTTTACGCTTGTAACGGCTGGGAATCGTGTTATCAACACAAGTGACCTCTATTTTACACCAATTAAAAGTGCTGATGGCAAAAGTTTGACCATGCGTTTAAATGCAGGCGAAGGTAGTTATTTGGATTTTATCTATACTTTGAATCCCGGCGATTATATGGTGAAGTTCTCCATGAAAGGGACCGGAATGAATGGTATTCTGTCGCCAGGAACTACTTCTTTTGATTTGTTATGGCAATCTAAAATTCCACAGCAGGAAAAAGGACGCAAGTTTGAAGATCGTTATGCAACAGTATATTATAAATTTGTTGCTGATAATGTTGAGAACTTGAGCGAAACACGCAATAGCAGTAAAAAACTCTCCAATCGTCTGAATTGGGTTGCTTATAAGGATATGTATTTCTCATCGGTTTTAATTACTGATGGCGAAGGATTTGAATCGACTACTGTTGATTTGAAAATGCTTCCGAATGATACAACCTATATGAAGGAATATAAGACGACTACATCAGTGCCATTCGATCTGAAAGGTACAAAGTCTACAGATATGCGTTTCTATTTCGGACCGAACTTGTTTTCTTTGTTACAATCATATGATAATGGTGTTGTTGCAGAAAAACGGCTCGATTTGGAAAAGATTATGCCATTAGGCTGGGGAATATTCCGTTGGGTGAATCAGTATTTTGTTATTCCTCTGTTCAACTTCCTTGGTAAGTTTATTCATAGTTATGGTATATTAATTCTTTTGCTCACATTGATTGTAAAGACAATACTTTTCCCGTTGACTTACAAGTCATACTTGTCTTCGGCAAAGATGCGTGTATTGCGACCTCAAGTAGAAGAAATCAATGCCAAGTTCCCTGGACAAGATAAAGCTATGGAGCGTCAGAAGGCAACGATGGAATTATACAGTCGAGCGGGGGCAAGTCCGATGGCAGGTTGTGTCCCAATGTTATTGCAGATGCCAATCTGGATTGCTTTATTCATGTTTTTCCCATCGACTATTGAGTTGCGTCATCAGAGTTTCTTATGGGCGCATGATTTATCAACCTATGATGCGATTGTAAGTTGGAATGCCAATGTTCCGTTAGTTACGAATTATTTCGGCAACCATATCAGTTTGTTCTGTCTTTTGATGACCATTACGAACATTATTTATACGAAGTTCAACATGGAAATGACAAATACCGGACAGCAACAGATGCCTGGTATGAAAGCAATGATGTATATGATGCCTGTTATCATGATGGTTTTCTTCAACCAGTATGCTTCAGGTTTGACTTATTATTATTTTATCTCTCTTTTGATTACCATTGTACAGACGATGATTTTCAGATATACTATTGATGAAGAAAAGTTGCTTGCAAAATTGGAAGAGAATAAGAAGAAGCCAATGAAGAAATCCGGTTTTATGAAGCGCTTGGAAGATATGCAGAAGCAACAGCAGGCTATGGTTGATAAACAGAAACAACAACAGCAACAACAAAAAAGGAAAAGATAATTTGCAAGGATAATATAAAAAAGAGGAGGGTGAATCCATTTGGTTTCATCCTCTTTTTGTCTGATAGATAAAGTTTTAGCGTAGCAAATATGAAATGTATATTTTATAATAGCAGATTTGCCAAATCGCTCCTTAAAAAAGACTTTTCAGCAGTGATGATCTGTGGCTTTGTCTTTTTTAAAGAAGCTTCGGTAGAACGATCGGAGATAGAACATGAGCGGATACATCAGCAACAATATCTGTCATTTGTATGGGTGGGTCTATTTCTTGTTTCGATTGTAGTCCTTTTTTTGCTGGCTGTTGGAATAAAGAACTGGTGGATGTTGCTGTTTGCTTTGTTCCCATTTCTGCTGTTCTACCTATATTATATAGTCGAA
Source organism: Tannerellaceae bacterium (assembly GCA_036734445.1). Taxonomy (GTDB): domain Bacteria; phylum Bacteroidota; class Bacteroidia; order Bacteroidales; family Tannerellaceae; genus Parabacteroides. Next base: position 147,345 of record DAIMYP010000001.1, read on the forward strand.
TATCTATTTCGTCTTGCTAAATATAATGACAAGTTTAAGGCTTATCGTATGATTAGTCTCGAACAAGAAGCTTATGATTTACAGAACGAATATAAAAAGACTTTTCTTCAGAAGCGAAGATGGAAACCTTTCTCGTTTCTGAAGTATATTACACGTTAATTTGTTTTATCAGGACTATGCCCGTTGTTTCCTTTTATTGCTTTTGCTGCTTTTGTAGAAATTCAATGGCACGTTGCATATCAGCAGGCGTATCGATGCCGATTGTTTCCAAATCTGTAATGCCTACTTTTATCTTATATCCGTTTTCCAACCAGCGTAGCTGTTCAAGGCTTTCCGCCAATTCTAGTGTCGATTGTGGAAGATGTGTGATTTGCTTTAATGTCTCCGCTCTATATCCGTAGAGTCCGATATGTTTGTAAAAAACATGATTAGGAAGCCATTCATCATATTTCTTACCGCGAATATAAGGTATAATTGAACGGCTGAAATACATGGCTTCATTATTTTTATTCAGTACGACTTTGGGAGAGTTGGCATTAAATAGTGTACTTTCAAAATCTCCGTCGGCATCGAAAGGTTTTACAAGTGTAGCAATTTTTACATCTTCACTTTCAAAACAAGCTTTAAGTGTTTCGATTTGTTTTGGCTGGATAAAGGGTTCATCCCCTTGAATATTTATTACGACATCGAATCCTGAACCGATTTTGCAATAAGCTTCATAGCAGCGATCAGTCCCACTGCGATGATTAGGTGATGTCATGATTGCATTGCCTCCAAATTGTTTGACAGCTTTTTCTATACGTTCGTCGTCTGTTGCTACATAAACAGCATCAAGAACATCTTTTACTTGTTCATAAACGCGTTCGATCATAGGTTTGCCAAGCATATCCGCTAAAGGTTTACCAGGAAAGCGTGTTGACGCGTAGCGAGCAGGAATAATTCCAATGAATTTCATATTATATATAATGTATAGTTATTATTGCACGATGTTGCCTTCACTCAGAAGGAGAACTTTGTCATGTTCACCGACAATCCATACCACATCACCTTCTTCAAAAACAGTAGAAGGTATAGGATTTTTGATTGATGTATCGCCTCGTTCGATACCAATTACCAGACAAGCTGCTTTGTCGCGAATACCCGATTCACGGATGGTACGACCGATAAGGTTAGAGTCATTGACAATCAGAAATTGTTCAATATTGACTTCGCTTGTCGGCTGCACAGTTGGCAGCGACTTGTATTGCATATCAATGTAATCACGAAAATGAAGCAAGTCGTCATCGTTGCCGACAACAACCAGTTTATCGAATGGAAAGATTCTTTCTTCTCCTCCCGGAATATTGATACGCCTTTCGCCTCGCATGATTGTAACGATGTTGACATTGCATAATTGCCTGAAATTTAATTCTTTCAATGATTTGCCGGCACAAGGCGAATTCTGTTGTACTTCAAAATTGGCGAGGTGGAGATCTCGTTCTAGCAAGTGATTAGCGAAACGTTGAGTAACAGGCGATTTTCGGTCATTTTCTACTTCTCTTGCTGTCAGATTTGAAAAGAATCGCCGTTCCATCAATATTGAATGTTTTTTGAGCCGTTTGGATAACATGACTATCACAATCACGATAGTTGCAATGGCTAACATAAGACCGATAGTTATATTCAGCAGTTTGGTTACAGGAATCATGACTAAACCAATACAGAGTAGAATACGCAAAATAATTAGTGAAACGAGCGGTCCTCGATTATATTTGCTATCCATCCAAAGTCTCTGAAACTCTTCTGAATGATTCTTTTTCATCATGATGGCACGTAGCATAGGTGCAATAATTGACAAAATAATTACCAGCGAGATAATGCTGCCTCTGAAATCGGGGAGCCATTTCATGATGATAGGTGAAACAAATTGCAACCATATAAAGATGAACACCAGTGAAACAGCCGTATAAGTGCCTACAATGCGAATTAAGGAATGAATCAGCTTATTCCAAGCACTCTTTTGACGTACGGTATTTGAACCTGATGAATAACGTTCGAGGAATCGGTTCCATGATTGTGGAATTTTGCGGTCGGCAAAACGGCATACCGGATCAGCCAAACGTATCATATAGGGTGTAAAGAATGTTGTGATAACCGAAACGGCAACGACTATCGGATACAAATAATGACTTGTCACGCCTAAAGAAAGGCCCAAAGAAGCGATGATAAATGCAAATTCACCTATTTGAGCCAATGAAAAGCCGGTGTGAATAGCGATCTTCAACGGTTGGCCTGAAAGTAAAACACCGAAACTTGCAAACAATATTTGGCCTACCATGACGATTACTGTAATAATCAGGATGGGTATTTTATACTCCCAAAGCAGTTCGGGCGCAATCAACATTCCGACAGAGACGAAGAAGATGGCACCAAACAAATCCTTTACCGGTTTGATAAGTCGCTCAATATGTTCGGCTTCAATTGTTTCTGCAAGTATGGAACCCATTATAAATGCACCTAATGCAGATGAGAATCCAGCTTTTGTGGCAATGAATACCATTCCTAGACAAAGACCAATACTTACAATCAGCAAGGTCTCATCATTCAGAAAGCGTCTGAACGCTTTTAGAAACGATGGAATCAGATAAATGCCCACAACAAAGCAGAAAAGCAGGAAGACGCCTAGTTTGACTACACTGTATAACAAATCCATTCCTTCCACTTGCTTGCTGATAGCTACTGTTGACAGTAAAACCATCAGTAATACGGCAAACAAATCTTCAACGACCAGAATACCGAAGACAACTCCTGCAAATCGTTGATTTCTAAGCCCCATATCATCGAAAGCTTTAAAAACAATTGTCGTTGACGACATCGAGAGCATTCCGCCCAAGAACAGACTGTTCATGTGACCCCAACCCAAAGCGAGTCCGGTTATGTAACCGAGTGTCATCATTCCGATGACGATAGTGACTGCTCCGATTGTTGCCGTTCCACCTACTTTAAGAAGTTTTTTGAAGCTAAACTCAAGTCCGAGAGCAAATAGCAGGAATATGACACCTATATCTGCCCAGATATGGATACTTTCGATATTTGAAACCGTTGGAATCTGCTTGATTGAAGGTCCGGCTAAAATACCGGCAACAATATATCCAAGCACAACAGGTTGCTTCAACTTCTTGAATAACAAGGTAATTAATCCTGCCGAGATTAATATGACAGCTAAATCCGATATGAGTGATGGTATTTGTGACATGCTTCTCTTGTTTTCAGTTGACAAAGTTAGCTATTTATTTTAATTTTGTCGTCGAAATAGATGTTTGAAATGAAGAAGCATCCCATAGAAGAATTGATAGAACAAGGAGAACACCAGCAGCTGGACTTTAAGTTTGAGGTGAGCGACAGTAAAAAAATTGCTCGCACACTGAGTGCTTTTGCCAATACAGATGGCGGTCGCTTGCTTATTGGTGTTAAGGATAATGGCAATATTTCAGGCATTCGGAGTGAAGAGGAGTATTATATGATTGAGGCAGCCTCTAAAATGTATACACGTCCGGAAGTACCTTTCAAGGCCACGCGATGGGAAGTGAATGGAAAAACAGTACTCGAAGTTTATATTGCCCCAAGTCTTGATAAGCCTCATACTGCACCGGATAAAGACGACAAATACAAAGCCTATATACGTGTAGCCGACGAAAATATTCTTGCTAATGATGTGCTTATTCGTGCTTGGCAAAAAGCACATAAGACAGAAGGTACTCTTTTAAAGATTAGCAGACCTGTTGAACAGCTTTTTATTTATCTGGAAGAGCATCCGTATACGACAATCAGTCAATTTTGTCGCATTGGGCGTATCAATCATTTCACTGCCAAGAATATTTTAAGCGATTTGCTGGCTATACATGTTCTTCAGTATGCTGTCGTCAACAAACAAATTGTCTATCGAAAAAGTCAGTCTGCGACAACGTAAACTTGTGCATTTTCGAAGCGGATGACTTTAACTTTGCTGCCTTTTTCGATGAACCCCGATTCGGATACGCCATCATAAAATTCACCGTCGATCCAAACTTTTCCTGAAGGACGGAGTACTGTAGCAGCTGTGCCCTCTTTTCCGACTAAAGAGGTCAGATTCGGAGATGATACGGCTGTTTCCAAATCAGCATCTAATGCAACCTTTTTCAGTAAACCTCGTTTGCCTATTTTGTCTGAAAGCCAGAGCGTGAGGGCAAAACCTAAGATAAGTCCTATTAGGACAGTAAATACTGCATTTCTGGCATCAAGATCTCTTACAGTGTGAAAGTCGAAGTAGCTGTTTCCCAGCAGAGCCATTGTAAGTCCGGCAACCACGCAAATGATACCACTGATTCCTGCAACGCCAAATCCCGGAATAACAAACATTTCTGTCAGAACGAGTAGGATACCTACGATAAAGAGAATGATTTCCCAATAAGCAGCTAACCCATCCATATATAAAGGTGCAAAATACAATATGGCTGCAACGACGGCGGCAATAGATGGAAATCCGATTCCCGGCGTTTGCATCTCAAAGTAGATTCCACCAATGATAATGACAATTAGGATTGATTGTAATACGGGATTCATCAGAAAACCTTTGAAATCGTCGAACCAACTGGGTTTATAAGTCTCTAATTTGTAATCCTGATATCCCATATATTTGGTGATGACTTCGTCGACTGTTTGTGCAATGCCATCACAATAGCCCCATTCCTGTGCCTCTTTAGCAGTGAAAGTCAGTACTTTGCCCGAATCAATCAAATTTGGTATGGCAATGCGTTCATCTACCATTGCTTCGGCAATTTTAGGATTGCGCCGCCATTGATATGTGGTGTCTTTTCCATGAATGATTGTATCTTTTCCGTGAGCTTCAGCTGTCGATCGCATCAAAGAACGCATATACGACTGATATTTGTCGGGAAGAGCAGCTCCGGTTTCGTTGACAACCGTTGCTGCACCAATATTTGCTCCTTCACGCATATAGATGCCTTTGCACGCTATAGAAATCAACGCTCCAGCTGATGCGGCATTATTATCTATAAAAACATAGACAGGAATACGGCTGTATAAAATCGACGTGCGCATGGAATCTGCTGCGTCCAAAAGTCCTCCGTATGTATTCATGTGTATTAAAATAGCTTTAGCATGGAGCTTGTCTGCCTCATATAATCCATTACTCAGATAAAGTCGGGTTGTTTGATTTATCTCTTTTTTTATATCAATTTGATAGATAATAGCCTTTTTATGAACTATTTGTGCAGATACTCCAGTTGTGATAAGAAACATGAAGCATATTAATTGCAAGATATACAAGTCTTTTTTCATTTTAAATATTCCCTTTTTTATTTTACAAAATGTTCCAAATGGTAACAATTGTGTTCTTAATTTTATATTTTGTGACGATTATATTCTCTATACGGCTTAAAAATCAATTGATATATTAAGTTACCACTCGTAATATTAATAATTCAAAAAGGCGTTACAATTTCGATTTCTTTTCGTTATATTTGTAGTGTTCTTCAAAGGAAGAACTGATCTAAACAATATCAACTCTATAAAAAACAAATATTATGAACGCGTTGCAATTTCAGAAAAAATTATTGAGTATGCAAGAGAACATGATGAATTTCGCTCTTATGCTTACTGCGAATAGGGATGACGCCCAAGATTTGATGCAAGACACAACGCTCAAAGTTTTGGACAATCAGGAGAAGTTTGTTGACAATATCAATTTTAAAGGATGGGTTTTAACGGTGATGCGTAATATTTTTATCAACAACTACCATCGTGTAGTTCGTACGCAGACGGTTGTAGACCAAAGCATCGATTTATATAATTTGGATATTGCAAGTGATTCAGGATTTGACTCTCCAGACGGAGCTTGTCAGATTAAGGAGATTTCAAAAGCTATAAACGGTCTGAATAATGATTTAAAGGTTCCATTTTCTATGTTCCTCAGCGGCTATAAATACAATGAGATTGCTGATAAGCTGAATATCCCATTGGGAACGGTCAAAAGTCGTATCTTCTTCGCTCGTCAAGAGTTACAGAAGGAGTTGAAGGATTTTCATAGATAACATTAGGAATTTGTCTTAAAAATAAGCGGGGATGTCGGAAGATGCTCCCGCTTATTTTATTACTTTTGGCGTCGATTTATAAAAGAAACAAGATGAGAAGTTTTGCAAGTGATAATAATTCGGGTGTGCATCCCCGGATAATGGATGCAATCATTAAAGCCAATGATAATCACGCCGTTGGTTATGGAGAAGATCCATGGACTGCTGCGGCTGAAGCAAAGATTAAAGAAGTGTTTGGCAATACGGCTTCGCCTTTTATTGTGTTTAACGGAACGGGAGCCAATTCGGTTGCTTTACAAGCTGTTACACGTTCGTTTAACAGTATTTTGTGTGCTTCGACTGCACATATCAATGTAGATGAATGCGGCGCTCCGGCTCGAATGACGGGTTGCGCTTTTGTTGCTATTCCAACGCCTGATGGAAAACTGACTCCGGAACTTATCCGTCTGCATCTGCACAACTTTGGTGTTTGCCATCATTCGCAACCGAAAGCGGTATATATTTCACAAGTTTCCGAACTGGGAACCATTTATACAATCGATGAAGTGCGCGCTATTGCTGATTTATTGCACGAACATGATATGTATCTTCACATGGATGGAGCTCGTTTGGCTAATGCTTGCGCTTATCTGAACTGTTCGATGAAAGCGGTTACTGTAGATGCAGGTGTTGATATTCTTAGTTTTGGTGGAACGAAGAATGGTATGATGATGGGAGAATCAGTGGTGTCTTTCCGTCCGGAAATCAGTGTTAATCTTCAGTATTTCCGTAAGCAGTCGGCACAACTGGCTTCAAAACTTCGTTATCTTTCTGCTCAATTTATTCCTTATCTGGAAAACAATTTGTGGTTGGAAAATGCCAAGAAGGCTAATGATGCTGCCTTAAGGCTGGCATCCGTTTTAAAAAAGTATCCTCAGATTCATTTCACGCAAAAGATTGAATCCAATCAGCTTTTCTTCACGATTCCGTCTGAACAGTTGAAGAAGTTACAGGAAAAATACTTTTTCTATATGTGGAATGAAGATATTAACGAAGCGCGCCTGGTTACATCATGGGATACGACTGATGCCGATATTAACGATATAGCGCAAACGCTCTCCGAAATATTTCCTGCTTGATTATTTGTAAGGATAGTTCATATATAATTTTGCAATCATATCTTGATAAATAAGCCGCGTATCGATTCGTGTATAAACACGGATCAAGCGGCCTTTTTGGTTATAACGATAGGTCCCATCTTTAGCTATCCATGGCGATTGTTTGAGAATGAAGTCATTAGCCGACGGATCGGCTTCGAATGTACTTTGCAAGGCTGTAAGCGAAACCAGCGGACTATCGCCTAAAACATACGTTTCGCCTGTTGGATAGCCGTTGTTATGCAACATTGTCATGATATTATAAATGGAATCGTAAAGATATTGCCCAATACTTCCTGCAGGTTTTACATCTTTATAGAGTTCTGCCAGACTGTAAACGCATTGTCTATAAGCATTGCGCGGAACTTGCCAGATAGGAATATCGGATAAATTGAATATGGTTTGAGCGGCAGGAATACAAAGATTCAAATTGTATTCGGGAGTGGAATATCCGGGAGGCGGTGTAGCTGTTCCTTCATATTCTTGTCCACCTATCCAAATCAATGTGAGATGTTTAGCTATCTCCGGTTGCAATAACCAAGCACTGGCAATATCGGTTAGTCCCGCTCCGCACAGGACATAAAGAGGAAGCTTGGTGTCGGTACGCATCGCTTCTTTGATGATGAGTTGTGCACCTTCCGAATCTTTGGCTACTGTCATGGTATCCATGCCTTCGTTTGATCCGGCTACAGCTTTATATTTCCTTGTGACAAATATTTCTTTGATGATTTTATCTGCTTGCTCTTTCGCTTTTGTAGCTGATTCGTTTGCTCCATCAAATCCTGCGGAAGTGGTCAGGTGAGATCCGATGATACCACGAATCTCTACGCTTGGTGAAAGCAGCAGATGCGCCAATTGAAACAATCCGTCCGGATCACCACTGAAATCATTGTCTACAATCACACGCATGCGCGGTGATGTCATTTTACTGAATTCACTATGAACGTTTGTTTGTGCATTTGTCTGGAATCCAGTAAGGCAGAGTAAGCATGTCAGCAAGTAAATTAATCTCTTCATTTCTGTATATTTAATCTTTTGGTTTGAGTATTTCTATGTATTGTGAATCTTTTGTGTATGGTTTCCAATCAGGCAAAGATGGACCGTTTGGATTGCCTGTACGAGCAAAATTTGTCCAATAGCTCATGATTTGTTCGCTTAGATCGTAAGCACTTGGCGGAAATGGGCGCCAGCAGTTTTTCAGCGAACCGAATACGAACCACAATTCCGATGAATGGAATGCTCCTGCGTTATCGCCCGGCAGTTTGTAGTCGAAGTGATAGATATATGCCGGTTTGCGTCCTTGTTTTTCAAGTAACAGACTCCAGTTTGTGGCTGCTTTATACATGGTTTCAGGCGAAATATCATCGGTTGTAAAGCCAATCATATATGGAATGTCCAGTTCGTCACCATCATTGGCTGCTGTTGTCAGATCTTTAGGAATCAACTGGTTGTCGACATTCGGACGAAGCAGCAGACTGAAATGCTTTTGTTCTTTCATATAATCATAATAGAGACCAAGCAATTTTTCAGCCGGACAGGCGCGCATAGCTTCGAGTGTTGATATTCCGGCATGGTCGAATATGGCTTTGCCTGAAGTTTCGGCATTTTTCAGTGTTATTGTATTAATGATGCCACTTAATCCTCCGCCGCTTTGGATAATGGCTCTTTGGATGTATCCTTTGCTGAGAGGCGAGGAGACAAGTGCTTGAACACTTCCAGCACCAGCACTTTGTCCGAAGACAGTTACACATTCCGGATCGCCTCCAAAACGTTCAATATTATGTTTGACCCATTTAAGTGCTGCCAACTGATCATATAAACCATAGTTCCCGCTACCGGAGCCATTTTCTGCTGTGAGCAACGGGTGAGCCAGGAATCCTAACATTCCGAGACGATAGTTGATGGTAACCAGTACGACTCCTTTTTTAGCCAATGCGTCACCTTCAAATTCTATTTCATGTCCGAAACCTCCTGTGTAGGCACCGCCATGAATCCAGAGCATTACTGGCATTTTTTTAGAAGTGGTCGGGGCTGTTGTAAAAACATTCAAATAAAGACAATCTTCATTACGTACCGGATCGCCTGCTTGATAAAATTCTTTTACATAATCTATCCCGACACCTTTGTTTGCACCAACCGGACCTCGGTCTGCTTGCAATGAAGCGGCACCGTAATGGTTGCATTTGCGAATGCCTTTCCAATGTTTGACAGGTTGAGGTTGTTTCCAACGCAGTTGTCCAACAGGTGGAGCTGCATACGGTACACCTTTGTAAATGGCTACCGATGGATTCTTGTCGCTATATACGCCACTGATTTTTCCGCCGTCGACTTTAATGACCGGCGCAATTGCTGATTGTTGTGCCCAAAGTCCGATAAATGGAAGCAGGCACAAAGCTGTAGTGATAATTTTGAATGGTTTCATGGCACTTTAGTTTTAAATGACTATACATATATATAATGTATAGCAACAAATTTAGTATTGTTTTTTTGCTTTTGCAATAGGTGCGTTGTTTTCTTTTTCTGAATCGAACTCACTATACATTCAGTTAAATGATTCATTTGATAATTATCAAAATATAAATATATAAATGTATAAATATAATTTCATAATTATCAAATGAATCATTTTTTCGAATGCAAATCTTCTTGCCTTCGAAAGATTTAGTTATTGCATTTGGATGTAGTGATTTCTTTATATTGTATTTTCTATAATTTGATACGAATTATGCTTGTTTTCAAGCAAAATGAATAATTATTTGAGGCTTATGTATCTTTTTTGTGAGAAATTCTTGCAAATTAAAGTTCTATTTGTAACTTCGCAAGTGGAAATACATATTTGTGTTTGGATTTCAAATAGTTAAGAAATAATAAAGGTTCGATTTTTAAGTATATTTAGACACACATTCAAAACCTCTTTTAGTGGGACTGCTTGCGAAAGTAGTTCCACTTTTTTGTTTTCTTCAGCATTGATGAGTGACGCTAAAGCGTTTTTAGAACTAATAAGTATAATAATAATTAACTGCAAGACCTAATAATTGAAATAATTGTTTTGCTCGTTGTTCTATTGTGTTTATAAATTACCCCAAAAATGTGTCAAAATGATATTAACATTTGAAATTGTAAATTTATTTGATAAATATTTTGGATGAAATGTATTAGTTTGTAATTTTGCAAATGAATGAAGGAGTTATGAATTGTAATTATATATTTTAAGCTTTTACTAATAAGCTACCGCTATTTTTGCAAATGTCAGTCGGACGACGAAAGAAGCAAGGGGTTGGTAGGTTGAATATAAACATTATTAACTTTAACAAATTGTGTGTATGAAACAAGTACTTTACTTGATGTTATGCTTGATTGGAAGCATAAACATGGTGGTGGCTCAAACTCACAGAGTAACAGGAACCGTTTTTTCTGGTGAAGACAATGAGCCTATTATTGGTGCTTCAGTTGTGATTAAAGGTACAATGAATGGCACCGTTACTGATTTGGATGGAAAATTCGTTTTGAATGTGCCTACAAGTTCCAAGCAGTTGGTTATTTCCTATGTGGGTATGAAGCAACAGGAAGTGGATGCAAAAGATGGCATTCGCATTATTCTGGAATCGGCTTCTCAGAACTTGGACGAAGTAGTCGTTACGGCTATGGGTATTTCGCGTGAGAAAAAATCATTGGGTTATGCTTTGCAAGAAGTTAAATCAGACGATTTGACTAATGCCGGACATATCAATGTTACTTCTGCCTTGGAAGGTAAGGTAGCAGGTGTTCAGGTTACAACGTCTGGTGGTCAGGTCGGCGCTTCTTCACGTATCGTTATTCGTGGAAACTCTTCCTTGGGCGACAACCAGCCGTTGATTGTTGTCGATGGTATTCCAATTTCTAATGATCAGATTGCTGCTGAGTCAGTCGATTATGGTTCAGGTATCAATGATATTAATCCGAATGATATTGAAAGCATTTCGGTATTGAAAGGTGGTTCTGCCGCACTTTACGGTATGCGTGCCGGTAATGGTGTAATCCTTATAACGACCAAATCCGGTAAAGGAAAGAATGGCGTTCAGATCAATTATGACGGCGAATATACATTCGACCACATTATGAATCTGCCTAAATATCAAAATAAATATGGTCAAGGTTACACCGGTAGCGAATATGACTATAATTATGGAGGATATAAGGAGAATAGTTCAAGCTATGAAGATTTTGTCAATAAATATTGTTATTCATTCAACGACACTGATAGCGGCAGTGATGAGTCATGGGGACCTCGTTTGGATGTGGGTTTGATGATTCCGCAGTTCGACAGTCCGATCGGTTCTGATGGGAAACGTACGGCTACGCCATGGGTATCACATCCGGATAACGTAAAAAGTTTTTTCCAGACTGGATATACGATGAATCATGTCATCTCATTGACATCAAATACAGAAAAGTCTACAACACGTGCTTCTCTTGGATATCGTGATCAGAGTGGTTATATTCCAAATACCGATCAGTCACGTTATTCTGCTCAGTTGAATACAAAGATGTCTTTAGGCAAGTATATCGATTATGATCTGGCTACCAATTTTACTTATACAAAGAGCAATAACTTGCCAATGACTGAGTATAATGCCGGTAACGTTCTGCAATCCATCACACAATGGTTTGGACGTCAGGTCAACATGCAGTCTTTGAAAGATAATTGGGATTCAGTCGATCCTCAGACAGGACTTCCATACACTTGGAACCCTGAGTTCCATCAGAATCCTTACTATACAATACATAAGAACCTGAATGAATATACGCGTAACCGTTTCTTCGGAAAGTCTTCATTGTGGGTCAAACCGACCGACTGGTTGAAGTTCGAAGGTCGTCTGGGTTATGATTACTATGATGCAGAAACATTCTCGAAGACGGCTTATACGACAGATGCTCCTACCGGATTCTTCGATTTACGCGATCAGAAACAGACTGAAGTCAATGCTGATTTTGTGGCATACTTCAATAAAAATATCGGGGATTTGAATATTAATGTACTCGCTGGTGCAAACTACCGCGATTTACAGTGGAGATACAATCGTATCTATTCTGAACAGTTGACGGAACCAGAATTGTATACCATTTCAAATGCCGAGAGTTCAACTATTCAAATGGATCATAGTCATATCCGTTCGAACTCTGTTTATGGAAACTTATCATTGGGGTATAAGAATTTCTTGTATTCGGATATCAGTGCACGTAACGACTGGAGCTCTACGATTGAAGATCCGTTCTTTTATCCGTCAATTAGTGTAAGTTTCATTCCGACTACAGCATTCAATGAACTCTTTAAAGAATCAGCTTTGAATTATTTGAAAATCCGTGGTGGTTGGGCAAAGATCGGTAATGCTACTTCAGCTTATCAGACATCAGCTTATTATACGGCTTCATCAAGTACAATCGGCAATATGACTCAGTTCTATCTGCCTACAACCTATCCTCCAAAAGGACTGAAGCCCGAATCTGTAGAAACATGGGAATTGGGTTTGGAAGGCAATTTGTTCAACAGCCGTTTAGGTTTTGATGTCGCCTATTATCACAAGAAAACGACTGATGAAATCATGGAGGTTTCAACTTCATCAGCAACGGGCTATAGCGCTATGTTGATTAATGCCGGTAAAATTACGAATAAAGGTTTGGAAGTTCAGTTGAACGGTACACCTGTAAAAACAAAGGATTTTTCTTGGACAGTCACATTCAACTGGTCAAAAGACAAGAGCAAGATTGTAGAACTCTATAAGGATCCAACTACAGGACAATCGCTTGATCAGTATGAGTTAGGCGAACAATGGTCAACTTACGTATATGCTATCCCTGGAGAATCTTGGGGTTCAATTTATGGCTATGGTATGGTAAGCGACGGTAAAGGCAATTATATCATAGGTAGTGATGGTCTTCCAGAAACAAAATACGAAAAGCTGGGTGATGTAACACCTGACTGGCTGGCAAGTTTGCGTAATGAATTTACTTGGAAGAACTTGAGTGCCGGTTTTATGTTGGATTATCGTAAAGGTGGAGATATCTTCTCTTTATCATCTATGTGGGGAGCATATACCGGTATTTTGGATTTCACAGCTAAAGGCGATATTCGTGAACGTCCGATTATAGTAGGTAAGGATGTGGCAACTGATTATACATTCGTTAAGGAAGATGGTTCCGCTAATGATATTGAGACAGATGCTCACTCATTCTACTATTCATATTATTATAACCGTCAGTTGTCTACGTTTGATGGTTCGTTCCTCAAACTGCGTGAAGCGCACTTGACATACAATGTACCTCAACTCTATTTGAAGAAGTTGACTGGTGGTCTTGTAAGAAATGCTAATTTGTCTCTGGTAGGTACCAATTTGGCAATCTTGTGGTTGAGTTCATCTAACAAAGTCCATCTTGATCCGGAAAGCACAAGTTCGAGTGGATCAACATCCAGTTCTTCAAATGCTTCTGTAGGTTTGGAATCCGTTTCTTATATGCCTACACGCAGTATAGGTTTCAAAATTGGTCTTACATTTTAATAGAAAACAGATATGAAGAAGAATATAATCAAAAAAGCATCATTCGGCTTTTTATCAACAATACTTTTATTTTCGGGTTGTACAAGTTCGTTTGACGAAGTGAATACAGACCCTGATAGAGCTACAAGCGCACCTATTTCCAATGTAATGGCATTTGTACTGCAGGACACGGGTACTCAATTGTTTGATTCTTGGAATGATATGAGTTATCCAAGTTCTTATAGCGGACAGATTACAAAGATTCAATATGTAGATGAAGCGCGCTATCAGTTTCGTGCCGGAACGATTCAAGACAAATGGTATGATGTTTATCGTTTGATGAATAATGCCAAGGCTGTTGAAGAAAATGCAATGGCGGAAGGCAATAGTGTTATGGCAGGTATTGCGCTGACTTGGAAAATGCAATTGGCTTCAATCGCAACAGATTCATGGCGGGATGTTCCTTTTACAGAGGCTTGCCGTATGTCGGAAGGTATATTGTTGCCTAAGTATGATAAGCAAGAGGATATTTATCCTGCAATGATTGATTCATTAGCTGTGGCTTCAGCGCTGATAGCAAGCGGAGAAGGTAGCGCTGTAACAAGTGGCGTCAGTTTCTTAAATGATGATGCCGGCAATTGGCTCAAATTTTGCAATTCACTGCGTTTGCGCTTTGCTATGCGTATTTCCGGAATAGATGCTTCTAAAGCAAAATCAGTCGTAGAGTCGTTAGCTAATGGTGAACTGATTACGACAAATAACGATAATGCAATGTATCAGTGGCCGGGTGGAATTTATAAGGATTTATGGGCAGATGCTCTTCGTACACGTACCGATTATGGTTGTTGTGATATTATGATTAATAAGTTGAAGAGTTTGAGCGATCCACGTCTGAGTGTTTATGCAGATAAAACGCCATTGTATAAAAAAGGTATAACTACAGAACCTTATGTGGGTTATACAAGTGGGGCCGCAACGAATGTTTCAAATCTGAAGTCGATTTCTCCTATTGGCAGTCGTTTCTGTATGTATTCATCTCCTTATACCGGTTTCACTCCATATTTCCGCGCTTCAGAAACTTATTTCGAATTGGCTGAAGCTGCCTTTTTGGGATGGAGTGTAGGAATAACAGCTGAAGAAGCTTATAACAAAGCAGTTACGTTATCATTGGAAGAAAACAGTATTGGTTCGGCTGATATCGAGACTTACCTTGCCGGCGCTGCCAAATATGATGGTACAGTTGGAAAGATTTATGACCAATGGTGGATATCACTTTATAAGAATGGAATGGAAGCTTGGTCATTGTATCGCCGTACTGGTTATCCAAAAGAAAATTATATCGCTCCGGGACGTGCTGCAGGTTATGCTAATCATAATGTTCCTCCATTCCGTCTGCCATATTCTATTGATGAGGAAGGTTTGAATGCAACTCAACTGAAGTTGGTTGCAGATCAGGTAAAGGATGATTTCTGGGGAACACAGATGTGGTGGGATACTCGTAAAGGCGTATATTGATATTTGATGTTTTAATTTTAATATTTAGACACACATTCAAAACCTCTTTTTCGGTGGGACTGCTTGTGAAAGTGGTTCCACCTTTTTATGTCTGTACAGAAACAAATACGTGGATTTCTTGATTCCTGATAAAAGATATATTACTTTTGTCATAGGATTTCTCAGTTCTCAATTAAAACAGTAAAGATATGAAGGCATTGAATCTGATTAAAAATGATCCTTGGTTGGAACCGTATAGGGAAGCTATCGAAGGTCGCTGTCAATACGCAATGGATAAGGAAAGAAGTCTTACGGGTAAAGGAAAGCAGTCGCTATCAGATATGGCTTCAGGCTATCTTTACTTCGGTTTGCAGAAGACGTATGACGGATGGATATTTCGTGAATGGGCGCCTAATGCGACCGCTATTTATATGATCGGTACATTTAATGACTGGAAGAAAGATGAGCAATATCGTCTGAAGTTATTGGAAAATGGAGTTTGGGAAATTAAACTTGAAGAGGATATGCTGCACCATGGCGACCTGTTCAAATTGTTGGTAGAGTGGAATGGAGGTTCAGGTGAACGTATTCCGGCATGGATTCGGCGTGTTGTACAGGATGAGAATACAAAGATTTTTAGTGCACAGGTTTGGAATCCGTTAAAGCCATATATATTTAGGCATAAAAACTTTAAACCGAAGGTTTCACCGCTTCTGATTTATGAATGCCATATCGGTATGGCCACGAATATTGAAAAAGTCGGTACTTATAATGAATTTCGTGAAGAAGTGTTGCCTCGTATCGCTAAAGAAGGCTACAATGCTATTCAGATTATGGCGATTCAGGAACATCCTTATTATGGATCATTTGGATATCATGTGAGTAGCTTTTTCGCCGCTTCGTCGCGTTTCGGAACGCCTGAAGAATTAAAACAACTGATTGATGAGGCACACGGAATGGGAATATCTGTGATTATGGATATTGTACATAGTCACGCTGTGAAAAATGAAGTCGAGGGACTGGGACGTTTCGATGGCTCTTACGATCAATATTTTCATAATGGCAGCCGTCGTGAACATCCGGCTTGGGATTCGTTATGCTTCGATTATGGCAAAAATGAAGTGCTCCATTTCCTCCTTTCGAACTGTAAATTCTGGCTCGACGAATATCATTTTGATGGATTCCGTTTTGATGGTGTAACCTCGATGCTTTATTATAGCCATGGTTTGGGCGAGGCCTTTTGTAATTATGCCGATTATTTCAACGGCCATCAGGATGGCGATGCGATAGCTTATCTAACTTTGGCCAATAAGCTGATTCATCAGGTTAATCCAAATGCCATCACGATTGCAGAGGAAGTGAGCGGGATGCCCGGTCTGGCAGCAAAGATTGAAGACGGCGGTTATGGCTTTGATTATCGGATGGCAATGAATATCCCAGACTTTTGGATAAAGACTATTAAAGAAAAGAAAGACGAAGAGTGGAAGCCGTCATCTATCTGGTGGGAAACGACCAATCGTCGTGCGGATGAGAAGACGGTAAGTTATGCTGAGAGTCATGACCAAGCACTTGTTGGCGATAAGACCATCATCTTTCGATTGATTGATGCCGATATGTATTGGCACATGCAGACTAGCGATCGCAATGCGGTTGTTGATCGGGGAATTGCTTTGCATAAGATGATTCGATTGGTGACGGCTACAACAATCAATGGTGCCTATCTGAACTTCATGGGTAATGAATTTGGACATCCTGAATGGATTGACTTTCCGCGCGAAGGCAATGGCTGGTCATATAAATATGCGCGGCGTCAGTGGAATTTGGTAGATGATATGAATCTGAAGTATCATTTCCTTGGTGATTTTGATCGCGAGATGCTGCGGGTAATCAAAAGCGTGCGCAATTTCCAAGCTACGCCGATTCAGAAAGTATGGGACAATGATGGCGATCAGATTTTGGCATTTATGCGCAAAGATTTGGTGTTTGTTTTCAATTTCAATCCTGTAAAATCGTTTACCGACTATGGCTTACTGGTTCCTGAAGGTGAATATGAAGTCGTTTTGGATACTGACTCTCCTCAATTCGGCGGATTTAACTTGTCGGACGATTCGATTCATCATTTCACTCAATTCGATGCTTTGTACAAGAAGGACAAGAAAGGATGGCTCAAATTATATATTCCGGCGCGTACAGCTTTGGCTCTGAAATTAAAGAAAAATAAATAAACAGTGAACATGCAATTATATCCAATGGTATTCAAACCGATCCTGAAAAAGATTATTTGGGGCGGTTCGGCTATCTGCCCGTTCAAAGGAATTGTTCCGGGACAGGATAGCATTGGCGAGAGTTGGGAACTTTCGCATGTAGATGATAATTTTTCAGTTGTAGATAATGGTGCTTTCGAAGGAAAGTCATTAGACGAACTGATTCATACATATGGCAAACAGTTGGTAGGAGAAAAGGTGATGGAACAATTTGGTTCGCGTTTTCCCTTGCTGATCAAGTTTATTGATGCGCGTGCTGATCTGTCCATTCAGGTCCATCCGAACGATGAGTTGGCTAAGAAACGTCATAATTCGTTTGGTAAGACTGAAATGTGGTATGTGATTCATGCAGCCGAAGGAGCGTCTTTATATTCGGGATTTACCAAGCAGATCACACCTGAAGAATATGTGGAGCGCGTTCAGAATAATACGATTATGGATGTTTTGCGTCGTTATCCTGTTTCTGAAGGTGATGTATTCTTTATTCCTGCCGGACGTATTCATGCGATTTGCGCTGGTTGTTTCGTCGCTGAAATTCAGCAGACAAGCAATATTACATATCGCATTTACGACTACAATCGCAAGGATGCCAATGGCAATGGTCGCGAACTTCATACTGAACAGGCAAAAGATGCTATTGATTATACGCTTTATCCTGATTACCGTACGCATTATGAACCGCATAAGGATAAAGTGGTTGAACTGGCTTCTTGCAAGTATTTTACAACCGATCTTCTGGAGTTGGACAAGCCATTCAATCGTGATTTTTCGACTGTAGATTCTTTCGTTATCTATATTTGCATGGATGGTAAAGCAACCTTGAACGACGACAAAGGCAATACACTGGATGTTCATCAGGGACAAACTATTCTTTTCCCTGCTGATACGAAAACAATCGCTGTATCGCCTTCACCGTATGCCAAATTCCTGGTAAGTTATATAAAATAACTGTAAAACAAACGTCAACGCAGGGCGAAACAGTCTTTAAAACTCAAAAAATACTTTCGTCCTGCATCGGAATATTTTTGGAGTCGATTATTTTTCTTTCGGCGTGTGCAAAGATGATTGAATATAAAACGAGCCTCTTTATTTGTCAGGCGACAAGTGAAGAGGCTCGCTTTTTATTGCAATCGGACACTTATTTTGCTGAACCTTCAGTTTTTGATTCGTATTGTCAAAAATAAAGATGGCAAATCGCTATTCTTTTACTGAATTGTCAACTCGATGTTTTTGAGTGCAGTATCATCGGATGAACCGCCGTATAGGATCTGATATTTTCCGGGACGGACTTCGAAAGTCTGAGTATTGTCGTTGAATGACCAGAAAGCCTTAGGCTCCAGTTGGAAGCTAACTTTCTGTGTTTTTCCTGCTTTGATATTGACGCGGCTGAAAGCTTTCAACGCTTTGATTGGACCGGAAGGATCGTTCGGATTCTTGACATAGATTTGTGCAACTTCATCGCCCGAACGTTTGCCTGTATTGGTAATATCCAATGTTAGTGTAACATTCTGGTCTTTGCCAATGGTGTTGGCAGATAATTTAGCATTGCGATAATCGAAAGTTGTATAGCTTAATCCAAAACCGAAAGGATAGAGCGGAGTTTCTGTCATATAACGGTATGTGCGACCTTTCATATTGTAATCCATGAAGTCCGGTAGTTGACTGACTGACTTGTAGAAAGTGACAGGCAGACGTCCGGCAGGATTATAATCACCAAACAGAATATCTGCAACAGCTGCGCCTGCTTCCTGACCACCATACCATGCATTAAGTATTGCATCTGCATTTTCAGCTTCCCAATTCAAAGACAGTGCACTTCCGGTACAAACGATGTAGACGATAGGCTTGCCTGTGGTTTTCAGGGCTTTGACTAATTCTTGCTGAATCTCGGGAATCTCTAGATCGGTGCGGTCACCTTTACTGAAGCCTTTTACTTTGACAGGCATCTCTTCGCCTTCAAGTCGCGGCGAAATACCACCAACAAACAGAATAACATCTGCATTCTTCACTTTGTCAACGGTAGAAGCAAAGTTCACAGCTACACGCTGACCGTCGATTGTAATTGTGTCGCCAACATGCTCACAACCCTGCTCATAGATTACTTTTGCGCTTCCAATCTTATTCTGAATACCTTCCAGAATTGTTACTGTATGTGTTGGAAAACCGTTGTAGTTTGCCCACAACATCGTTGAATCGGCAGCATTTGGTCCGACAATGGCAATCGTTTTGATTTGTTTGCTGAGTGGAAGGATATGATTTTGATTCTTCAGCAGAACCATGCTTTCGCAAGCCATCAGTTTGGCTTGTGCTACATGTTCGGGTGATTCTACAACGCTATACGGAATTTTTGCGTAAGGCACACGGTCGTCAGGATCGAACATCCCCAGTTCGAAACGGCCTTTCAATAGTCGACGCAGCGAAACATCCAAGTCTGTTTCCTTAATCTTCCCTTCTTTCATTGCATTGATTAGAGCATGATAACTTCCACCACATTCCAGGTCGGTTCCGCTCAGAACAGCAGCTGATGAGGCACTTTCTGCATCAGGGTGTGTTTCATGTCTTGGCGTGTTTTCGTCTTTCTGCCAGAAATCAGCAATAGCACCACAGTCGGATAGAATAATATTCTTGTAGCTCCATGTGTTGCGGAGAATATCGATAAGCAGTTTGTCACTCGTACAGCAAGGTTTTCCGTCAAAACGGTTGTAAGCGCACATCACTTCCTGAACATTGCCTTCTTTCACCAGCGTTTCAAATGCAGGCAGATAGGTAGTCCATAAATCGCGAGGACTGACAAATGCGTCGAATGAGTGACGCGTTGATTCCGGACCGCTGTGAACGGCATAATGTTTGGCGCAGGCATGAGTCTTGAGATATTTTGGATCATTGCCTTGCAAACCTTTGACAACGGCTACACCCATACGTGAAGTCAGGTAAGGATCTTCGCCGTATGTCTCCATTCCGCGTCCCCAGCGAGGATCTCGTACGATGTTGATGTTCGGAGTCCAGAAAGTCAAACCATAATATTGTTTGTATGTATTGTCTTTGAGTGACTGATGATATTTGGCGCGCGCTTCATCGCTTACCATCGTGAATGTGTTAAACAATTGCTTGTCATCAAAGGAGGCCGACATGGCGATAGCCTGTGGAAAAACCGTGGCTCTTCCGGCACGTGCAACGCCATGAAGTGCTTCATTCCACCAGTCGTAGGCAGGAATACCTAAGCGATCGATAGCTTTTGTCGCATTCATCATCTGTCCGACTTTCTCTTCAGGAGTCATTCGTTCCAAGAGGTCGTTGATTCGCTGATCAATGGGAAGATCAGGATTGCGAAAAGGATAATTCTGCTGCTGTGCATGACAGAACATCGGTATTGAGATGGATAAAACTGCCATCATCAGATATTTTATCTTCATAAACAATTCTCTTTTTGTTTTATTTTTTGTATTGTTGAAAAATCATTTTAGGAGATCCGGACGCAATCGTGCAGTCCTTTCTTGAGCTTGTTGTAAACGCCATTCTTCAATCTTCCGTTCGTTGCCGGAGAGTAAGATGTCGGGTACTTTCCAACCGTTATAATCTGCCGGTCGGGTATAGACAGGCGGAGCAAGCAATCCATCTTGGAAAGAGTCGGAGAGAGCACTCTGCTCATCGCCGATAGCTCCAGGAATCAGTCTGACTACAGCATCGGTGATGATAGCTGCTGCTAGTTCACCTCCTGTCAGTACATAATCACCTACAGAAATCTCTTTCGTAATAAGATGTTCACGAATACGATAATCGATTCCCTTGTAATGACCGCACAGGATGATAACATTATTTAGAAGTGACATGCTGTTCGCCATCGGTTGATTGAATATTTCACCGTCGGGCGATGTATAAATCACTTCGTCGTAATCGCGCTCGCTTTTCAAGGCACTAATGGCTTTGTCGATAGGTTCGATCTGCATCACCATTCCTGCTTCACCACCAAAAGGATAGTCGTCTACCCGACGCCATTTGTTGCTGGTGTAATCGCGTAGGTTAATAAGATGAATCTCTACTAAGCCTTTGTCCTGTGCACGTTTTACAATCGAGCAGTTAATCATCCCATCGATCATTTCGGGGAGAACAGTCAATATATCTATTCGCATCTTGTTTGTCTATTTATTATATCGGTTGCAAAAGTAGACAATCTTTTCAGAAGTTAGATGGCTATTTGTTAATACAGACTCATTTCTTGTTTGTAGGTCTCCAAATTTTGCTCATCTGTTCAAGTGTCATGCCTTTGGTCTCAGGTACAAGTTTCCAAACAAATATAGCAGCGATGAAACAGATGATTCCGTAAAGTGCATACACGAAGAAATGTCCGAACTTGTCGCCCATAACACCCTGTTGCATATTATACATCGGAACAAATGTCGACGAAACGATAAAGTTGGCAATCCATTGGAACGCTACAGCGATAGCTACAGCTCCACTACGAATTGTGTTCGGGAAGATCTCAGCAATAAGTACCCAGCAGATTGGTCCCCAACTCATCATAAAGGCAGCAGCATAAAACATGATGCTTACAACAGATACAATTGGCGGAAGATCAAAAAGATTGGTCAATGCGACGCCTGCAGCACCGATACCCATTCCGATAGAACCAGTAATCAACAGCGGTTTACGTCCCCATTTCTCGACAGTCAATATGGCAACGACAGTGAACAGAATATTGATAACACCCATAATCACAGTCTGAACCATTGGATCACCCATGTGCATTGATTCAAAGATTCTTGGAGCGAAATAAAGCACTGCGTTGATTCCGACAAACTGTTGGAATACCGATAACATAATACCGATGAAAATCACCAGCCATCCATAGCTGAACAGTTTTTCGCGTTTTTCTTCGGCTGTTGCTTTGATTTCGGCAAGAATTATTTTGGCTTTCTCTAATCCGTTAATACGCTGTAAAACATGTATTGCCGCATCGTCTCTTCCTGTTAGAACCAAATATCGTGGTGTTTCAGGAACGAAGCAAATTAGCAAAGTAAAGATTCCTGCCGGGAATGCTTCACTTCCGAACATATAGCGCCAACCTGTTGCGATTGTCCAAGGATCTGAACCAGCCATGACTGTAGCGATACCTTCAACAGTGTCGATGATCGGGTTCTTGTGTGAACCCAGAATTAGGAAGTTGACAAAATAAACCACCAGCTGACCAAAGATAATTGCAAATTGGTTCCAAGAAACCAAGGTCCCTCTCAGATTCGTCGGTGCCACTTCGGCAATGTACATTGGACAGATAGCTGATGCCAAGCCAACACCTATTCCTCCCAAAATACGATAGAAATTGAAAGCAATTAGTAATGAGTATGTCGGTTTGCCATAACTAAAGAACATGAATTCAGGATCAAATGAGCCTAAAGCAGACAAGAAGAAGCATATTCCTGCGAAAATCAGCGATTTCTTTCTTCCCCAACGTGCTGCCAGCAGACCAGACAATGCACTTCCGATAATACATCCAATTAGTGCACTCGAAGCTGTGAATCCATGCATCCCTTCTGTGTAATGGAAATCGGTAGCACCCAGAAAAAACGCTTGCAATCCTTTTTCAGCGCCGGAAATGACAGCTGTGTCGTATCCGAATAAAAGACCTCCCAGCACAGCCACAAGGACTATGCTGAAGAGGTATAGTTTGCTTCCTTTAGTATTTTCCATGGAAGTTTGTTTCTCAATACATATTTACAATTGCTTCGTAAAGCTCTTGTTTTCCACTGATTTGTTCTGGTTCGCCATGCTGTTTTGCATAGGCTACCAAGTCTTCGAGGTTCATCTTGCCTTCTTCGAATTCTTTGCCTTTACCGGCGTCGAAGGAAGCATAGCGTTCTTTGAACATCTGCGGATACTGTGATTTCTCGAGAATTTCGGCTGCACTTTCCAATGCATGAGCCATAGCGTCCATTCCACTGATGTGAGCGATGAAGATGTCTTCTAGATCAGTAGAGTTTCGACGAGTCTTTGCATCGAAGTTTGAACCGCCGTTATGCAGACCACCGTTACGGATAATTTGTAACATCGCTTGAACGAGTTCGAAATGATCAACTGGGAACTGGTCAGTATCCCATCCGTTTTGATAATCACCACGGTTGGCATCGATAGAACCGAGCATTCCGTTATCTACAGCTACTGCTAATTCATGCTCAAAAGTATGTCCGGCAAGTGTGGCATGATTGACTTCGATATTGACTTTGAAATCCTTGTCTAGGTTGTGTGCTTTTAAGAAACCAATTACAGTTTCTGTGTCTACATCGTATTGATGTTTAGTCGGTTCCATAGGTTTCGGTTCAACTAGGAAGGTCCCTTTGAATCCTTTTGCACGAGCGTAATCGCGGCATTTAGTCAGCATTGTTGCCAAGTGCTCTTTTTCGCGTTTCTGATCAGTGTTGAGTAAAGACATATAGCCTTCGCGTCCGCCCCAAAATACATAATTTGTTCCGCCTAATTCAATTGTTGCATCAAGTGCATTTTTGAGTTGTACTGCAGCACGAGCAACAACATCGAAGTTTGGATTTGTAGCAGCGCCGTTCATGTAGCGCTTGTGACCGAAGATGTTAGCTGTTCCCCAAAGTAGTTTGATGCCTGTTTTTGCCATTTTCTGTTTCAGATAAGCAACAATTTCCTTCATGTTGGCTTCGTATTCTTCGATTGTGTCGGCTTCCTTGCAAAGATCTACGTCATGAAAGCAGAAATATCCAATTCCCAGTTTTTGCATGATTTCGAAACCTGCATCTACTTTTGCTTTTGCTACAGTCATCGGATTTGAACTTTCGTTCCATGGGAAAGCTTTCGTATCGCCACCGAACTGGTCTGTTCCCTGTGCACCTAGTGTGTGCCACCAAGCCATTGCAAACTTCAACCAGTCTTTCATTGGTTTGCCCATGATTACTTTCTCGGCATCATAATAATGATATGCCATAGGGTTCTTACTGTCTTTCCCTTCGAACTTGATTTTCCCTATTTTAGGGAAGAATTCTTCCTTTGCCATAATTCTTTAATTTATTTGTTGTTGAAATATTGTATGTCTATTTATTATTAATTGTTGCGTTTCATCTGTTTGAATTTTTTTATTTTTAAAATACGCTATGAATGTTTCGATTGTAAATTTTACGGTCGAACTTATAATATCTGGCTGCGCGATGGCTGACATCTTTCTCATATTCATTGAGTGGAATAATGTAATCCATCTGGAGCATTTTTTTGTGGAAATTGCGAGGATCAAACTCTTTGTTGAAAATACGTTCCTGTAGATGTCGGATCTGATACATTGTGAATTTATGAGGTAGCAGATCATATAAGATTGATGGCGAACTTTCTACATACTTTTGTAATTTGAGTATAGCGGCTGAAATGATTTGATTATGATCGAACGCCAATTCTCCCACTTCCTCAAGAGGAAGCCAGCAGGCATGGTATTGTAAAGTGAGTTGCTTTAGTCGTTTGTCAATTTTTACCCATGCGATATAGGCAATGGTCACAATTCGTTCGATGCTAGTGTTCAAACTATGGAATCGTTCTAACCATGAAATATCTTTCGGATTACCTGTTCGGTCGATTGATCCAAAAGCCTGGAATTGCATCATGTTGATGTTTTTGAGTCCAGTAAGTTCATATAAAACACGGCGGACTGCTTCATCTAAGTCTTCGTCGTCGTAAATCAGACTTCCTGGAAGTTTCATACGTTCTGCAGGTTGACCTCCCTGGCGATTAACTTGTTGAACTAATAGAACCTTTAGTTCTTCTCCGTCATAACCAAAAAGAACACAGTCAATAGAAATGTGTGGATTGATTCGCCTGTTTGAGTTATCTTGTCCCATTGTTGTCCTTTATATAACGATACAAAATTAGGAAGGAAATTAGGATAGCAAACTATTATTATTATGTTATAAAGCATTGTTTTTGTGATAGATAAATAGCTTATTGTATTTTTAATGGACTTATTGTATTCTGTACAAAATACTATAACTTACCAATGTATAGCATATTGGAAAAATCCAAGCAGAAATACTTTATGTAAAATATACGCTAAGTTGGGTTGTGTATTAAAAAAACATAAAGCAGAATGTTCTGTAAATCGGTTTAGATTACTGTCTTCAAATTTGGTAGGGTTGGATTCTGAATAAAGAATTCTTAAGAGTTAGATTTGAGGCTGTAGGCAATTAAATAGGCATAAAGATATAACTTTTAAAGAATTATTTGTAATTTTGCCCGTCAAAAATGTGGATAAGGAGTTAAACCTTTGTGCCACCGTCTTTTTTGAAGAATAAATTTTATAACAATGAATATATCATACAACTGGCTGAAAGAGTATCTTGATTTTGATTTGCAGCCTGAAGAAGTATCGGCAGCTCTTACTTCTATCGGTCTTGAAACAGATGGCGTTGAGGAAGTTCAAACTATTAAAGGTGGGTTGGAAGGACTGGTTATCGGCAAAGTGCTTACATGCGAAGCGCATCCTAATTCTGATCATCTCCATATTACTACGGTGAATGTGGGCGGAGCAGAACCTCTTCAGATTGTTTGCGGTGCACCAAATGTGGCTGCTGGACAGAAAGTGGTTGTTGCTGTGAATGGTACTAAGTTGTACGATGGTGACAACTGCATTACCATCAAGCGCTCAAAGATTCGTGGCGTTGAATCCAATGGCATGATTTGTGCCGAGGATGAAATTGGCATTGGAACTGATCATTCTGGAATTATTGTTTTGCCGGACAGTGCCGTTGTCGGAACGCCTGCAAAGGATTACTATAATATTAAGAGCGACTTTGTCATTGAGATAGATATCACTCCGAACCGTGTTGATGCAACATCCCATTATGGCGTTGCTCGCGATTTGGCAGCTTATCTGAAACAAAATGGCAAACCTGCTACATTGAAGCGTCCTAATGTTGATGCTTTCAAGATAGATGTTGAAGCTCCTGCTATTGATGTTGAGATTGAAAACAAAGAGGCATGCCTCCGCTATTCGGGCTTGACAATTAAAAATGTAACCGTGAAGGAAAGTCCGGAATGGTTGCAAAATCATTTGAAGATGATTGGTCTGCGTTCGATAAACAATGTAGTCGATATAACCAATTTTATTTTGTTTGAATTAGGGCAGCCGTTGCATTCGTTTGATGCCGACAAAATTGAAGGCGGTAAAGTGATTGTGAAGACTTATCCAGAAGGTACAAAGTTTGTGACGCTTGATGGTGTTGAGCGCACGTTGACGGATCGCGATCTGATGATTTGTAATGTCAAGGAACCGATGTGTATTGCCGGCGTATTTGGCGGACTCGAATCTGGTGTCACTGAGAAGACAACGAATGTGTTTCTGGAATCAGCTTGCTTCCATCCGACATGGATTCGTAAGACTGCCCGTCGTTTCGGATTGAACACTGATGCGTCGTTCCGTTTTGAACGAGGTTTGGATCCTAATCAGACTATCTATGTTTTGAAGCGGGCTGCAATGCTGGTCAAGGAAGTTGCTGGTGGCGAAATAACTGGTGCTATCCGTGATGTTTATCCTTCACCTCTTGCACCATATACAGTTGAACTGACTTACAACAAAGTTAATTCTCTAGTTGGTAAAGTAATTCCAAAAGAGACTATCAAAAGTATTCTCGACAGTTTGGAAATGAAAATCGTTGCTGAAACAGAGGAGAAGTTGACGCTTCACGTGCCTGTATATCGTATCGATGTGCAGCGTGATGTAGATGTTATTGAAGATATTCTCCGGATCTATGGCTATAATAATGTGGAGTTTGGTGAGCACGTCAACTCTAGTTTGAGTTATAAAACACCAACCGATCACAGCTACAAAATGCAGGAACTTATCTCTGAACAGCTTTGTGGTGCTGGTTTCAATGAAATTCTGAACAATTCGCTTACGCGTTCTGCTTACTATTCGGAGCTTTCAACTTATCCAGAAGCACATTGTGTGAAGCTGCTCAATCCGCTTAGTGCAGATTTGAACTGCATGCGTCAGACGCTGTTGTTTGGTGGCCTCGAAAGTGTTGAATATAACATCAAACATAAGAATGGGGCAATCCGTTTCTTTGAGTTCGGTAATTGCTATGATTATAATATCGACAAGAAGAAGGAGGGTGAAGCCCTGGCTGAATTTAATGAAGATTATCGCATTGGCATGTGGTTGAACGGTCTTCGTGTGGAAAACAACTGGGCACATCCGGATGAAAAATCTTCTGTTTATGAGATGAAGGCTTATGTTATTAATATTCTGACCCGTCTAGGTGTCAGTATGAAGAAGCTGATTTTTGGTACATTAAGTAATGATATTTATTCAGAAGGAATGAGTATAACTACTGTTTCCGGTCGCCAACTGGGAACGTTCGGTGTTGTCGATAGAAAGCTTTGCAAGGCAGTAGATATCGACACTGAAGTCTATTTTGCCGAGTTGTCGTGGACACAATTGATGCGCGAAACAAAGAAAAATAAGGTAAGCTTCTCCGACATAGCAAAGTTCCCGGCTGTAAAGCGCGATCTAGCCTTATTGGTCGACAAGAAAATTCAGTTTGCCGAGATTGAAAAGGTAGCTGCCGAGAGCGAACGGAAACTTCTGAAAGATATCTGTCTGTTCGATGTTTACGAAGGTAAGAATCTTCCTGCCGGAAAGAAGTCGTACGCCGTAAGTTTCTATTTGCAGGATGAGGAGAAGACATTAAACGACAAGCAGATTGAAGCCATCATGAAAAAGATTGCCGACAATCTGGGTCAGAAATTAGGAGCACAATTAAGATAATTAATAATATAATAAAGTAACAATATGGGAAGAGCGTTTGAGTTCCGTAAAGCAAGAAAGTTTAAACGTTGGGGAAATATGGCCCGCGTTTTTACAAAATTAGGCAAGGAAATAACGATCTGTGCACGCGAGAGCGGTACGGATCCGGATAATAACCCTCGTCTACGTGTGCTGATGCAGATGGCCAAGAAGGAGAACATGCCGAAAGAAAATGTAGACCGTGCCATCAAGCGTGCCGTATCGAAGGATTTCAGCGATTATAAAGAAGTTAATTACGAAGGTTATGGCCCTCATGGAATTGCTATCTTTATCGAGACTGCCACCGACAATACAACACGTACCGTTGCCAATATCCGCAGTTATTTTAATAAGAACGGCGGCAACTTGGGAACATCGGGAAGCCTTGAGTATCTGTTTGATCACAAGTGTGTGTTCCACATCACGAAGAAGGAAGGCATGTCGCTCGAAGATCTGGAATTGGAACTGATTGACTTCGGTGTTGATGAGGTAGAAGATGACGATGAGAACAATGAAGTCGTTATCTATGGCGAATTTGCCAAGAACGCTGCCATCCAGTCCTATCTTGATGAGAACGGCTACGATGTTACGAGCAGTGAGTTTGTACGTATTCCTAACGACTTGAAGGAAGTTAATGCTGAGCAACGTGAAGCCATCAACAAGTTGATTGAAAGAATTGAAGAGGACGAAGATGTTCAGAACGTTTTCCACAATATGAAGGATGACGATGACGATTCGGAAGAAGCTTGATCGTCGTTAGAGATCTGAAGAAGCATACAGAAGCGTAGCCCAAAATTGGGTTGCGCTTTTTTTAGCGGAAAAAGGAAGCTTGTCTAGGTTCAGTAAGAACACATGGTACTTTATTTCACCAGTATTTTTGATAGTTCGCGGATATCGCTCACAATGTAGGTGGCGCCTGCTTTTTCTAACTCTTCCCTGTTGCCGTAGCCGTAGAGTACGCCAATCGAATCGATGCCGTTCATTTGCGCGCCCATCATGTCATATTTACGGTCGCCTATCATGATGGCTTTGTCTTTGTCGGCAATAAGACCTTGCTCTAAAACGTAACGTATTATTTTGTCCTTCGAAGAGCGCGTATGATCCATCGTGTCGCCTCCGATGAAGGTGAAGTATTGCGAGAGCTTGAAATGGTCAAGAATCTTTACCGCCAGCGACTCTGGTTTCGACGTGGCTACAAACAGTTCTCTTCCCATCTCTTTCTGTAGGTACAGGAAGTCGTCCATGCCTTCGTATACTTTGTTTTCGAGCCATCCTTTTTCCACAAAACGTTCGTGATATACCCAAACGGCCTCTTCGGCCTGTTTCCTAGAAAAATGATAGAATTCTTGAAAAGAGTCGGCTAGCGGCGGACCGATAAACGGAGTGAGACGAGTCAGATCATCAACCACGATACCATAGTGTTTAAGCGCGTGCTGAACTGATTTGGTGATGCCCGTGAATGGATCAGTTAGCGTTCCGTCCAGATCCATCAGTATATATTTGTATGATTTCATTCTTGTTGTAATGCTGATTTGTTTTATTCCGTTTTGATAATCAGAAGCTTGTCAACCATTCCATGATCCGTGTCAACAATTTCGAAGTGCAGGTTTTTGTAATCGAACGTATCGCCGGATTTAGGTACATTCCCGGTCAGATACATTGCCAGTCCGCTCAGTGTCGTGAATTCTTTTTCTTTCAGGTCATCGTAATCCATCATTCCTATCCGATCCATAAAATCGTCTATGTTCATGGAAGCTTCAACCAGCATCGAGCCATCTTTCCGAACAATGATATCTTCTTCTTCCATTTCGTTCTCTTCAAGGATATCACCGAAAATGCTTTCCGTAAGATCGTGGAGCGTGATGATGCCTTCCGTGCCACCATATTCGTTGACGACGATGGCAAACTTGTTTTTGTTGAGTTTGAAAACTTCCAGAACCTTCCTCGCCAAAAAACTTTCGGGAATAAACAGAGGCGGTTGCACTATGCTTCTCAGATCGAATGTGTCCTCATTACCCATCATCAGGATGACGTCTTTCACTGATATGGTTCCGATGATTTCATCTTCTCCCTTCTCGACCAGCAGATAATTGCTGAAATGCTTCTCGCGGATTGTATTTAGCACTTTATTTTTACTGTCTGTGGTATGAAGTGAAACGACATCTCTGCGGTAGGTCATTAGTTCATTTGCTCGCTTGTCGGAGAAGCGGAAAACATCTTTAAGCATCTTGGTTTCGTCCTTGTCGATGACTCCTTGTTCAGAACTCTGATGGAGAATCATCTTCAGTTCGTCTTCGGTCATGCTCGGCATTTTTTCGTTGTTAATCCCAATCAGCCTGTTGATGAACCGGATCGAAATGCTTAAGAGCCATACGAAAGGGCAGGTTAGTTTGCTTAAGAGCATCATAAACGGGCTAAGCGATATGGCATATCGCTCAGGATTGTGTAGCGCTATCGATTTGGGTACGAGTTCGCCGATGATTAGCGACAAGTAGGTAATCAGTACTACTGTTGTGATCATGGCTAGTTTGCCGGCGTAAGGCGAAAGTTGTGGGATCATGGCAAAAAATGGAGCGATTTCGTTAGCGATGGCAACGCCTCCGAATGCACCCGAAATGATACCTATGAGTGTGATGCCAATTTGAATCATGGAGAGGAATTTCTCTGGTTCGTCCAGTTGCCTTAATACGCTTTTCGCTTTCTTGTTACCTTTGCTTACGAATGTTTCAAGCCGCGCCTTGTTGGACGAAACCAGTGCGATTTCATACATGGCAAAGACCCCGTTCAGGATCAAAAGAAACAGAATGATAAGAAAATCCATAATGACATGATGCGTTAGGCTGGCAAATGTACTCATTTCACTTCGATGTTGAAAATAAAGCAGGGAAGAAAAAGATTTTATGTCGGCTGTACCATGTCCTGAAGCTTGACGATGTAGATGGTGGTGCTGCCGTCGCTGGGTTTGCTGAAGCAATAGGTATTGCCGTAGACGTCCATTGCATGAAGGTCTGTGACTTCCCCGGAGTTGTAGAAGTCGTCATTCAAGTTGTAGTAGGCAAGCTTCTTCTCTTGGTCGAAACAAAAAGTGTAAGTCTCGAAATCGCTGTTGCAGGCAATCAGAAAGCGGCTTCCGATGCGCCAGGGATAAACATTGGTGCATAGGAGACCATATCCGTTTTTCTGCCGGAGAATATTTAGAGTGTCCTCGAATAGCTCATCGGAGTGCGTCGGGTTGGCTTCAACGTAGACTTCTCCCTCGCTGACAGCCATTTCAGGCATATTGCAACGTTCCAAATTGATACGCCCCACTTTGACTGGTGTGATTTGTTGTGCCTTAATTGTTCGAAAGGCTGTATCAAATTTGTACAGCCACTGTTCCATGCAAATCTGCTTGCCCTGGTTATTATGGGTGACATATCGTTCTGCTGTAGCCCAAATGTAATGATCGAAGTATGAAAGATGAATGAGTGAATTCCACGTGCGGCCATCATTCAAGTCCTTTGTACCCAAAAGATTGCCGTTATAGGTGAAATAATGAGCATTTTGTTTTTCATCAAGCACGATCAGCTGCTTGTGTATCGGATCAATCACATAGTCGTAGACCAGCATACTATTGTCTTTGCCGTTTTGTTCGTTAGATGTAATTTGGTTAAGGAATTTTCCTTTGCAATTGAAGTGATATAGTTGTTGCTTGCTTACCAAAAATAGGTCGTTGCCATCTTTTCGAATCATTTTGGCTTGCTTCACCTGACCGTTAGGTGTTGTTTCCAATGAAATAGCCGTTACCTCTTTGGCAATATTGGAAAGGTTACCTGCAATAATACTTTGAACAGACCCTTCTTTTGCAAAGTGTCTGATGCCTTCGCTAAAATAGAGAGCGAATAGCAGGATAATCATACAAGTAAATGTTCTTTTCATTTATTCAGTCTTTGTTATGGATAACGCAAAGATACATACATTTATTATAAGTGGTAAATCTTATAGAAAGTTACTTGTTTGTTGGTAAAACAGTTCCTTAGATAATTCTGAAGAAACCTAATTATGTCATATTGTCATATATAGTCTTCTGGTATTATTTTTGCAGATATATCAGCGTATTGAAACATAAATAGAAAAAAAAGAAAGGAGATAAATATATGAATCTGAATAATTTTACAATCAAAGCACAAGAGGTTGTTGAGAAGTCGATACAGATTGTTACTCAGAGTGGGCAACAGTCTATTGAGGCTGTTCATCTGCTTAAAGGTGTCATTTTGACGGGCGAGAGTGTAACCAACTTTATCTTTCAGAAACTAGGTGTAAATATCCAGAATCTAAATCGTGTGTTGGATGCTCAGATTAGTTCGTATCCGAAAGTATCTGGCGGTGAACCATACTTGTCTAATGAAGCGAATGCTGTTCTTCAGAAAGCTATAGCTTATTCTCAAAAGATGGGCGACGAGTACGTTTCTATCGAACCGATTATTCTTGCATTGTTCACAGAGAAGAGTTCCGCTTCGCAGATTTTGAAAGATGCTGGCGTTACTGAATCTGAGCTTCGCAAAGCCATTGATGAATTGCGTAAAGGTAACAAGGTTACTAGTCAGTCGGCGGAGGAAACCTATGATGCATTGAATAAATATGCTATCAATTTGAATGAGCGAGCACGCAGTGGAAAACTTGATCCTGTAATTGGTCGTGATGAGGAAATTCGTCGTGTACTTCAGATTTTGAGTCGTCGTACAAAAAATAATCCAATTCTGATTGGTGAACCGGGTGTCGGTAAAACTGCTATTGCTGAAGGTTTGGCGCATCGTATCGTTAGAGGTGATGTTCCAGAAAATTTGAAATCGAAACAAATTTTCTCGTTGGATATGGGTGCACTTATTGCTGGAGCAAAATATAAGGGCGAGTTTGAGGAACGTCTGAAAGCTGTTGTCAACGAAGTGACTAAAGCTGAAGGTGAAATCATTCTTTTCATTGATGAAATTCACACCCTGGTTGGTGCCGGAAAAAGTGAAGGAGCTATGGATGCGGCGAACATTCTTAAACCTGCACTTGCGCGTGGAGATCTGCGTGCTATTGGCGCAACAACCTTGGATGAGTATCAGAAATATTTTGAAAAAGATAAAGCTCTCGAGCGCCGGTTCCAGATTGTAATGGTTGACGAACCGAGCGAGGTCGACGCAATCTCAATCCTTCGTGGTTTGAAAGAAAAGTACGAGAACCATCATAAGGTACGTATTAAAGATGATGCTTTGATTGCCGCTGTACAGCTGTCTTCGCGTTACATCACCGACCGTTTTTTACCTGATAAAGCCATCGATTTGATGGATGAGGCCGCAGCTCGCTTGCGTTTGCAGATTGACTCTGTGCCCGAATCTCTCGATGAAGTGACTCGTAAAATCAAACAACTTGAGATTGAGCGTGAAGCTATCAAGCGCGAAAATGATCAGGATAAATTGCAACAACTCAATAAGGAGATTGCAAATCTTAAAGAAGAAGAAACAAAGCAGAAAGCTCAGTGGCAGAGTGAGAAAGAGCAAATTAATAAGATTCAACAAAACAAGATAGATATCGAAAATCTCAAGTTTGAAGCTGAACGTGCAGAGCGTGAAGGCGACTACGGAAAAGTAGCCGAGATCCGCTACGGAAAGATTAAGCAGAAAGAGGAAGAAATCAAGCAGATACAAGAGAAGCTTAAGACGCTTCAAGGTGGAGCTGCAATGATTAAGGAAGAAGTTGATAGCGAGGATATCGCCGACGTTGTTTCGAAATGGACGGGTATACCTGTAAGCCGTATGCTTCAGAGCGAGAAGGATAAGCTTTTGCATCTCGAAGATGAGCTTCATAAACGAGTGATTGGTCAGGATGAAGCTATCACAGCCATATCTGATTCGGTTCGCCGCAGTCGTGCAGGCTTGCAAGATCCAAAGCGTCCGATTGGTTCGTTTATTTTCCTTGGGACGACGGGTGTCGGTAAGACTGAACTGGCCAAAGCGTTGGCAGAGTGTCTGTTCGACGATGAGAATATGATGACACGTATTGATATGAGCGAATATCAGGAAAAGTTTAGTGCGACTCGTTTGATTGGTGCACCTCCGGGATACGTAGGTTACGAAGAGGGTGGACAACTTACGGAAGCTATTCGTAGGAAACCGTATTCGGTTGTTCTGTTTGATGAAATCGAGAAGGCGCATCCTGATGTGTTCAATATCTTGCTGCAAGTGCTTGATGATGGTCGACTGACTGATAACAAAGGTCGTGTAGTCAATTTTAAGAATACAATCATCATTATGACAAGTAACTTGGGTTCGTCGCTAATTCGAGAAAATTTTGAAAAGATGACGGCGACTAATCATGATCAGGTTGTAGAGTCGACCCGTAATCAAGTGCTCGAACTTTTGAAGAAGACTATCCGTCCGGAGTTTTTGAACCGTATTGACGACATTATCATGTTCACCCCATTGAGTGAGAGCGAAATCGGTCAAATTGTTCGTTTACAACTTAATGCTGTGAAGAAGATGCTCGAACAGAATGGCGTAACGTTGGATTATACAGACAACGCAGTACATAGCATTGCCGAACAAGGTTACGATCCGCAGTTTGGTGCACGTCCTGTTAAGCGTGTTATTCAGCGTAGTGTACTCAATGAACTTTCAAAAGAGCTTTTGAGTGGACATGTCAACCGCGAACGTCCGATTATTATTGACGTACAGAATGGTTCGCTGATTTTTAGAAATTAATGAGATTATTCAATATTGGTTGATTTAAAAGGAGAGGACTCTGAGTGAGTCTTCTCCTTTTTGTGTGTCGTTCTTGATAAGGGAAATAATAAAAAAAGACCGCGAATAAATCACGGTCTCATTTTATTAACTGTTGCGGAGGCAAGACTCGAACTTACGACCTCTGGGTTATGAGCCCAACGAGCTACCACTGCTCCACTCCGCGATATGTATTGCTCTCCTTCCGGATTGCGAGTGCAAAGATACGTACTCTGTTCGCTATTTCCAAATATTTTCCAATATTTATTTTCTTTTCGTTTATTATTATTTGATTACTAGAAGTTTAATATACATCTATAATATCATCGAAATTTTCTTTTTCGTATATTCGTAATTCTTTTCTTAGTTTTTCGATTTCTTTTTGCATCTTCTCGATACGTTTCAGCATATGATGAATCGCGTCAATTCCCTCAATATTGATACTGAGGTCGTAATACATGCGTGCATAACTTTCTATATCGGGTAGTTGCGAAACTGTTAGATACTTCTCGTCCTTTACTCTGTCTATTTCTATTAATCCATCTTGTTGTAGCATTTCGAGAAATGACGGTTCTATATGACTTTTCTTGCAGTAATCGTTTATTATAATTAAATCAGCTGTTTGCATAGTTCTATATTTTTAATTGATATTTTGTAATTGTCTAAACAGATTTTTTTGTTTGTCGTTTAGATTCGTTGGAACTGTGATAGAGTAGGTGACGATAAGATCGCCAAAATGTCCTTCTTCTTTATAGATAGGAAACCCTTTACCTTTGAGTCGTACTTTTGTGTTGTTTTGTGTACCGGGTTGTATCTTTAGTTTTACCTTTCCATCCATTGTATTAATTACTTTTTCGCCGCCGAGTACAGCTGTGTATAGATTGACAGGGACAGTAACGAACAGATTGTCACCAATCCGTTCGAATTGATTATCGGGTGTTATTTTGAAGGTAATATACAAATCTCCTGCTGATTCTCCTCCTTCACCCGGGCCGCCTTGCCCTTTAAGTCGAATGGTTTGTCCGTCGGCTACACCCGCAGGAATTGTAATTCTTAAGTTATTGCCATTGACATTGATAATTTGTTTATGAGTTATAGCGGCTTCGTTAAGAGAAAGCTGTAATTCTGTCGTGTAATCTTGACCATGAAAGCCAAAATGGCTACGATTATTGCGGTGATGCCCCATGTTACCGAACAATTGTTCAAAGAAGTCTGAGAATTCTCCACCATCTGAAGAAGACCAATAAGTTTCATTTCTACTACCATTCTGATATTGCTGCTGTTGTGTATTGAATTCGTCAGCATGCTTCCAGTTCTCACCATATTGGTCATATTTTGTCCTTTTTTCAGGATCGCTCAGAACTTCATTAGCTTCATTAATCTCTTGAAACTCCTTAACAGCGTCGGGATCATTTGGATTTAAATCAGGATGATATTTGCGTGCAAGTTGTTTGTACGCTTTTTTAACGTCGTCCTGTGTTGCGTTTTTATCTATTCCTAGAATTTTGTAATAATCTATATATGCCATAGTATTGTGTTTTGTTATATATTAACAATAAACGTGCCTGAATGGTTTGATCAAGATTAATTATCATTATATTATGTATAATACAAATATGGGATAGGAAGCAGATGATTTACTTGAAGAAGTGTCTTGAAAAATAGTTATTGTTATTCTTGTTTTGAAGAATCATATCAAGTCAATGTAGGAAAATTTGTGAAGTAATGTTCTTTAGCTTTCAAGTCTTCTATAAATCATAAAACATAAATAGAGTTAAAAATGTAAATTTTTGAATATCCTTTTTATGAATTCTATAACTTTGTCCCATTGCTTAACTGTTTAAGCAAGGCAAAGATAAAACTAATATCGTGAGTATTTCATTAAAAGACATAGCTAAAGAATTAAATATTTCAACAACAACTGTATCCTGGGTGCTGTCAGGGCAAGGTGAGCAAAAGCGCATCAGTGAAGCAACATGCAAGAAGATTCTTGACTATGCCGAACGTCATAATTATCATCCAAATTTGTTAGCACGCGGACTGAATACCGGAATGACGGGCACCATAGGGTTAATTTTACCTTCTATTTCCGATTCTTTTTATTCTCAGGTGGCCAAAACAATCGAGTTGGAAGCTGAGAATTATGGCTATACATTGATGATTTGTAGTTCGGAATCCGAAATTGAGCGTGAGAACAGAATGATTCAGATGTTCAAGGCAAAGCATGTGGATGGTATTATCATTGCACCAACCAAATATTCGCAGACGCAGATAGAACTGCTGATGAAGGAGTCGTATCCATTCGTACTGTTCGATCGTTTTTTTGACAATTTGAAAACTAATTACATTCTGATAAATAATGAGGAATGTAGTCATGATCTGACTATGAGTCTTGTCAGGGAAGGAAGAAAAAAAATTGCGATCCTTTTGACAAATCCTTATTTGAAGATTATGAATATGCGATATAGTGGATATAAGAGAGCATTGGAAGAAGGAGGGTTGGTTTTTGATGAACACTTATATGGAACAGCAGAATTCTCTAGTTTGGATGTTCAGATCTCGACAATGTTAGATCGGATTTTCAGTGAAGTTCCCGATGTAGACGGCTTTTTCTTTGCAACGCATGTGATGGCGATGGATACATTCACTTATATGTCGGAACGACATATAGATATTCGCAAGTTTGGCTACGCTTGTATTCATGAGGTCAATGCTTTTCGTTTAATTGTTCCAAACATCAAGTTTGCCAAAATGCCTGTTGAAGAGATTGGTAAGAACGCTGTTCGGATCATTTATAACAATATCATGGCGAAACGTAAAAAAGTAATGCTTCCTGTAGAATCCTTGGTAATTAAATGTGAAATGTGTAACAATAAAAAATAATGGATATGGAAAACAGTCACAGTATGACGAGAAGAGCGTTCATCAATCGCACCGCATTAGGTGTGGCCGCTGTAGCGCTGACTCCTTTTAATTCTTTGATAGCAGCTAATCCTCAATCTACGTGGGCGAAGAATGCTTCGAAGTACAATATGATAATGATTGGTCACGGACATATTGATCCGGTCTGGTTATGGCGTTGGCAGGAAGGTGTTGCTGTGGTTCACAGTACATTCCGTTCGGCACTGGATCGGATGAAAGAGAATCCTGACATGTGCTTTACTGCCAGTTCGGCTCAGTTTTATCAATGGGTCGCTGACAATGATCCCGACATGTTAAAAGAAATCCGTCAGCGTGTTGATGAAGGCCGATGGAATATTGTTGGTGGCTGGTGGGTCGAACCGGATGTAAATGTTCCTTGCGGCGAGTCTTT
This sequence comes from Tannerellaceae bacterium, assembly GCA_036734445.1. GTDB lineage: Bacteria > Bacteroidota > Bacteroidia > Bacteroidales > Tannerellaceae > Parabacteroides. Next base: position 185,664 of record DAIMYP010000001.1, read on the forward strand.
GGTTCGCCAAGGTTTGTACGGACAATTAACTTTCCAAAGACTTTTCAATAAACGGGCAAAGGTGGCTTTCAATCCGGATTCTTTCGGACATCCGGGAACGCTTCCTCAGATTATTGCCAAACAAGGCATGGATAATTATTGTTTCATGCGGCCTGCTGCGCATGAGAAGACAATCCCGGCAGATCTTTTCTGGTGGGAAGCTCCTGATGGAACCCGTGTGATGACTTATCGTATTCAGAATAGTTATGGCGATGGCGGCGATTCTGTTCGTCGAAATATGGATGCTATTTTGAAGATTGCTCCGCAACAGCCGATGAATACGTTTATGGCTTTCTATGGTGTTGGTGATCATGGAGGTGGTCCGACGAAAGAGAATCTGAAAAGCATCGAAGAAATTTGTAAAGACAAGAATGCGCCTCATGTTACTTATGGAGGATTGGATACCTATTTTGAAAAGATGCGTGCAAACACGGCTCTTTCTCTTCCGAATGTGAAAGATGATTTGCAGCATCATTCTGTTGGTTGTTATACGGCAGAGGGCATTTTGAAGAAAGGCAACAGTTTGGCAGAAGAGGCATTGATGAAAGCTGAAAAGCTATGTACCATCGGCCAGTATGCCTGGAAAGCTGCCTATCCGAAAGCTGATTTTACAACTGCTTGGCAAAAACTTCTGTTCATGCAGTTCCATGATAGTATGGCTGGAACGGCATTGGTTTCGCATTATAAGATGGATGTAACCGAAGCACATGGTTTCGCAATCAGTACAGCTCATGATGCGGAAGCTTTGGCTATTCAGAAACTTGAATGGCATATCCCTACAACCGACAAAGAAGCTCAATATATGGTTGTATTCAATCCACACGCTTGGGAAGTAAAGGCGGATATTCATTATGATTTGAGTTGGAATGAGAAGCCAGAAAATTCGAGTGTAGTCGATTCGAATGGCAAAGCCTTGCCTCATCAGTGGGTGCTTGGCGAGTCACAGTGTGGCGATCGTAAAGGTCTTGTGTTTGAGGCTACTCTGCCTCCTATGGGCTACGAACAGTTCCGTGTCATTAAAGGAACGCCGTTCAATCCTAATTCTCCGGTTAAAGCTGAAAGCTCTACGCTGGAAAATGAATTCTATAAAATTACTTTCGCTACGGATGGAACGATAGGAATCTTCGATAAATCAATAGGTAAAGAACTTTTCCCGGATGGTAAGGGCGGCTGTCGTGCTATAGTGATTAATGATACGAGCGATACTTGGAGTCATGACATCAAGAGTTATGAAGACGAAGTGGGCGCTTTTGGCAATGCTTCGATGAAAGTGTTGGAAAATGGTCCGCTGAGAGCTGTAATGCGTGTAATTTCAACATATGAAAAATCAACGTTGACTATTGATTGGTGTTTATATACGGGTTCGAAACATATTGATGCTGATGTTACTTTGGATTGGCATGAACATTTGAAGATCCTGAAGTTTTCGTTCCCGGCAAATATTGATTCGCCGGTTTCAACCTACGAAGTTCCTTACGGTTTCATTCAACGCGAAGCGAACGGTTACGAGAATCCGGGTCAGCATTGGATTGATATCACCGGTTCTGTCGCTTCTGCTGCTTATGGTCTGGCTGTAATCAATGATTCAAAGTACGGCTATGATGTGAAAGGCAATGATATGCGTGTATCTGTTGCTCGTTCGGCTGTCTATGCTCAACATAATCCGGCGAAACTTTATCCGGATAAGGAATATATTTGGCAAGACCAAGGAATACAGTCGTTCCGAATGGCTGTCGTTCCTCATAAAGGCAGTTGGCAGGATGCAAATATTCCTCGCATTAGCGAAGAATTCCTTTCACAGCCTGTGACGTTGTATCAAGGTATTCATCAAGGTCATTTGCCATTGAAGGCTTCATTTTTAAGCATTGATGTTCCGAACGTGAATATTTCTTCTATAAAGAAGGCTGAAGAGGGCGATGATATTATTATCCGTCTTGTAGAAACATGTGGAAAGATGACAGATGCTTCAGTCGATTTTGTTACGGAAGGTGGATCTTGGAATTTGAGTTTTAAGCCTTGTGAGATTAAGACGTTGCGTTGTAATGCTTCGCAACAGTCAATCAAGGAGGTCAATCTTTTGGAAGAATAGTTTAAAGAGGGAGGATTAGCATGAAAAAGATAGTTATAGGAGTTGATGTTGGCGGTACAAAATGTGCCGTCACTTCCGGAGAAATTGGCGAGGATGATTCGATACGGATTATCAAAAAAGTGGCTTTCCCGACAGAAGTTTCAAAAGGTGTTGATCAAACATTGAATCATATTTATGCGGGGATTGATGATTTGTTGGAAGGGAAAAGTGCATCGGATTCAGTAGCTTCAATAGGCGTTAGTTGTGGAGGTCCATTGGATAGTATCGAAGGTCTTGTCCTTTCGCCTCCTAATTTGCCGGGCTGGGATCGGATTCCTATTGTCCGACTGCTAGAAAACCGTTATCATGTGAAAGCCGGATTACAAAACGATGCGAACGCTTGCGCTTTGGCAGAATGGAAGTATGGTGCCGGCAAAGGTTTTAAGAATGTGATATTCTTGACTTTTGGTACAGGAATGGGGGCAGGACTTATTTTAGATAATAAACTTTATGTTGGTGCAAATGATATGGCAGGCGAAGTGGGACATGTTCGTCTTGAATCATTTGGTCCGGTTGGTTATGGTAAAGCCGGTTCTTGTGAAGGATTCTGTAGCGGAAGTGGCATTGCACAGCTAGCTCAGATGAAAGTGATGGAAAAAATTCAACAAGGTCTTCATGTCGCTTTTTGTCCAACTATGGATAAAGTGCCATCTCTCACTGCTAAAGTCGTGGCTGAAGCTGCAAAGAATGGCGATCCGCTTGCGATAGAGGTTTATCAGATTTGTGGAGCGTATCTTGGTCGGATGCTTTCAATGCTCATCGATATCTTGAATCCGCAAGTTATAGTTATTGGGAGTATTTTTGCGCGTTCTAAGTCATTGATTGAACCAGAAATGATGCGAGTGATTGAAAAAGAAGCGCTTTCGTATTCGAGATCTGCTTGTCAGATTCTTCCAGCAGGATTGGGAGAAAGTATTGGAGATATGGCTGCGCTTTCTGTGGCTGCTTATTTATTATAGTTTTTGAGTATGAAAATAGAAGTTGAAAAGGAATTGATGATTTTATTCGGAAATTATCCGGAGTTGACCGATTGTAAGGATAGCATAGTTAACGCATTTGATTTGATGTGTGAGTGTTATAAGGGTGGCGGTCTGATTATGACTTGTGGAAATGGTGGGAGCGCGGCTGATGCTTCCCATATTGTAGGTGAACTGATGAAAGCTTTCAAATGCAAACGTCCGTTATCTAAGGAGCAATGCAATCGTTTGATTTCAGAATATCCGCAAGATGGTGCAATGATGGCTGAAAAACTTCAACAAGCGGTTCCTGCTTTAGCTTTAACGGATCAGGTCGCTTTGAATACAGCTTTCTTGAATGATGTCTCTTCGGATATGATTTTTGCACAACAGGTTTTTGGTTATGGCAAAAGTGGTGATGTTTTGATAGGCATTTCAACATCGGGCAATTCGCTGGATGTGGTCAATGCTTGTAAAGTAGCAAAAGCTTTCGGGATGCATCCGATTGCGTTAACTGGGGAACAAGGAGGAAAACTCCTTGGTATTTGTGATGTAACTATTTCAGTTCCAGTCAGCGAAACATATCGAGTGCAAGAGTATCATCTCCCTGTTTATCATTCATTGTGCGCGATGCTGGAATGTGAATTGTGGGGTTGATTAAAGAGAATAAAGATATGGAAAAGAAACGGATGAGTACAGAAGCAGATGAAGCTATATGGCAGACATGTCTGACGGGAGATCGGAAGGCATTTGAAGAATTGTATAACAGATATTATGCTTTGTTGTACAACTATGGCCGAAAGTTTTCATCAGATGTTGAATTAGTGAAGGATTGTATTCAAAATTTCTTTGTCAAACTGATTCGTAATCATGAGCATTTGTCAATGACGGTTTCAGTGAAAGGTTATTTGCTTAAAGCTTTTCGTTATACCTTGTATAATGCTTTGGAGACAAAAAGGCAGCAAACTAATTTTATACTTCCTTGTTTGGATGATATGCTTGCGTTTAATTCTGATTCGCTTCCTCCAATTGTAAATGATGATTTTTCTGAAGATTATTCTTCTATCCATGAGGCAATAAAAATGCTACCCTCGCGGCAGCAGGAAATTCTTTATCTGTATTTTGTGGTAGAACTTGATCATTCAGAGATTGCTTCTCTATTGAATATTAATTATCAATCGAGCAAGAATCTTTTATATCGTGCTCTATTGAAATTAAAGAGTATTTTGGTCAAAGAAGATTTGGTATATTGTTCATAAATATCAAAACGGCGCCGATAAATAAAGACCGGCGCCGTTGCTATGTTCTAAAGAAAATAATCTCCAGAAGTATTTTATAGTGGATAATCTTCAAAAGCATAAAGTGCTGTAGAAAGATAACGCTCGCCTGTATCAGGAAGCAGAGCTACAATCGTTTTCCCCTTGTTTTCCGGGCGTTTAGCCAGTTGAACGGCAGCGAATACGGCTGCACCGGAAGAAATACCTACTAATAATCCCTCTTTTTTAGAAAGTTCGCGCGATGTACGGATGGCATCATCTCCATCAACAGGAATGATTTCATCAATAACGGAAGGATCATACGTTTTTGGAATAAATCCTGCACCAATTCCCTGTATTTTGTGAGGTCCTGGCTTTCCACCGGAAAGAACAGCTGAGGTACTTGGCTCAACAGCTACAATCTTTACTTTCGGATTATGAGCTTTCAGACCTTTACCTGTACCACTGACAGTTCCGCCTGTTCCAACGCCTGCAACAAAAATATCTACTTTTCCATCGGTGTCTCTCCATATTTCCTGAGCTGTGGTTTTGGCATGCTGTGCAGGATTGGCTGGGTTTTCAAACTGTTGAAGGATAACCGATCCAGGTGTTTGATCTCGCAATGCTTCCGCTTTGGCAATGGCGCCTTTCATTCCTTCAGCTCCAGGTGTCAATACCAAATTGGCTCCTAAGGCTTTTAATAGATTGCGACGTTCCAAACTCATCGTTTCCGGCATTGTCAGAACTAGTTTATAACCTTTTACGGCAGAGACAAAAGCCAATCCGACGCCTGTGTTTCCGCTTGTCGGTTCAATAATGGTTGCTCCCGGGTTTAGGATGCCTTTTTGTTCAGCATCTTCAATCATGGATAATGCAATACGGTCTTTAACGCTTCCAGCCGGGTTGAAGTATTCCAATTTACCAATAACTTTTGCAGATAATTCTTTACTTGCATTGAAATGTGTAAACTCCAGAAGTGGAGTGTTGCCGATTAAATCGGTCAGTTGTTTTGCTATTTTTGACATACGCTTAAATAATTAGTTGTTCTTAATTTTCTGATGCAAAGATATAGAGTCTCCATATTCTGAGAAATACCATAAATAGGGTATATTGCTTATTTGTATATCACTTCACTTTTCATGTATTATGATAATAATATTTTAAAGAATTATGTTGTACAGCATGTTTTTAGTTAAACATGGTTAAGCTGATGAGAATTTTCTACCTTGAATGATACAACATTAGAGAAAGTCCGTATATTTGCATCGTGTTTTTCATGGTATTAGATTTAAGGTTAACAATGAAGATTGGCTGTCTGTGAAGATAGCCTTTTTTTTGCCCCATCCTCTGTACTATCCCTCCATTTTAAATCCATGTGTTAAATATAATCTCCGATGAGTACTTTTCTTTTTGTGCCCTGTCCTAATGACGTAAATATTATACTAACTCAAAGTGCATAGATATTTAAAAATAGGAAATGGACAGTTCTTTGGGCAATTAAAACATTATTTTTCAGTGATGAAGAAGAGGGAACAGATTGATGGTTCCGAAATTCAAAAATCCTGGAAAGAGGTGGAGAAATTGCTTGAAGTGAGTAATGATAAATCTGTCGAAATGAACAGTCATCACAAAAAAGATAGATTGTTTTTCTATTTTGCGGCAATTAGTTCAGCTGCCATGATCCTATGGCTTGTTATGTTCTATTGGCAAAAGTGGCGTATAGTTCCTGAAGTTTCTGTCCTTTCTGCTTTACAGAATAGTACAGCTTCATCAGACTCAGTCAAACAGATATCATTATTCCTTTCCAATAAGAGCCAGGTTCAGTTAGAAAATGAATCTGTTGTCCATTATGATCAGCATGGAAATGTTATTGTAAATAGTGGGATAAAGAAAATTGTTCAATCACAAGATAAAGGTATTTCTGAATCACTTTCTGAGCCTTTGAATCAGATTATTGTTCCAAAAGGCAAACGAATGCATTTAATGTTGTCTGATGGCACAATGATGTATGTTAATTCAGATAGCCGTGTTATTTATCCATCAATATTCAAAGGAAAGAAGCGTGAAATAGCTGTTGAAGGCGAAGTCTATTTGGAAGTTGCCCATAATGAAAAGATTCCTTTTGTTGTGAAGACTGTCGGCTGTGATGTAAAAGTTTTAGGAACTGTATTCAATGTCTCTGCATATAAGAATAGTGATTTATCGGTTGTTCTTGTTAAAGGTCGTGTAGAAGTTAAGACAGCGCGTGAAAAATCACTTCTTTATCCGTCTCAATTATTGACATTGGAGTCTGGTGTAATGAGAACAAAGACTGTAGATGTTGCAAAATATATTTGCTGGAAAGATAACATAATGCTGCTGCAAAATGATCGAGTAAGCAAGGTTCTTGATGATTTATCGAGATATTATGGAGTACCTGTATGGTATGATAAGAATGTACAGAAACTTGTCCTTTCTGGCAAATTGGATTTATGTGAATCAACCGATGCTATCTTTGATATAGTAAAAGAGTCTGCATCGTTGAAGATGAATAAATTAGAAGGAGGAGGATATTATTTTTCCTCTAAGTAATCAAAGTAAAAGAAGAAGTGATCATGAAAATATATATGCCTATGAAACATTGAATATAAAAAATAAAAATCGGATAATATTGGGCGTACTATCCGATTATAAAATAATTCCCTAAACACACATTTAAAGAATTAAAATACAAAAGTATGAAAAACATAAGAAATATCGGTTATGTAAAGACTAAATTTTTAAGGTTGGCATGTTTGGCTGCATTCTTGACGTCATGTCCAGCCATAGTAGTGAACATGTCGGCAGCAATGCCACCCGAAGTGTTAACTGTTCAACTGCAAGATAAAACACTCGGCGAAGTTTTCTCTTATATAGAAAATCATAGTAATTATCTTTTTATTTATCAAGGTTCGAAAGTCGATTTGAATCAAAAAATCGATGTAAACATGACGAATAAGTCAGTTGATGAGATTATAAAAGAAATCTTTTCAAACAGTGAATTCAAGTATGTCATCAAAGGCCGGCAGATTATTGTAAAGAAGGAGGCTTCGGAAAATAAGAATGCCGAACCAATAGCTTTACAGCGTGATGTTAGAAACGTAACGATACACGGTTCAGTTGCTGATGTAAACGGATCACCATTGGTAGGAGTTAATGTTGTAGTGAAAGGAACTACTCAAGGTACGGTAACTGATTCCAATGGACATTTTACTATTTCAACTTTACCAAATGCAATATTAGAATTTTCTTATATTGGCTATAAAACTCAGGAAATAAAGGCTAAAGACAATATAAATCTGACTTTGCAAGAAGATAATGCATTGTTGGATGAAGTCGTCGTTGTAGGTTATGGTGCTGTGAAAAAGAGTGATTTGACAGGTTCTGTGACTTCTCTTGGTTCAAATGCATTTATAGACCAACCGAACAGTTCATTAAATTCCATCCTTTCCGGTCGTGCTCCTGGTGTTACTGTTCGTAGAACAAATGGTGCTCCTGGCCAAGGCAGTACAATTCGTATTCGTGGTGCCAATTCCCTTCAAGGTGGCAATGACCCTTTGATTGTAGTTGATGGTAATTATTCAGGTATGCCTGATACTTATGATATCGAATCCATTGAAATTTTGAAGGATGCTTCAGCAACAGCCATTTACGGTTCTCGTGGTGCAAACGGCGTTATTTTAGTAACTACCAATCGTGGTAAAGAAGGTAAGCCGCTAATGAAGTTCTACTCTAACTTTTCATTGGAGAGTGTTCCACAACGTTATGATTTGATGAATGCAGGAGAATTTGCTGAATACAACAATAGCGTTGGTACATATTCATTTACGAGTGATGAAATAGCTAAATATAAAGCTAATGGTGGAACCGATTGGCAAGATGAAATATTCAGGACAGGCCTTTCACAGAATTATAAAGCCACCATTTCTGGCGGTAGCAAGAATGCACGCTATTATGTTTCTCCAAGTTATAATAAGACTGAAGGAGTTATCTTAAACACTGAATCATCCGGTTATGGTTTGAATTCTAAATTGGATGTTGATTTGAGTAATCGCATTACCGTTCAGTTTGAAACAAATGCTGGTCACAGTGATAATTTGAATCCGAATATTGCGCAAGGAGGTAGTAAGACAGGTATTCCGTTGTTAGGTGCTTTATTATGGGCACCAACTGAATCTTTATATGAAGATGATGGAATTACTTATAATCGTTTAGGTAATATGACAGGTACATTAATTAATCCTGTATTGGCTACAACTCTAGAAGATAGAAATTATAACAATTCAGGTAGCGGTATAGGCAATTTGAAGATAAAGCTCATTGATGGATTGGAATTTGATGCAAAGGGTTCTGTAAGTTTTAGTACTGGTGGCAATCGTCATTTTGAAAGTAAAAATTACAATGGAACCGCTGCAAGCGCATCTCAAAGTTCATACGAAAATAAATCTTGGTTGGTCAATGCCTATTTAACTTATACTAAAACCTTTGCTAAATTACATAATTTCTCTGCCATGGCAGGTTTTGAGGAAACAAAATGGAAACAGAATAATTTTGATGCTTCTGCCAATATTCTTTCTATAGAGTCTGTTAAGTGGTATAATTTGGCTTTGGCTTCTCCGAATATTGGCGTAGGTTCAAGTTATGCAAATGGAGCTATGCGTTCTTTCTTCGGTCGTGTTAATTATAATTATGCTTCTCGTTACTATGTAACAGGCAACTTCCGAGCTGATGGTTCTTCAAAGTTCCGCGACGGTAAGAAGTTTGGTTACTTCCCTTCATTTTCATTAGCATGGAAATTGTCAGAAGAGGAATTTATGAAAGATCAGAGTATCTTTTCAAATATCAAAATCCGTGGCGGTTGGGGTGAAACAGGTAATCAGGCTGTTGGTACATACGCAACATATAATACCTTAGGTAACCGTGGAAATCAGTGGGGAACATCTTCAACGCAAGCTGGATATTTTGCACGTGTAGGAGGTAATCCTAATTTAAAATGGGAAACAACCAAGCAGATGAATGTCGGTCTCGATTTAGGCTTTATGGATAATCGTTTGAATATTACTCTTGATTATTACAACAAAAAAACAGTTGATTTGCTGGCACCGGTATCAGTTGCAGGTTATAATGGTGGTGATAGCGAATATGGCAATAATACGACAATATCTAATGTTGGTTCTGTTCGTAATAAGGGTTTTGAGTTTAATATCAATTATGTGTTGCCAATAGCAAGGGACTTCGAATATGAAGTGAATTTCAATGGTGCCTTTAATAAGAACAGGGTCCTTGATTTAGGAGAGTCAAAGATTATCTATGGTGATACTTATGGTTCAGGTATTACAGCAAACAGCCCATTTGTATTGATGCCCGGACAGCCGATTGGTACTATTTATGGTCTGAAATATTTAGGTATTTGGCAGACAAGCGAAGCAACTGAAGCGGCTAAATTTGGTCAGACACCTGGTGATTATAAGTATGAAGATTTAAACGGTGACCATTCTTATGGAACAGACGATTATCAAGTTATCGGACATTCTAATCCGAAATTCACTTGGGGGTTGAATAACCATTTTACTTATAAGGGATTCGATTTGAATGTTTTGTTCGAGGGTGTTCATGGACGCGATATCTTGAACTGGACTTATATGTTGACAACTGAATGTCTTGATATTTCTCAGGTCTATAAATTACGGGATTCACGTGACCGTTGGACGGAAAGCAATACCGGTGCTAAGTTTGCTAAGATTGGCAATACGAACAAATTGAATGCATTGTCTTCTCAATATATGGAAGATGGTAGTTATGTTAAACTGCGTAATATCAGTGTTGGTTATCGTATTCCTAAAACGATCTGTCCATTTGCTGATATCAAACTCTCGGTAAGCGCACAGAATATTCTCACTTTCACGAAGTATAAAGGTTATGATCCTGAGATTAGTTCTTCTATTGGCAGTGACACCAGCTCAGGTATGGATTGGTTCGCTTATCCTAATCCAAAGAGTATATCCTTCGGATTATCATTAACATATTAATGACTATAAATGCAGAATAGTATGAAAAAAGTAGTAATTCTTTTAGCCGCTATAATTACATTCGCATCGTGCGAATCTAATAACAAGTTTTTGGAGGAGACTCCTAATGGAAGTTTGTTTCCAGAGAACTTCCTGAATAATGGAACTGAAATACAGATGATGCTTAATTCACTGTATAATTTGTGGGATACGTCAATGAACCGTCCGTATCAAAGTATGGAAATCAAGTATGCAAGTGCTGATGATGTATTAGGAACAGGTAATCAACGCGCCTGCTATAATGAAATGGAAATAAACATGGATATTTCAAGTGGTGGCGACGATGATATTCAGTCAGGTTGGGAGCGTTGCTATGATGTAATCAATCAGGCAAACTCTATCATCAACAATTATCATAACGCTGATGGAACGATGACCGAGGCTGAGTTGAATGCTCTTGTTGGACAAGCGTACTTCATCCGCGCGTTCACGTATTTTTGGATGGTTCGCTTCTTTAATAATATTCCGTTGATTACAACAGCATTCGAATCTGATAAAACGGTTCAGTGCGCAAAAGCAGCGGATATTTATAAACTAATCATTTCGGATTTACAATTTGCTGAAGAATGGTTGCCTGTTTCCTATTCAAATACAACTTACAAAGTTGGCGGTGCAGTTACGAAAGGTGCTGCTAAATCAACTTTGGCTAAGGTCTATTTGCAAATGGCCGGTTATCCTGTAAATGGAGGAACTGAATATTATGCATTGGCTCGCGATAAAGCTAAAGAGGTTATCGATAATGCTGCTACTTATGGTTATGCATTAAAGACTCATTTCTATGAATTGTGGGATCCGTATTGGACAGCTTTTGAAAAATCATCACAGGAAGAAGCTATTATTTGGTTCGAACATACACTTAATAATTATACGGTTCGTGCTCCGAACCCAAGTCGTCCTATTGAATTTGGTGGTTGGGAATCAATGATTGCCGAGAATGGTTTCTATAATCGTTTCCCTGCAGGTGAGCGTAAGGACTTTACTTTCGTTACTGATTTCTATGTTATGGGCGGTAAGCATTATACAACAAATGATTTGAAGAGTAAACACCCGAGTTATCGTAAATGGTGGGCAGATGATCTGTCGGAAGGTTGGACTTGGGACGAAAACGGTCCATCAGGTTTGTGGCTGACCAATATGGAGACAACGGCAACATGGTTTAGTACTCGCCCGATTGTTGTAATGCGTTACGCAGATATACTGCTTACTTATGCAGAGGCAAAAGCTCGTACAGATGGTCCGGATGCGTTGGCTTATCAATGCTTGAATGATGTTCGTAATCGTGCCTACAAAGGTCTGGGAACAACAGAAGCTTCTGTAAGTAATTTGACAACGGATGCATTTATTGATGACGTTGTTTGGGAGAGAGCTTTCGAATTTGCAGGGTTTGAGTATTCCGCTCGTTGGTTCGATTTGCAAAGATTGCAGTTAGTTGAAAAGGCTAATACAGATTGGCGCGATGAGACAGAATCGAAGTATACGCTTCAGAAGAGTTATTCAAAAGCTGATTATTTCTTGCCGATACCAAGTAAAGAAGTCATTAACAATCCGAATCTTGCTAATAACAATGCAGATATAAAGTAATTGATGAGTTTGATCAAGCAGTGTTGCAAATCATAAATAGTGACACTGATAATAAAGTAGTTATACCCTATGAAAAAAAGTATATACTTTTGGCTTCAAAAGTATATACTTTCGGGGTATAAAAGTATATACTTTCATAGTGCAAAAGTATATACTTCTGTGGTGTAAAAGTATATACTTTTTTCGCTTAAAGTATATATGGATGAAAGAACCTGATTATAATATATTTAACCAGTATATGATTGAAAAAAATGAAAAACATGAAAACATCTCTTAGGATTTTGTTTATATCACTGTTTTTTACCAGTACAGTATTTGCTTCCAATTGGAAAGCAAAACATGTAGTACTTATTGGTTTGGACGGCTGGGCTTCATATAGTGTGAAACTGGCCGATATGCCAAATGCCAAGAAAATGATGGCCGAAGGTTCGTATACGCTTAGGAAGCGTTCAGTTTTCCCTTCGTCAAGTACTGAAAACTGGGCATCAATGTTTATGGGCGTCGGTCCTGAACTGCATGGATATTATACTGATGGAGGCATAAGTTGGCGTGCTCCGCTGATCGAACCGAGAGTAAAGAATAAGAATGGTGTGTTCCCGACGGTCTTTTCTCTACTTCGTGAAGCTTATCCGAAGGCTGAAATCGGAAGTATTTACCAATGGGAAGGCATACAGAGTTTTATTGATACGAAAGCTATGAGTTATCGCCAGCAGGCTCCATACGAAGAACCGCTCATGTGCGATATGGCAGTAAAATATATCAAGGAAAAGAAACCGGCACTTTTGCTGCTTTGTTGGGATAATCCGGATGAGACTGGACATGATAAAGGTTGGTATACATCTGATTACTATAAGGTGATGAAAATACTGGACGGTAATATCGGCCGCATTTTGCAAGCTTTGAAAGAATGTGGCATTCTGGATGATACCGTCATTATTATCACTGCCGATCATGGAGGTACAGGCCGCGGTCATGGCGGAACAACTCTGCTCGAATTGGAAACCCCTTTTATTATTTACGGGAAGGATATTAAGAAAGGACATGTTATCGAAGGTTCGATGATGCAATATGATGTAGCTGCAACGGTAGCTGCTATCTTCAATCTGACGCAACCGCAAGTTTGGGTGGGTCGTCCGATGACGGAAGTTTTTGTTAAGTAAAATTCAATAATGATGAAAAACAAGATATTTTTAGTCGTGATGGCAGGCGCATTGCTGCTGTCAATGAATGTAATGCCACAACAAACCGCCACTGGCCATGCCGTCGATTTGGGTTTGAGTGTAAATTGGTCGGATTGCAATATAGGTGCTATCGAACCTGATGATTACGGTTCTCTGTTCAGCTGGGAGGAATTTGAAAAAGAATTGTATCCCGAATGGCTTACCAACTATCCGAGTAATGCAGCATACGTCAATATAAGTGCAACAAAACATGATTTTGCCACTATCAAATGGGGTGGCGACTGGCGTTTGCCAACAAGAGATGAATGTCTTGAACTCTTGGAAAAGTGCCAATGGCGCTGGATGAGCGAAAATGGAGTCTATGGAATGAAAGTGGTCGGACCGAATGGTAATTCTATTTTTCTTCCCGCTTCCGGATATCGAAAAGGAAAACTGATTCTCGATCAAGGCAAATATGGCCATTACTGGTCGGGAACATTAACCAACGACTATGGTCATTACAGTTTCGAAATGTGCTTCGCCAATAATGGCAATTATTGGGCTTTCAATCATAGAAATTGGTCTATAGGTGCAATTCGTCCGGTAAAAGTGAGTACTAATTGAAGCGTGAATTGTATATATAAGAATAAGTTATCTGAAACAATTTGTTTCAGCCCTTTCTAACCCTGATTTATTTCGATTCAGTTGAAATATATTATGTAAAAAACAATTTAACGAAAGGATTGCCCATGAAAGAAACCGGAAAATCATTTTTTGCTGAAAGCTACCATGAGTTTTTCAGCCTTTTGTCTAATTTTTATTATCAATTTATAATCAACAAAAAAGTAGTGAAGTATGAAAAGAAAACCGAAAAATTTAAGGGTCATGAAAACATCGATTTCCCTTCTTTTTGTCTTTTTGTTTGCCTCAATGTCGTTGAGTGCAGCAAAGCTTAATAGTGGAATCGGTTTAATGAGTAATGATTTGATTTCACAACAGAACCGATCTGTTGTTTGTGTAGTGACTGATGCACAAGGCCCAGTTGTTGGTGCCAATGTGATGGTAAAAGGTACCACAAACGGAAGCATAACCGATACGAACGGACGTGTTTCACTGTCTAATGTTCCATCGAATGCCGTATTGGTCGTTTCGTTTGTTGGATATCTGACACAGGAAATACCTCTTGGAAATAAAAGATCTGTATCTGTCCTCTTGAAAGAAGACACGAAAGTTTTGGATGAGGTGGTAGTTATTGGTTACGGTACCGTTCGTAAATCCGACCTGACAGGTTCTATTTCATCAGTCTCGTCTGAAAAAATCAAGAATTTGCCTCAAGGAAATATAAGTAATATTCTTCAAGGCAAAGCCGCAGGTATTAATATTACGAGTACAAGCGGTGCCGGCAATGTCAATATACGTGTTCGTGGTGTCACTTCTTTGAACAAAAGCAGTGAGCCATTATGGGTTGTAGATGGTGTTATCGGAGGAACAGTAGGTAATTTCTACGATATCGAGAACATTGAAGTATTGAAGGATGCGTCAGCTACATCCATTTATGGTGCACAAGGAGCAAATGGTGTTATATTGGTTACAACCAAAAGACCTCAGGAAGGGATAAAGGTGACTTTTGATGCTCGTTATGGCGTAAAGGACATGCGTACGAAACCGGATTTACTGAGCCCTTATGAATATGCAAGAGCTTATAATGAAGTCAATGGTGCCAATTCTATTTCAGCAGATGATTTGGCTGCTTATAAAAGTGGAACAAAAGGTATTGACTGGGTAGATTTGATGACACAAACCGGATTCTCTCAGAATTATAATTTGAATATATCTGGAGGCAATCAGAAAACCAAATATTCAGTTTCCGGCTGGGTCGCTGATACAAAAGGACAATGGATTACCAATACTTCTCGAAACTATAATGTGAAGGCAACATTAGATACGAATATCACTCCTTGGTTGGAGTTTACGGGATATATGTATGATGGACTGACCAAGCAGCATAACTCGTCAGATCAGGATCAATTTGTTGATGTATTAGAATATTCGCCTTGTATGGAATTGCAAAGCGCAAGTGGCATTTATAATCTTGACCCATATGGATCAATAGGCAGTAATCCGTACGCATCGGTTAAGGCAGAGTGGACAGATTACCGGTCAAGTACAATGACCATGTTCGGTAATCTAAAGTTTAAAATTATCGACGGGTTGACGTTTTCAACTGAAGGATTGTATACGCAAGTGCATAATTGGAATCGTCATTTCCGCTCTGCGTCTTATGAGCCTAGCGGAATCAGTGAAGCAAGTAATTACGAAGATCAATACTATAACTGGCGTAATATTAATAACTTGACTTATGATAAGACATTAGGCGATCATCATCTGATAGCAATGGGTGTTTTGGAATTGACAAAATATAAATACAGTTCTTTAAATGCTAATTCTACGAATTTGGTCAATGAAGCAACGACTTATTGGGATTTGGCTTCGGCAAGTTCATATTCATTAAGCAATAGTTTTAGCAACAGTTCAATGGCATCTGTTTTCGGACGATTGATTTACAGTTATAAGGGGAAGTATTTGTTCACAGGAACGATGCGTGCTGATGCTCCTTCACAGTTCAAGGATAAATACAAATGGGGCTATTTCCCGTCAGTGGCTGTTGGTTGGAATGTACATGAAGAGAGTTTTATCAATAAGGATGTGATTAACCAATTGAAATTGCGCGCAAGTGTGGGTTCTATTGGTAACTGCGGTGTAGGTGCTTATTCGACCTATGCAACATTGTCGAGAGATTATGCGAGCTATGGAACCTCTACCAAATATTGGGGTTATTGGCCGGAATCGAGTTCGAATCCGGATCTTCATTGGGAGAAAACTGTGCAGTATGATTTAGGTTTCGATTTGGGTGTTATAAACAATAAGGTGAATCTGTCAGCTGATTTTTATCTGAAGAATACGACAGACTTGTTGTTCCAAAAGGAACTTCCAGACTATAATGGAGGTGGAACCGTTTGGACAAACTTGGGAAAATTGCAGAATAAAGGTATGGAATTTACCTTGAATGTAGTACCGTTTGCAACTAAAAATCTCACGTGGGAAAGCACACTGACAGCCGCATATAATAAGAATACGGTCAAGGATTTGGGCGAAGATGATTACATCATCCCGGATGCTTCACGCGGTGGTCTTTATTCCGGTGGTTTGTTTATTTTGAAAGTTGGCAAACCTGTAGGTTCTTTCTATCTGCAACGGTGGGCAGGATTCGATGATGAAGGAGCCAATTTGTATTATAATCAAGACGGGACTACAACTACGGATAATAACAATGATAACCGTGTGATAACTGGTAAATCTGTTCCTGATTGGCTGTTTGGTTGGAATAACACATTGACTTACAAGAATTGGGATTTCAATGTTTTATTCCGCGCGACTAGCAATTACGACCGTTTGAATATTTCCAGATATATTGAAACCTGTCAGACTGGCGCTTCGCGTTTCATTAGTTCTCGTGAAGGTTATTATCGCAGCTGGGACAAAGTTGCCGACAAGAGTCATGCTTTGTTTCCTAGTTTGACGAATGCCAATAATCAATATGTTCCGGGCTCAACACAATGGCTGGAAAAAGCAGCGTTTATACGTTGCCAGAATTTATCCGTCGGTTATCAGATTCCTAAGAAACTGACTAAATATGCAGCTGTCCATTTGTCGCTCAGTGCAGAAAATCTGTTCGTTATTTCAGGATATAAAGGATTGGATCCTGAAACTGTTTCGGAAGCAAATACAAGTACTTATGATACGACCTTTGGTCTTGATAGAGGTTCATTTCCGATGCCAACAACCTATTCGCTCATTGTACGTCTGGAGTTTTAACGAATTATTAAATCGAAGAATATGAAAACATCTTTAATAAGAATATTTATATTAATGGCCATCCTGTTTGGACTCGTTTCATGCAACGACTTCTTGAAAGAGGAGCCTAATGGTCAACTTATGTCAAACAGCGCTTTCACTCAAGCTAGTGATCTGGATGGGGCAGTCAATGTTTTATATCGACAGGTCAGCCGTTCAACATTCGGTCTTACACAGTTTATACAGGCTATCATGGGTGATGATTTGTCAACTCATCGTGCCAGCAACAAAGCTGGTATTCGTGAATGGGATTTATATGGTGTGTCTACTGGCAACGATCGTTTATTATGGTGTTGGCAGGATAAATGGTTGGTTATTAAAGCTGCCAATTTTATAATCAATGGTGCGTCCAATACACCCGGCGTTACAGAAGATAATCTTAATTATGCCTTGAACCAGGCGCATTTTTGGCGTGCATGGGCATATTATTATCTGGTACGTACTTTTGGGCCATTGCCAATGGTAACATCAGATGAAGTTGATTTCTCTATTGGCTTGTCTACCGTGTCCGACATTTTTAATCTGATCGTTACGGATCTTCAGGCTGCAGAAAATCTTCCTGCCAACTATACGGACACCCCTCGTTCTATGAACGGCATTAATATTGTTGCTAATTCGGCTGCAGCTAAAGCCATGCTGTCAAATGTATATTTAACAATGGCCGGTTGGCCGCTGAACTTGGGAACAGAGTATTATGAAAAAGCAGCGGCAAAAGCTTTGGAAGTAATTACAGGAGTTGAAAATGGCACTTATAAATATTCTCTTTATGAGAATTATGCTGATATTCATTCCGTAGCTGAAAATAAGAAGAATAAAGAATGCATTTTGGGTATTTATTATTCTAATTCTTGGGGTGGCGGTGATAGTAGTGAAAGTGCTCGTGGTTGTATTAATGACTTCCCTGATTGTACCGGTGGTTGGTGTGATACACGTGCTGAAATCGGTTTTTGGGTAAACTTTCCGGAAGGACCTCGTAAGGATGCAACATATCCGGTTGTGACTTATAATTCGGGTGATGGAAAAGCTTATCCTTGGTGGAGCGAAAATCTGCCTGATGCAAACAGATATCCATACTTTGGAAAATCCAAATTCACTAACGACGGCACCGAATATGACATTTACAAAAGTTTAGGCAGTCAGTGTAATGGTTGGGTTGAGCAAACGCATCAGATGATTCGTTTGAGTGAAGTTTATTTATGGTATGCAGAGGCTGTGGGGCGTTCAGGCCAAACAAATGCAAAAGCCATCGAATTATTGAATATCGTTCGTAATCGTGCTGATGGAAATGGTGTAAAGAGTGATGCCAGTATTAATCATTATTCATCATCAATGACTTCATCAGAATTGGCTGAAGCGGCGTACAACGAGCACGGCTGGGAGATTGCCGGTTGGTTATGGGGTGCAATCGATTGTCGTTATAATGATATGCAGCGTATGGATCGTGTACAGGATCATTTTAATACACGTGTACAGAATCCGATTTATGTTATCCCTGGTGCAGGAGGTATTACCCGGCAAGAACCGAATGCTCCATCAGGAAGCTGGAGCGAGAGTTTGATGTATGTTCCATATCCGGAGCAGGATGTCAATCGTAATGCGGCATTGAATATTTCATTGGCAGACAAGTTAAACTTAATAAAGTAGGACGATTATGAAGACAATATTTATAAAAGGATTCTGTCTCTTGTGTGGTTGCTTGATATTGGTATCTTGCAATAATAAGTTGGGAGATGGCATTAATTTGAAAGGTATAGAAGTTGGTGCTGATTTAAGGTTGAATATAGGGGAAAAAAGTAAAGCTCTTGCTTATCCTATTCCATGGGATTGCACTAATTATGAATTTTCTTGGACGAGTGCTAATGCTGATGTCGCTTCAGTGGATGCTTATGGCAATGTGACTGCCAATGATGTTGGAACAACAACATTAACTGTAAGCCAAGGAAGTTATTCTCAGCAAATCTCTGTTGAAGTTTACGAAGTTACTCTCCAAGAAAAACTTAAAGCAGTTAGCGGCTTGGTTGGTTTCTGGGAATTCTCTGATGCAAGTAATTTTGGAAAAGCTACTGTTGGTAAAGATTTGATTCCTTATCGTAGAGCACAAGATGCAGTACTTGGAACCCCTTCGACAGAAGGAATCACGCAAGTGTCAGGATTTAATAAACGTGATAAAGCAATACAAATCGGTCATCAAAGTTTACTCTTCTGTGATCATGGAATTGCCGCTACGGCTGGTAGTGATTTAGTAAGACAATATACACTTGTTTTTGATATCAACAGACCGTCTGGGGAAGGAGGCTACGCTACGTTGTTGAATACTTCAGTTACTAATGCGAATGATCAGGACTATGCCATAAAGAATGCCGGTAATATTGGAGTAGGAACAAGCGGTTACAGTTCAAATACGATATCTAGAGATAAATGGTATCGTGTAGTAATTGTATTGAAAGCTGACGAATATCTTCGTATTTATGTCAATGGTACAAAATGGCTGGAGGGTAGTAATTACTCGGATGACCGTTTCGCTCTTGATCCATTAGGCACTTTGATTATGGGTGATGAGGATAGTGATGATCATACCATGTTGCTTTCGTCAGTAGCTATTTTCAACAGACCATTGACAGCTGAAGAAATAACATCACTCGGTGGATTATAATAAAGAAAAGATTGTTTGAATAGCTTTGCTGCATAAAACAAAGGTCTATGTAGCATAATAGTTCTCTTACTGAGAGTATGTGTGCATACATTAGCATGCATACTCTCTTTTAACCATTTTATGATGATAAAATTAGTGCAGTATGAAAATATTAAGATTGATGAGTCTTGTATTGTTTGGAACACAATTTATTATGATATCTGATTTTACCAAAGCCAGTGATGAGCCGGAAAAGCAGTGGCCCAAGGAATGTCAGAAGGTAGAGATAACCTCAACGGCTGATCAAAGCAAGCAGTCCGCATATTTTTTCAAAGCCAGATCGTCTAACCCTCGTCCTCTGGTCGTCAAACTCCATGCATGGAGTGCCGATTATACGAAAGTGGATGATATCGCATCGATGTGCATCAAGGAGGATTACAATTATATCCATCCCGATTTCAGAGGTCCGAACAATCGGCCGGAGGCTTGTGCAAGTGACCTCGTTCTTCAAGATATTGAAGATGCCATTGATTACGCAATAGCCCATTCGAATGTGGATACAACAAGTATTCATATTATAGGAGGAAGTGGAGGTGGCCATGCGACTATGTTCTGCTATATGCGAATAAGGCATCATATAAAGACATTTACTGCCTGGGCATCGATATCGGATCTTGTGGATTATTATTATGAATGTGCAGGAAGACGCACAAAGTATGCAAAATATATGCAGGACCTTGAGCAGGTAACTTCAGGCCTTCCAAAGGATGGTTTTGTCCCTTATTTCGATGTGCATGAAGCTTGTCGTCGTTCTCCGGTTATGATGGATACGCCTGTTAAAGAGCGAGAGAATAGTAAGTTGTTTATTTATGCGGGCATTCATGATGGTGGACTGGAAGGTGACGTGCCATTTACACACAGCATGAAGTTCTTTAACAAGGTAGTTTCTGATTTTGATTGTTCGGATACGAAGACACGATTTTCAAATGAAGAGATGCTGCGCCTGATGGAGTGGCAGACAACGGGAGCGCCGGCCAATAAGAAACATCTGGTAGTTCTGATTCAACGTCATTATCTAGACAAGGTTCAGATAAATCTTTTCGAAGGAGGTCATGAGATGATTATGGATAGAGCTTTGGATGGCGTAAAAGGTCAGAATATACTTGTGTTGGGTGATACAAATGAAACAATGGAAGGAAACTGGGTAAACCAACTGAAAGAAAAACGTTTTCAGGATTTCATTTGTAATGCATCAGTAGTTAATAATACAATTGGATTTGATAATAACGGGAAGCAGGAGTCGAATACATTATCCTGTATTGACCAGTATATGAATAAGGCAGACAAGGTATTAAACGGACTGAATAAGATTTTCATCATGTTAGGGACTGAAGACTGTAAAGCTGTTTTTAAGGACCGTTTAAAACTCGTTTCAAACAACATGAAAACATTGATTGGGAAGATAAAAGCGCATCCTGTTTATCTGAAATATCATCCGGAGATAGTCATAATGACACCACCTCCATATTCATCAGACAGTAAGATACCGGAGGCGTATACAGGTGGATCGAAGAGAGTGTCATGGCTTGCAACACAGATAAAAAACATATCTGTCGCAGAAGGGTGTCGATGTATAGACGCTTATACAGAATTATTGCCAGTATGGGATAAAATGAGTACGGACGGCATACATCTGAACGAACTTGGTCAGCAGCTCGTGGCGGACATGATAATTAAAGAAGTATTGCAATAAGATATGTGAGCAGGCGAATAGTAAAAAGAATTATAAAAAGTAACATATAAGAATATACCTATGAAACAGACAAGACGGACATTTATCAAAGAAGGATTAGCCGGAGCAGTGTTGCTGGGAACAAATAATCTATTGCGTGCAAACGATATGCCTGACTCCATCAAACCAAAAGTGACAAAAGCGGTCAATCCATTCCATTTGGGGATGGCCGGATATTCATTCACCCAGTTTGACATAGAGACAACACTGAAGACCATGGAACATTTGGATATTCATTATTTGAGTATCAAGGATTTCCATTTGCCATTGAACAGCACAGATGAGCAGATAAAGGCATTTCATGAGAAATGTGCAGCCCATCATGTGACAGGCTATATTGTAGGTCCTATATATATGCGTAGCGAAGCAGATGTCGATAAGGCATTTGAATATACAAAACGAGTAGGAGTTAAGAAGATAATAGGTGTTCCGAACATAGAATTGTTGCCATACGTTGATAAAAAGATAAAGGAATACGATTTCGTAATGGCCATTCATTTGCATGGTCCGACAGACAAACAATATCCTGACGCAACAACAGCCTGGAATCTGATAAAAGATTTGGATCCGCGTATAGGCATGTGTTTGGATGTAGGGCATGAATTCAGAAACGGATGTGACCCGGTAGCCGACTTGCAGAAATATCATGCAAGAGTCTTCGACATGCATATCAAAGATGAAACGGCTCCAACTAAAGAGGGCGACTGTACGGTAATTGGACGTGGACTGATAGATTATCCATCGTTGGTCAGGATGATGAGAAAAGTCAATTATACTGGTATGTGCAGTCTGGAATATGAAACGGAAAAGAAAGACCCGTTCTTGGGAATAGCTGAATCGATAGGATATTTCAAGGCTCTATGCGATATTGTGTAGCATTAAAGTATTCACAAAAATGTTATTGGATGAACTGAATTTTTTAATACTTATGTGAGATGAGAAATAAAATAGTGAATAGCTTTTTTTTGCTATATGTAGTGACAGTTTTAATGGCTCAGATACCTCATATTGCTGTAGGTCCTAACGGAATTACTCTCCCTACTCCCCAAAAGAACCCACAGATGATTATGGATCACCAAGTATTGTTGCAGGAAAATAAACTTCAGCCGTGGACTTCGTATGATATGATTTTACGATACAGTATGAATTATTTAAAGTATTGTCCTGCATATGAATCGCCTAATGGTCCATTGCCGTTATATTTGATAACGTCGAAAATACTGGTAGATGGTAACTATCGGAAAGGTCAGAATAATCAGGGAGGAAATGCCTATTGGGCTATGGAAACATTCAAGCGTTATTATGCATATACAGGTGACATGGATGCTTTGAACCCTGTGAAGAATCTGGTTGAACAGATTGCAAAATATCATACTCCTTCAAATTTTGCATGGCCAGGAGTACCGAGAACACAGGATGATACTCCTGATGGTATTTATGATGATGAAAAAGGTGAACCGGATAAAGCTTGTATGGTTGCAATAGCTTATATCAATTATTCACGTTTTACAGGCGAGCAAAAATATATCAGATTAGCGGAAAATATTGCGAATACTATTGTTGGTCATATAACTGAAGGTACTGCAACTGAGTCGCCACTTCCTTTTCGTGTTAATATGCGAACAGGAAAAGTGATAGACCCATATTGTGCAGATATGATTATGCCTATTAAAATGATAGATGAATTACTGGTTTCTAATACAACATTGGATGTACAAAATTTACTACAAAAGAAAATGATTCTTATGAATTGGATTTTGAAATATCCGATGGAAAATAACATTTGGTCAGGGTATTTTGAAGATGTGGCAACTAACAGATATGATAATGTCAATCAGTTTAGTCCTATGGAAACTGCACGCTATTTGATAAATAACCCAAATGCAGACCCACTCTATAAACAACATATTCTTAAGTTGATTATACTTGTTAAGCAACGTTTCGGCGTTGTCACTCGTTATGGTGCAACCAGTATTGCTGAACAGGATGATTGTTTGGGAGAAATGAGTAGTCATACCTCACGTTATGCATCAGTTGTCGCTAAGTGGTTTGGAATGACGGGAGATGAAAAGATGCGTGAAGAAGCAAGAGCTTCTTTTGCGTTGAGTACTTATTCGGCTTTTAATAAATTCTCAAAAGATTCCATAAGCATCAACTATACTGGCATCGGTTTTGTCAATCCTTGGTTCTCGGATTCATATCTTGACTATATGTCCCATTTTTTAGAAGGCTTTGGCGAGTTGCCGGAAATGATGCCTATAGATTCAAACCATCTTTTTTATACAACATCAATGGTACTGCGTATATCATACGAAAAAGAACACATTTCTTATACTACCTTTGATAAGAATGGCTTGGAACGACTTAAGTTGACATTTGAACCTATGGTCTATGCAAATGGCAAAAAGCTACCTAAGAGTAAATGGCATTATGGAAAATTTCGTGGCATCAATCATATTTTGACTATTCATCGAGAAGGTGTTTGCAATATTGAAATTCGGATGAAATAATAATTTAATATGTTTAATTTGAATTGGAAATATTCTTTTTTATATGTTTCTTGTTGGGTGAAGGAACGTTAAAATCAATTAAGTCTGAGTACAACGAGTGACAACATATGTTTTTATTGTAGAATATGAGTCTCACTCCCAAACAGTACTTGAGCAAATTGAAATGGAACATTTTTTTATCTTATGTTTCATGTCTGATTTTTTTAATAAATGAATATGAAAGATATAATAAGATTTATCATTTGTATGAATGTATGCGTTTTCATCGAAAGTGAATTATGTGCGCAGATTGTGAGTAGTGACTATTGGAGTATTACTGATGCTTTAGGTCGTAAGGCTCGTGAATATAAGGATGCAGGTGATAAGCGTAATGATAAATATGTGGCTATTTTTTATTGGACGTGGCATCAAGGAGACGAAGATACAACTTATCAGATAAAGAGTATTTCGGAAGTTTTGCATCAGTACCCTGAAGCAATAGAAGATTATAATCATCCTGCGTGGGGGACAAAACATGACTTGTTTTATTGGGAACAACCTCTTTTTGGATTTTATCGGACAACAGATGAATGGGTGCTTCGCAAGCATGCCGAGATGTTGGCTGATGCTGGCGTTGACGCTGTTTTCTTCGATTGTACAAATGGAGATATGACTTGGAAAGATTCCTATGAGGCTTTAATGAAAACATGGGATAAAGCTCAAAAAGATGGTGTTAAAGTGCCTAAAATTGCTTTTATGCTTCCATTTAGTCTCACTCCGGGTTCTTTAATATCTTTGAGGCAATTATATAGGGATGTCTATAAGTCTTCAAAATATCCAAATCTTTGGTTCATGTGGAAGGGCAAACCTATTATTATGGCTTATCCAGAGATTTTATCAGATTCATCAGAAGATAAGGCTATTGCTTCTTTCTTTACATTTCGACCTGGGCAACCTGATTATGTGACTGGTCCAAAACGAGATGATCAATGGGGTTGGCTGGAAAAGTATCCACAACATGGTTATGTTCCATTAGGAAATGAAAAATTCGAACAAGTAACGGTTGGTATTGCTCAGAATGCTTGCGATTCGAGTAAAGGTCATGACTGTTCTTTTAATTTAAAGGATACTTATGGTCGCAATTATAGTGTGCAACATGGGTTTGACCCACGTGTAGA
This sequence comes from Tannerellaceae bacterium, assembly GCA_036734445.1. Classification (GTDB taxonomy): domain Bacteria; phylum Bacteroidota; class Bacteroidia; order Bacteroidales; family Tannerellaceae; genus Parabacteroides. The sequence goes on from DAIMYP010000001.1 coordinate 210,876, forward strand.
TGGTTATTTATATGGAAGGAATTTCCTTGAACAATGGGAAAGAGCCTTCCATTTGGATCCGGAACTCGTTTTTGTGACAGGGTGGAATGAATTTACTGTGGAGCAATTATTGCCAACTGATCATTGGACCGCGAAACCATTTAATTTTGTGGATGAATATAATTGGAATTGTAGTCGGGATATAGAACCGAACAAAGGTTGGGGTGATAAAGGAGATGTCTATTATTTGCAATTAGTAGATAATATCCGTAGATTTAAAGGGATGAATAAGCCTGAATCAGTTTCACCGATGAAAACTATTGCTTTAAATAAAATAGAAGATTGGAAAGATGTAAAACCTTATTTTACTTCCTATAAAGGAAATACGATTCATCGTGATTCACGAGGAAGAGGTTGCTATTATTATAAAAATAATTCCGGTCGTAATGATATTGTTGGAGCAAAGGTTGCACGTGATGAAAATAATATTTATTTCTATGTGGAAACAGCTGATAGATTGACTTCTCCAAAAGATAAAGCTTGGATGAGATTGTTTATAGATGTTGATCGTGACAAATCTACAGGATGGAATGGTTATGATTTTATTGTTAATCGTATAAGTCCGAATAAAGGAAAGGTGATTATTGAACGTAGCTATCAAAACAAATGGATTTGGGACAAGGTTGCAGAAAGTAAATTTGTGCTTAAAGATAATGTTTTTGTTTTTTCTATTCCTCGTGATGTCCTTATTTTGAACCATGAAAAGTTGAATTTTGAATTCAAGTGGAATGACAATATGCAAGATGAGGGGAATGTTATGGATTTCTATGTGAATGGAGATTCAGCTCCAGGAGGGCGATTTAATTATGTGTATAATGAAAATGTTGAATTATAATCAGCGTTGTTTAACAGTAAAGAAGATGAAAAACATGAAGAATTCTTTGAAAATTTTGCTCGTGCTCATGTTTTTTGCCAATGTGGTGAATTCTGCCGATTGGAAAGCAAAACATGTAGTGCTTATTGGTTTGGACGGCTGGGCTTCATATGGTATAAAACTGGCCGATATGCCAAATGCCAAAAAAATGATGGCCGAAGGTTCGTATACACTTAAGAAGCGTTCCGTATTTCCTTCTGCAAGTACTGAGAATTGGGCGTCAATGTTTATGGGCGTCGGTCCTGAACTTCATGGATATTATTCCGATGGAGGCATAAGTTGGCGTGCTCCTCTGATTGAACCGAGAGTAAAGAATAAGAATGGTGTGTTCCCGACGGTCTTTTCTCTACTTCGTGAAGCTTACCCGAAGGCTGAGATCGGAAGTATTTATCAGTGGGAAGGCATTCAGAGTTTTATTGATACGAAAGCCATGAGTTATTGTCAACAGGTTCCATCCGAAGAACCGATCATGTGCGATATGGCAGTAAAATATATTAAAGAGAAGAAGCCTGCATTGTTACTGCTTTACTGGGATAATCCAGACGATATTGGACATGATAAAGGCTGGTATACTCCTGATTATTATAAGGTGATGAAAATTTTGGATGGTAATATCGGTCGTATTGTACAAGCTTTGAAAGAATGTGGTATTCTGGATGATACCATCATTATTATCACTGCTGATCATGGAGGAACAGGTCGCGGTCACGGTGGAACAACTCTGCTAGAAATGGAAACACCTTTTATCATTTATGGAAAAGATATCAAGAAGGGACATGTTATAGAAGGTTCAATGATGCAATATGATGTAGCTGCAACGGTGGCTGCTATTTTTAATCTGAAGCAACCACAAGTTTGGGTGGGTCGTCCGATGACGGAAGTCTTTGCTAAATAAAGGTTTACGATGATGAAAAGAGAAATATTTTTTCTAGCGATAGCGAGTGTACTGTCGCTTTCAATGAATATAATAGCACAGCAAGTGCCTACAGGTCATGCCGTCGATTTGGGTCTGAGCGTAAAATGGTCGGATTGCAATATAGGAGCTCCCGAACCGGATGATTACGGCTCGCTGTTAGGCTGGGAAGATTTTGAAAAAGAGATGTATCCCGAATGGTTGACCAACTATCCAAGCAATGAAGCATACGTCAATATAAGTGCAACAAAGCATGATTTTGCTACCATCAAATGGGGTGCCGACTGGCGTTTGCCAACAAGAGATGAATGTCTCGAACTCTTGGAAAAGTGCCAATGGCGTTGGATGAGTGAAAACGGCGTTTGCGGAATGAAAGTAGTCGGACCGAATGGCAATTCCATTTTTCTTCCCGCTTCCGGATACCAAAAAGGAAAACTGATTCTCGATCAAGGCAAATACGGCCATTATTGGTCGGGAACATTAACCAACGACTATGGTCATTACAGTTTTGAAATGTGTTTCGCCAATAATGGCAATTATTGGGCTTTCAATCATAGAAATTGGCCGGTGATTGCAATTCGGCCTGTAAAAGTGAAATAGGTGCGTATGTGTTGCACCACAAAAAGTAGACACTGAGTGGTAGAAAAATGATAGGTAATGACT
>DAIMYP010000002.1:0-69499 GCA_036734445.1 Tannerellaceae bacterium
CGGCTGCCGTATCCCTCTCGTTTGGTTGGTATTTATATCAATCGAACAATAGTTGGTAGTTTTGCCCTTGAAAGTTGAAAGGTCTGCCTATTGCAAAAAGCGGAGAGATGTTATAATTTTGTACCGCATATAAAAAACTTAGTATTGAATTTAATAAATATTGATGTAATATGAAAAAAGTACTTTTCCTCTTTTTGCTTCTGGCAGGGATGACAAACGTCTATGGACAGAAGTTTGCGGTGAAGTCAAACTTGCTTTACGACGCTACCGGTACCATCAATTTGGGAACGGAGTTTGGTTTAAGCAATAAGTGGACATTGGACTTGTCCGGGAATTATAACGGCTGGAAGATGGGTGACGACATGCGCTGGAAACACTGGTTGGTTCAACCGGAAGCACGCTATTGGTTGTGCGAAAAATTCAATGGTTCGTTTTTTGGTATCCATGCTCATTATGCTCAGTATAATGTGGGTGGAATCAAGTTTTTGAGTGACAACATGGAGAACAGCCGTTATCAGGGTCACCTGTACGGAGCAGGTCTCTCGTATGGCTATCAGTGGTTGCTGAGCAATAGATGGAGCATGGAAGCAGTGATTGGCGCCGGATGGGCGCATCTGGATCATGACAAATATCCGTGTGCTGTCTGTGGATCAGTCTTGAAGAGTGATACAAAAGATTATTTTGGTGTGACGAAAGTGGCTCTCTCACTTATTTACTTTATTAAATAATTGAAGTTATGAAGAAAGTAGTAAAAATATATATGGTTGCAGCTTTGATAGCTGCCTTTTCGCCGGCTGTTTATGCTCAGACAACAGCAAGTGCACCGGTAAAAGTTGTTTGCAATGAATTGAAACAACAAGGAAAAGATCTTTTGATTGATGCTGTTATTACTATCGATGGAAGTCAGATCAGCAAATGCGAGAATCTGACACTTACTCCGGTGTTGGAATCAAGTTCGCAAAAAGAAGGGTTGCCATCAATTTTGGTGAATGGTAAAGTTGCACAAAAAGTGTACGATCGTAAGATTGCTTTGAACAATCTGCAGGACGAACCACGTTACCAAGTGGTAAAAGCGACCAAAGGCGAATCGGTTGTCAATTACAAGAAAACAATTCCATTTGAATCTTGGATGAAGGATGCAAAATTCGTTTTAGTTCCGAATATGTGTGATTGCGGAAAGAATTATGCTGGTGGTCCGTTGCTGATTGCCGACAGAGTAATGACTCGTCCGGATAAGGCATACGAAGTGGCTCCGACGTTCGCTTATATCACGCCGCAGGCTGAAGCAGAAAAACATCGTGCTGAGGTTGGTACGGCTTATTTGGATTTCCAAGTGGGTAAATCTGTTATCCTGCCTGATTTTCGTAATAATGCTACAGAGTTAGCAAAGATTGACAATACAGTCAATACGCTTGTAAATGATAAGAACGTATCTGCAAAGGGTTTGATGCTCAAAGGATATGCCTCTCCTGAAGGATCATATAAACTGAATTCATCATTGGCAGATAAACGTGTGAAGGCTTTGAGCGCTTATATTCAGAAAAAGCATAATTTCAAAAAGGATTTCTTTACATTGGAAACAGAACCTGAAGATTGGGCTGGCTTTAAATCTAAAGTTGAAGCTGACAATCAGGTTCCGGATAAAGATGCAGTGTTAGATATTATCAATAGCAGTGCTGATCCAGATGCAAAAGAAGCAAAACTAAAAGTTTTGAATGGTGGAACTGCATATAAATATGTATTGGCAGGAATGTTTCCATCATTGCGTCGTTCAGAGTATCGTGTAGATTACACTGTTCGTGAGTTTAGTGCAGAAGAAGGTCGCAATATCATCAAATCTCATCCGGAACAGTTAAGCTTGAGCGAAATGTTCGCTGTAGCAAATACCTATCAGGTGGGTAGCGAAGATTATAATAATGTATTTGAAACGGCTGTTAAGATGTTTCCTAACGATCCCGTAGCTAATTTGAATGCTGCTAATATTGCATTGCAGAATAAAGATTTGGATTCAGCAAGTAAATATCTTTCAAAAGCTGGAAACAGTTCTGAAGCTATTCACGCACGTGGCGTACTGAACCTGATGGAAGGTAATTTGAGCGAAGCAAAAACATTGTTAGAGCAAGCTAAAAATGCAGGCGTTAAAGAAGCTTCAGCCAATTTGGAAGAATTAAGCAAAAAGGAAGCAGACAATGCTCTTTTTGATAGCTTTAAGTAGTAAATTTGATACGTTTACAAAGTCCAATTGCTAGACTTGTACATATCTTTGTATCGCAAATTATAACTAACAATTGACAAGTATGAAAGTAGCATCTGGCGTTGAAACGGTATTGATGAATGAAATCGATAATAGAGATGGCGTGTATCTCTATTTGCAAGGAAATGCATGGTGTGCTTATGAGCGTTCAGCCTATTATTTGGCATCTTTGAATGTCCCAGTAAAATTGGAAAAAGAAGTTTGTAAGCAGTATGATATAGTTCTTTTAAAAGCATTATTCAATGTGGATGATATGTGCTTGCCTTTGGCTCCGAACGCGGTATTAAAACGTGTGGCCGACGATAGCTTGCAGTTTCAGATTGGAAATGCAATAGAAGGCTTTCCAGAATGGAAGGCATCTCAGCTTAGCAAGATGCCTGCATGAATGCTATTGGGGAAGCCGTGAGGCTTGGAACAAATACTAAGTGTAAAAATTGAGGGTGTATTAGTCCCGAAGATCTGAGAGGATTCTTCGGGACTTTACTTTTTTAAGAATGATGTTTTATTTCGTTGCTTCTGTAAATAATCACTTGGGAGCCGGGAGACAAGGTAATGGTGAATTCATCTCCTGTTGCTTCATTTAAAGAACCTTGCCACCACGATGTTAACTTTCTGTGATTGATAGGCCAACGGAGGCCTTCAGTCGTAATTTCACTATCGTTGTTTAATGAGAAAATGGAAATTTGTTGCCCTGCGACACTTGAGAGGGTCGTTGTTTGAAGCAATGGCGTGAATAAACCGAAATCGGAAAGCATTTCTACATGATCAAACAGTTGCGCATACTCAATCAATAGTGAAATATTTCCTATTGTATGATCTTCGCGCAAACCGGTGGCTGCAAGAATTAGTACGTCATTAATTCCCAAACTGTGGACATAATAGACGGCCTTTGTCAGATCATTTATTTCTTGGTTCTCGACAACATGGATACGGTCCGTATATTGTAAATAGAATTTTGCGGCAATACTATCCAAATCGCCTACAATTGCTTTGGGTGTAATTTGATGTTCCTCAAGCGAGCCAACTGCTCCATCACAGGCAATGATGGTTGATGCATGATGCAAATACTCGAGTGGAAGCGGCGTATGGGGAAATTCTCCATTAGCTACAATAACGCAATCATAAGGTGTTGTCATTTGTATTTATTCCTTTCTTTTTCCAAGTAAGATATCCAACGTATGCCAGTACGGCGTAACAAAAATAGAGAAACATCGTGGGATATAATCCACGAAGGTAATAAAGATATACAGAAACGAAGTTGACAATGATCCAAAAAATCCAATGTTCGATGATACGTCGTGCCAGCATCCATGTAGCGACAATACCAACAGCAGTGGTAAATGAATCACCAAAAGGAATAGGAGAGTCCGTAAACCTATACAATATATAATATAGTATAGCATGAAGACCAATGATAGCTGCACATATCTCAATAAATAGAACGGTTGAAGGATGACGATAGATGATTACTTCCTTTGTTTGATTATTGTCTTCTTGTTGAGGTTGAATGTTCTTATCTCTTCTTGTCCATTGCCAGAATCCATAAATACTGATTAATACATAATATATGTTCAGTCCCATATCGGCATAGATCTTCGAGTTGAAGAATACAAACACATATATGAGTGAAGTGAGAAAGCCTACTATCCACATGGCACGGTGTTGTTTTATCTCTAACAGTAGATAGAGCAATCCCGTTAATACTCCAAAATATTCTATTACATGTTCAGTCATTAAAATTTCAGTGTTACTCGCGCCATCGCATTAATACCTGCTTGAGTGAAATAACCGGCTTCGTTGTAGGGCTTGCCGTCAACGATGGTCTCTGATGCCCATGCGTTGGTTTCATACCGTTCGTCGAACAGATTGTTTACTGTTACATCCAAGTCAAGCTCTTTCATAAATTTGGGTTTGAATATGTAGCCTATGCGAATATTGTTGACAAAATAGGGATCGATTGATCTATCTTTACAAGAGGTGTTGTCGATGTATTGTCGTCCGACATACTGCGAATAGAAACTTGCATTAAACTGTTTCCAAGTGAAATTAAATGTGCTGTTGGCAATCGTTTTGGGAGAGAAAGAAATATCTGTTGTCCCTAAATTGTTTTGAATCTCTTCTTTTCCCGTTATCGGATCCCAATTTTCGTCAACATTTTGCAGCACCTGAACGAAGTTTTTAATTTTATTGCGACTTAACGTTAGATTTCCATTCCAGTCTAGGAATGAAGTTGCTTTTATGCCACAAGCGAGTTCGATACCTGAACGATAGCTATCCTTAATATTTGACGTAAGAGCTTCACCTATTTCACTGATTTTCCCTGTCAGAATCAACTGGTTATTGTAATCCATATAATAAAGGTTGACACCTGCATGAAAACGGGGAGTACTGAAACTGTATCCGGCTTCATAATCATATAATGTTTCATTGGTCGGACGTTCATCGGGACCAGCTTCGGTGAAGTTGTCGCGATTAGGTTCACGGCTAGCAACAGCAAATGATACGAATGCATTGTGTCCATCTTTTTGGAAGTTGATTCCGGCCTTCGGATTAAAGAAATTCCAGCGTTTATCAATATTTACATTATCACCGGCTTTGTCATCGCTTCCGTTGATTGTATAATGAATGTTCCGATATTGCAAATCCAAATAGCCATATAATGATGGAAGTATTTGATAGTTGCCTTTGATGAAGGTATTATAGTCTGTTTTTTTACCTGTGTTCCGATAATATTCATAATCCGGTTGGGGTAGATTGATAGCGCTTTTGCACCACATTACGCGTCCATAGTGATCGCCATCGTATTTATTTGTAGCTGCACCAAAAGTAAGTTGCGTGCGTTCACTTTTATAATTGACACTGTAAATAGCTCCATAGAAATCGTTGTCTAACCATTTACGACGAATCAGGTCGGAGGCGTTAACCGTTTTACCTTGAGCATCGGTAAATGTATTAAGTTTGTATTTTTTGAATTTGGCATTGGCTTTATAATCTTCATAATAACCATCGCCATGTGTATAATGAAGCGTGAGATTCATGTTCCATGAATCATTGATCCTTTGGTTTGCAATCAAATGGTAATGTTGTTGCCAGTAGTTGTCTGTCTGATTATCATAAAACTTGGTGATTCCATTTTCTTTATACTCGCCACAAGGATTATAAGTGCGGTTTGTTTTTAACATGTCTGCAGGAACACCGTCCCATGCTTGATATGTTTTTTCACTACTTCCAAAAGTTTGGAACTTGATTAAGGTATTGTCGCCATACCAAGCTCCTGAAGCAAAGTAGGAATGCATGTTTGCGCTTGCACGATCGATGAATCCGTCGCTTCGAACGTATGAATAACGTCCGTCAAACATAAAATGATTATACAACAGACCTGTTCCTCCTTTAATAGTGTTTTTAAATGTTCCGAAAGAACCTGCAGAAGCCGAATATTCAGTATATGGATCCGGATTAGGACGTTGAGTTTGCATAGAAACGGTTGCACCGAAAGCTGCTTCCCCATTGGTCGACGTTCCTGCGCCCCGTTGGATTTGAATGTTGTCAACCGACGATGCGAAATCGGGCATATTAACCCAAAAAACAGTATGCGATTCAGAATCGTTCATAGGAACGCCGTTTACTGTGATATTGATGCGATTAGCATCTGTACCTCTGATTCGAAAACTAGAGTATCCGATGCCTGTTCCAGCGTCGGATGTCATAATGACTGAAGGCGATTGTGTAAGAAGAAACGGAATGCTTTGTCCGTCGTTTAGGCGAGAGAGTTCGTTTTTAGAGATCTCGCTGTAAGCCACAGGTGTACCTTTGGCTACTTTGGTTGCTGTGACTGTTACTTCATCTAATGAAATATTTTTAGCGATTTTCAGCGTATCAACCGGTTCCGGTTTTTTCCCTTGCGCTGTAAGTACTGCCAATAACATAGCGAAAATGAATGCACTTTTCATCCTTTTGAATGTTTTTAGTTGAACAATAAAAAGGAATAAAAAGAGGTAAGTAATTAATGATAAATGTACGATCTCTCCCTTCGCCGGCATTATCCGGATCAGGTTCAATGGGTATCATCTCAGCCTTCTCTTTTGATCGAAAGACGACCTTGGAGTAAGCACCCCCTTAATATTCGGATGCAAAGATAATGCAAGTCGAGGGCAGAACAAAATAACTTGTTTGTTTTTTATGCCGAGATGCAGCTTATCTTCGCTGTTTGAAGTAAAGAAACGAAAAATATTTGTAAATGTTTGAAATGATACTGATTATTTGTATCTTTGCAGCGATTAAGTGAAGATGAGGAGGGGGCGGGCAGCTCCCTCCTTTTGTTCCTAACGGAGTGTATATGATTGATAAAGACATTGTAAGCCGGTTGGTTGAGGAAAAATTGACTTCATCCGACAATTATTTAGTAGATGTAGAAATTGGTTCAGACAATCGGATTGTCATAGAGATTGACAATGATAAAGGTGTCTGTATTGATGATTGTGTGGAATTAAGCCATTATCTAGAAGAGCATTTGGATAGAGATGCTGAAGATTTTGAGCTTGAGGTTGGTTCAGCAGGAATCACGTCGCCGTTTAAAATATTACGGCAGTATGTGAAGAATATTGGAAATGAAATCGAGATGCAGCTTAAAAGCGGATCTAAATTAACAGGGGTACTTAAGTCTGCAGATGCAAAAGAAGTAGTAATAACTGTTAAGAAGCAGGTCAAACCTGAGGGGGCAAAACGAAAAATAACCGTTGAGGAAGATCAGCTTTATTCATTTGATGAAATAAAATATACAAAATATCTAATTAGTTTCAAGTAAGAAAAATTATGGCCAGAAAAGAGGAAACAATAAGTATGATTGACTCTCTTGCCGAGTTCAAGGAGTTGAAAAATATAGATAAGGAGACAATGATCAGTGTCTTGGAGGATTCTTTTCGTAAAGAGATCGCTAAGATGTTTGGCACTGATGAGAATTATGATGTGATCATTAACCCTGAGAAGGGAGATTTTGAGATTTGGAGAAATAGAAAAGTAGTTGCTGACGATCAGTTGGAAGATGCGAATCTTCAGATCAAACTGACAGATGCTCGCGAACTGGATCCGAAATGTGAGGTTGGTGAGGAAGTAACAGATGAAGTACATTTCGCTGATTTTGGCCGTCGTGCAATCCTGAACTTGCGTCAGACACTTGCTTCGAAGATACTTGAACTACAAAAAGATAGTTTGTATGCCAAATATAAAGATAAAATCGGACACATCATCTCGGCTGATGTTTATCAGGTATGGAAGAAAGAAATTTTACTGCTTGATGATGATGGCAACGAACTGTTGCTGCCGAAGGGTGAACAGATTCCATCAGATTTTTATCGAAAAGGAGAACCAGTGAGAGCCATTGTTCAAAGAGTTGACAATGATAATAATAATCCAAAGATCATTCTTTCGCGTACGGATAAAATATTCTTACAGCGATTGTTTGAATTGGAAGTTCCTGAAATCAATGATGGTTTGATTACCATTAAAGCTATTGCCCGTATCCCTGGTGAGCGTGCAAAGGTCGCTGTCGAGTCGTATGATGATCGTATTGATCCGGTAGGAGCTTGTGTTGGTATGAAAGGTTCTCGTATACATGGAATCGTTCGGGAGTTGCGTAATGAGAATATAGATGTTATTAATTATACCTCAAATATTTCACTCTTTATACAGAGGGCTTTGAGTCCAGCGAAGATATCTTCGATAAGAGTGAATGAAGAAGAGCATAAAGCAGAAGTTTACCTGCGTCCTGAAGAAGTATCTTTGGCTATTGGTAAAGGTGGTTTGAATATCAAGCTTGCTTGTATGCTAACGGAATATGCTATCGATGTCTTCCGTGATGTGGATGGAGCTGATGAAGAGGATATCTATTTGGATGAATTCTCTGATGAAATCGATGGTTGGGTAATTGATACGCTGAAGAATATAGGCTGTTATACAGCCAAGAGTGTATTGGCTATGGATCGGAGTGAGTTGTTAGAACGTTCTGACTTGGAAGAGCAGACGGTAGACGACGTGCTTAAGGTCTTGTCTGCTGAGTTTGAAGATGAGGAACCCAAGGAATAAAGGATTACGATAAAGTTTATTATGCCCATAAAATTAATACAAGTACAAAGAAAATTGAATGTGGGAATCAACACAGCCGTTGATTTTCTGCATAAGAAAGGATTCACGGTTGAGGACGGACCCAATACGCGAATTAGTGACGAAGAATATGCTTTACTCGTAAAGGAGTTCGGTAAAGATTTGCCGATAGAAAGACAGAAACCCGAAAAGTTTGGCTATCGTAATCAAGAAAAAGAATCTCATAAGGAAGAAGGGAAAGGACCTGAGATAAAGACGGTGATCCCGGATGAGTTCAAACCTAAGATTGTGACTAAAGGTCGCATAGATTTGGATAATTCGAAGAAGTTCAGCAAAGAATCTTACGAGGCGACAGGTGAAGAAAAGAAGGTTGAGGTTGAAAAAAAGGTAGAAACTCCAGTGGCTAAGCCAATTGAGAAACCTGCAGAGAAACCTGTTGAGATAAAGGTTGAAAAACCCATCGAGAAGATTATCGAGAAATCAATAGAAAAGCCTATCGTCAAGTCGGTAGATAAACCTATTGAGCATAAACATGAACAATCTTCAGCACCTTTAGAGAAACCGAAGGAATTTCATAATGTTCAATCAACTCCGAGACAGGAGCGGAAAGAAGAAAAACAAGATCCGGCAGTCGTTCATGTAGTAAAAGTTGAGTCACCTAAAGAAGTGAAAACTCAGGAAATGAAACAACACCCTGTTCAGCCTGTTGTTGAAAAGAAAGAAGTGGTTAAACCAGAAACTGTCGAGAAGAAACCTGTTGAGGTGCCTAAGTCAGAGCCTGCAAAGGGACAGATACCTGAAGTAAAGGAGGGAACTGCGTCCGTTAAACCTGCAGAGTCAACAGGTACTCATGAAGGGGATGAATTGTTTCGTTTAAATACCACTAAGTTTGAATCGAAGATTAAGGTCACCGGTAAGATTGACTTGGATGCTTTGAATCAATCTACTCGTCCGAAGAAGAAAACGAAGGAAGAAAGACGTAAAGAGCGTGAAGACAAGCGCGAACGTTATAATAGTAACAGACCGAATAACCAACAAGGCGGTCAGTTTAATAAGCCTAAAGAGGGAGGAAACCCTAACAACAATAATAATAGTAATAATAATAACCGTCCTTCTGCTCAGGGAGCAGGCGCTCCGAAGTCTACTGAAGACGGCGAAAGAAGGAAACGTAGGCGAATAAAGAAGGATCGGGTGGATGTAAATAATACACCTGGTACGAATGTTCGTCCACAACGTGACGATCGCAAACCTCGTTTGAAGAAACCTGTAAAGGCTGAAGTAAGTGACGAGGATGTACAAAAACAGATCAAAGAAACTTTGGCCCGTTTGACAAGCAAATCGAACAAGACCAATAAAGGTGCAAAATATCGTCGAGACAAGCGTGATGCAGTGCAGAAACGCGAACATCGTATGATGGAAGAAGAGGAGATAGAAAGCAAGACTTTAAAGCTTACCGAATTCGTTACAGCAAACGACTTGGCCAACATGATGGATGTACCTGTAACGAAGGTCATCGCTACTTGTATGAGTATCGGTATCATGGTCTCTATCAATCAGCGTTTGGATGCAGAAACAATCAATCTTGTAGCTGAAGAATTCGGATTCAAGACTGAATATGTGAGTGCTGAAGTTGTTGAAGCGATTAAGGCAGATGAAGAGGATGACAATGAAGATGATTTGGTTACGCGTCCGCCTATTGTGACGGTAATGGGCCATGTCGATCATGGTAAAACCTCTTTGCTGGATAACATACGTAATGCCAATGTGATTGCCGGTGAAGCCGGTGGCATCACACAGCATATTGGTGCATATAATGTAAAATTGCCTAACGGACGTCGTATAACATTCTTGGATACGCCGGGTCACGAAGCGTTTACTGCCATGCGTGCCCGTGGTGCAAAGGTGACCGATATCGCTATCATCATAGTTGCTGCAGACGATAGTGTCATGCCGCAAACAGTTGAAGCCATCAATCATGCGGCTGCAGCAGGCGTTCCTATTGTATTTGCTATCAATAAAATTGATAAGCCTCATGCTAATGCGGATAAGATACGTGAGGAATTGGCTGCCATGAACTATTTGGTTGAAGAATGGGGTGGCAAGTATCAGTGTCAGGAGATTTCAGCTAAGAAAGGCATTGGCGTACAAGAGTTGCTTGAGAAGGTTTTACTTGAAGCTGATCTGTTGGACTTGAAAGCGAATCCGAAGCGTCGTGCTGTTGGTTCAATCATCGAGTCGTCATTGGATAAGGGACGCGGATATGTTGCAACTATTCTGGTTGAAAATGGAACGTTGCGCGTAGGCGATATTGTCCTTGCTGGTACACATTATGGTCGTATTAAGGCAATGTTTAACGAACGTAATCAGCGAATGGAGAAAGCGGCTCCTTCAGAACCGGCATTGATTTTGGGTCTGAACGGTGCACCGCAGGCAGGCGATACTTTCAATGTACTGGAGTCAGAGCAGGAAGTACGCGAGATAGCCAGTCGTCGTGAGCAGTTGCAGCGTGAACTGGGCTTGCGTACACAAAAGATGTTGACACTTGATGATATAGGCCGCCGAATTGCTATTGGTAATTTCCAAGAGCTGAATGTGATTGTGAAGGGTGATGTGGATGGATCTGTTGAAGCATTGTCAGATTCATTGATTCGTCTTTCTACGGAAGAGATTCAGGTAAACGTATTGCATAAGGCTGTAGGTCAAATTTCTGAATCGGATGTTGTATTGGCGGCAGCTTCAAACGCTGTCATCATTGGTTTCCAAGTACGTCCGGCACAATTGGCTCGCCGATTGGCAGAAAAGGATGGCGTCGAAATCCGTTTGTACTCAATTATCTACGATGCAATCAACGATGTGAAAAGTGCTATGGAAGGAATGCTTGCTCCAAAGACAAAGGAGGAAATTACTGCCAATGTTGAAGTTCAGCAAGTGTTCAAAATATCGAAGGTGGGTACAGTTGCTGGTTGTATCGTGCGTGAAGGTAAGATTAAACGTACGAACAAGGTACGTATCATTCGCGACGGTATCGTGATTTATTCCGGTGAACTGGGTTCGCTTAAACGTTTCAAGGACGATGCGAAAGAGGTAGTTGCAGGTCAGGATTGTGGTTTGAATATCAATAACTTCAATGATATACAAGTAGGCGATATTATTGAGGCATACGAAGAAACACAAGTCAAGCAGACATTGTAAACAATGAATTGGTTAGATATTTTATTGCTGTTGTTAGCAGGAATAGGATTTGTAAAAGGCCTGTTTGATGGAGTCATCAAACAGGTTGTTTTGCTTATAGCCCTGTGGGTGGGAATCTTTTGTTGTGCGAAGGTAGCTGTATGGCTACATGCAGTTTTCAACTGGTTCCCGGCAGCAGGAGTATTTACAAGTTATATCCTTGCTTTTGTGTTGACAGTAGGTGTTATTTGGCTTGTAGGTATGCTGGTTGATCAGTTGATAGGGGTAACACCGTTAGGAATGGTGAATCATCTTGTAGGCGGTGTGTTCGGGGCAGTATTAATGTTAGTTGTTGCTAGTTTCTTTTTGAATGTAGCTACACTGATTGATCGTAAGGAGTGGATTATCACAGAGAAAAGTAAGAAGGAATCGCATTTGTATGCTCCTGTAAAGTTGATAGTTCCAACTATTTATCCCTCTCATTTGTTTACTGAGAATAAATAAGTTTGACCGTAGGGGCGGTCTTTAAACATCATATAAACAGATATGCAAGAATCGAATGAAATATTGAATGAGGTAACTAACGGTGACTACAAGTATGGTTTTGTGACATCTATAGATACAGATACTATTCATCGTGGACTGGATGAGGAAACGGTGCGCATCATTTCAACTAAGAAGCAGGAACCGGAGTGGTTGCTGGAGTTCAGGTTGAAGGCGTTGCGCTATTGGCAGACGTTAGAAATGCCGACGTGGGGTCACCTGATGATTCCGCCTATCGACTTTCAGAATATTATCTATTATGCGGCTCCAAAAAAGAAGTCCGAACATAAGGGCGATGAAGAGATGGATCCGGAACTAATGAAGACATTTGACAAGTTGGGTATCCCACTTCATGAGCGAGCACAGTTGAGTGGAATGGCTGTTGATGCCGTGATGGACAGTGTGTCGGTGAAGACGACTTTCAAGGAGGTGCTGGCCGAGAAAGGCATCATCTTTTGCTCTTTCAACGATGCGGTACATCAACATCCCGATTTGGTAAAAAAGTATATGGGTACTGTGGTGGGCTATCGTGATAATTTCTTTGCTGCACTTAATTCAGCTGTTTTCTCTGATGGTACATTTGTCTATATTCCTAAGGGTGTGCGTTGTCCGATGGAACTGTCGTCGTATTTCCGCATCAATGCGGCTAACACTGGTCAGTTTGAACGGACGCTGATTATTGCAGACGATGATGCGTACGTCAGTTATCTTGAAGGTTGTACGGCGCCGATGCGTGATGAGAATCAGATGCATGCTGCCATCGTCGAGATAATTACAGAGGAACATGCTGAAGTTAAATATTCAACTGTTCAGAATTGGTATCCCGGAGATAAGAATGGTCGTGGTGGTATCTACAATTGTGTGACCAAGCGTGGTTTGTGCCGCGGCGAGGGAAGCAAGATTTCTTGGACGCAGGTGGAAACCGGTTCGGCTATCACATGGAAGTATCCCAGTTGTATCTTGGCAGGCGACAATTCAGTAGGTGAGTTCTATTCGGTGGCTGTTACCAATAATTATCAGCAGGCCGATACAGGTACGAAGATGATTCATTTGGGTCGCAACACGCGTAGTACGATTGTTTCCAAAGGTATTTCTGCCGGACACAGTCAGAATAGTTACCGCGGTCTGGTAAAGATTTCGCCACGCGCAGAAGGTGCCCGCAATCATAGTCAATGCGACAGTTTGCTGCTTAGTCCGACTTGTGGTGCACATACTTTCCCCTACGCCGATATTCAAAATGAAACGGCAGTGGTAGAACATGAGGCGACGACCAGCAAGATTAGCGAGGAACAGCTTTTCTATTGCCAGCAGCGTGGTATAGGTACAGAGGAGGCCGTAGGTCTCATTGTTAACGGTTATGCACGTGAGGTGATGAACAAGCTTCCGATGGAATTTGCTGTTGAAGCACAGAAGTTGCTCAGCATTTCTTTGGAGGGAAGTGTGGGCTGATTTCTGTTTCAGCATGAGATGCTGTTAATCTATGTGGTACACCTGGACGGCTGTTGAAAGAATCATACGACAGTTTCGATTGCGAATAAATAATACATTGTGTCTTTACCGAAAAAGGCGAAGGCGAAAACAAGAGACAGAAAAAGACAAACGAGAATAATATAAAGACTACAAATATGAATATGTTAGAAATAAAGAACCTGCATGCCACAGTGAACGGTAAGGAGATATTGAAAGGTATCGATTTGACGGTAAAGGCGGGCGAAGTGCATGCTATCATGGGACCGAATGGTTCAGGCAAAAGTACATTAAGCAGTGTACTGGTGGGCAATCCGCTTTTCGAAGTGACAGAAGGGACGGTGACTTATAATGGCAAAGATCTTTTGGCCATGCCGCCTGAAGATCGTAGTCGTGAAGGAATTTTCCTCAGTTTCCAGTATCCGGTAGAGATTCCGGGTGTTAGCATGGTCAACTTTATGCGTGCTGCTGTGAATGCTCATCGTCAATATAAAGGACAACCTGCAGTGGCAGCTTCCGATTTTTTGAAAATGATGCGTGAAAAGCGAGCTATTGTTGAACTTGATAATAAATTGGCTAGCCGTAGTGTAAATGAGGGCTTTTCAGGTGGAGAGAAGAAACGCAACGAAATCTTCCAGATGGCAATGCTGGAACCGCGCTTGGCCATTTTGGATGAAACCGACAGTGGTCTGGATATCGATGCATTGCGTATTGTAGCAAGCGGTGTGAATAGAATGAAAACTCCTGAGAATGCTGCCATCGTTATCACGCATTATCAGCGCTTGCTCGATTATATCAAGCCTGACGTTGTACATGTGCTCTATAAAGGGCGTATCGTTAAAACTGCTGGTCCTGAACTCGCTCTCGAGCTTGAAGAACGGGGCTACGATTGGATCAAGGAAGAACTTGGTGAAGAGATTTGACCTGCCAATATAAAAAAATAAATATAGGTACGGATTACACAAGTAAAGAATAGGTTATACAAGAATCTGAAAAAGGGTAGTTTCACATGTGAACTCCAAAAGCAGATAGATGAGTTTTACAAGGAATAAGAGGTCGGTCATTATGTAGCGGATATGGTGGTGAATCATACAATATGGTGCCGAAGTCAGATGTATTACTTCAGAAACCGTGCAATCCGTGCTTAAAATGAATATAGATATGAAAGCAGAACAACAATATGTAGATTTATTTTCGCAGTATGAAGGACTTATATGTCAGCATGCTTCGGCAGTGATGAATTCACCGCGGGTGAAATCTTATGAGGCGTTTGAACGCATGGGCTTCCCGTCACAGAAGACGGAGGACTATAAGTATATTGACGTGGCTCAGGCTTTTGCTCCAAACTTTGGGTTGAACATCAACCGTTTGACAATTCCGGTCAATCCATACGATGTGTTCCGTTGCGATGTGCCGAATCTCAGTACTTCGCTCTATTTCGTTGTCAACGATACATTTTATAGCAATGTTTTGCCTAAGGCGCATCTGCCTGAAGGCGTTTATGCTGGTGGATTAGACGCGTTTACAAGGCAGTATCCTGATTTGGCCGCTCGATATTATGCGAAGGCAGCACTTGTTGATAATAATGCTGTAACTGCGCTTAACACAATGCTTGCACAAGATGGTTTTGTACTCTATGTGCCTGCAGGTGTAAAACTTGAACGTCCTGTTCAGCTGGTGAATATCTTCCGCAGCGATGTTGATACGATGGCAAATCGCCGTATTTTGGTGATTATAGAACCACATGCCGAAGCAAAACTTTTGGTGTGCGACCATAGTGTCGACGACGTGAAGTTTCTGGCTACTCAAGTAGTAGAAGTCTTTGCTGAAGAAGGTTCTATGTTTGATTATTATGACCTGGAAGAGAGTACAGCCACGACTTCGCGCTTCTCGACATTACATGTTAAACAAAGTGCAGGAAGCAATGTATTGGTGAACGGCATCACACTTAATAATGGTTTGACACGTAATAACTACTATATCGATTTGCTGGGTGAACATGCCGATACGACACTTTGTGGCATGTCTATCTTGGATGGCGAACAATTGCTGGATACTTATACTTTGATTACTCACCATGTACCTTCTTGTACAAGCAACGAGTTATTCAAAAATGTTCTCGATGACCGATCGGTGGGTGCTTTCAGTGGACGTATTTTGGTGAAAGAAGGTGCTGAGAAAACAGAAGCATATCAGGCGAACCGTAATCTATGTGCTACTCGTGAAGCCCACATGTACAGCAAGCCACAGTTGGAAATTTATGCTGACGATGTTAAATGTTCGCATGGCATGACGACCGGGCAACTGGATGATGAGGCTCTTTTTTATATGCAGAGTCGCGGAATCCCATATGAGGAAGCACGAATGTTGCTAAGTGTGGCGTTTACTTCTGATGTGATTGAACATGTTCGTCTGGATGTTTTGAAAGAGCGTCTTCATACGTTGGTTGAAAAACGTTTCCGTGGCGAACTGGCTAAATGTGCCGGCTGCAGAATATGCAAGTAAGTAGTATAAAGGTTAAAATAGAAAACCATGGAACAGAAAAGTACAGCAACTTTGGCGCATGTAGCCTTGTGGACAAACGATATTGAGCGACTGAAACAGTTTTATATCCATTATTTTGGTGGTACAAGCAATGCTAAATATGTTAATTCCAGTAAAGGGTTCTGTTCTTATTTTCTGCGTTTTGAGGGAGGGACTGCTTTGGAGATTATGCAACACAAAGATATTACTGAGATTATTGGAAATACGCATCTCGGTTTTGCTCATATTGCATTTTCGCTTGGCTCTAAAGAGCGTGTCAATGCTCTGACTGAACAGTTTCGTTCCGATGGCTATACAGTGAAAGGCGAACCTCGAACAACAGGAGATGGCTATTATGAAGCAGTTATTCTTGATCCGGATGGGAATATAGTTGAATTAGTAGGCTAATATATAATCTGTAAGCCATACAAGTGCTGCCATAAAACATTTTTATGGCAGACGAGTTGTGACTATTCTTCGTCGTATTGCTGATAAAGAAAATCGTTATAAGGGAAGCGGGTAACATGAATTTGTTTCACCCGTTCATACAAAAGTGATCTTAGTGCTTCAATATTGGTCCGTTGTTTGGCTGAGATGAATATACAGTTGTCTTGCAGTTTATTCATCCAAGTATCTTTCAGTTCATCAAGTGTGATGTTTTCACGTGTCCGCGGTGTCAGGTCATCAGGTTCCTTCTCTACGAATGTAAAAGCATCTACTTTGTTGAAAACGATAATCGTCGGCTTTTCTTCCTTATTTATTTCCAATAAGGTCCGGTTTACAACTTCTATCTGATCTTCAAAGTTTGGATGTGAGATATCAACGATATGTATCAGCAGATCAGCTTCGCGTACTTCATCCAAAGTTGATTTGAATGATTCTACCAATTCGGTAGGAAGTTTGCGAATAAAACCGACTGTATCGGCCATAAGAAAAGGCAAATTCTCAATAACGACTTTGCGTACAGTCGTATCCAGTGTGGCAAAGAGTTTGTTTTCTGCAAAGACCTCGCTTTTGCTGAGCAGATTCATTAAAGTTGATTTACCTACATTCGTGTAACCAACTAATGCAACGCGCACCATCTTGCCTCTGTTTTTACGTTGTACGCTTTTCTGTTTGTCGATATCTTCCAGTTCATGTTTCAAGTGCGCAATCTTATCCAGAACAATACGTCTATCAGTTTCCAACTGTGTTTCACCCGGACCACGCATGCCTACACCGCCACGTTGTCGTTCTAGGTGAGTCCAAAGCCGCGTTAAGCGAGGTAACATATATTGATATTGAGCCAGTTCGACCTGTTTCTTTGCATGTGCCGTTTGTGCACGGCGGGCAAAGATATCAAGGATGAGGCTTGTGCGGTCAAGAATCTTTACTTGCAGTTCCTTTTCGATATTACGAATCTGTTTGGCTGAAAGTTCATCATCAAATATGACTACACCTATTTCGTGTTCCACGACATATTCTTTGATTTCTTGCAGTTTGCCGGTTCCGACAAAGGTGACTGAGTTTGGCATTTCCAATCGTTGATAAAACTTTTTTGTGGGTACAACCCCAGCTGTTTCGGCTAGAAAAGCCAGCTCATCCAAATATTCGTGTACCTTCTGTTCATTCTGTTCGGGTGTAATCAATCCGACCAGAACAGCCTTTTCTGTTTGTGCTTCTGAAATAATGAATTCTTTCATGCCACAAAGATAGTTATTTCAATAAATTCTATATCTTTGCACTAAGAAATAATAATATAATCATTTAACTAAAGCATGCAGCTATGAAAAAAGAATTGTGTCCATTTCGTTTTTTAGTTGGCTTAGTGTCCACTATAGCTATTTCGTCATCCATTATTCATGCTCAAGAGCCTGTCCCTTTGGAGTGGGAGAGTTTTGTTGCCGGTTCAAAGAATACATTGATTCCTGATACATTCAGGATGCAGACATTTCGGAATTTGGCGTCTGATAACTGGTCGTTTACGCTCTTGGATGGAGCTACTATCATTACTGATAAGCATACTTTGAAGTTGCCTATTGGCAGTAAAGCTTGTTTTGAACCTTATTCTATTGATGGTTATGCGAATGTTTCCGCTTGGATTCGGTGTGGAGGGTTGGAACTTAGTCCTACAGAAACTTTGGGATTTGAATGGTTTAGGAATGGCAAGAAGGAAACAAAGGCTAATGTTTATGTAACTACCGAAGGTAAAGATTGGTTTGGCTATTGGCCTTGGCATATTGATAATAATCCTGTTTGGGTGAACCTTTATACTTATAATGCAGTCGAGAATTCAAAAGGCTATTTTATGGCAGACAGCCTTTATGCGATTGGCAATATTCCAGATTATTCTCTTTTTAAAGGAGAAGGCAACTGGCGTGATACGACTCATTGGTCGCATCTACCACCCGAACGTCATCGTTCGGCGCTGATTAAGGGTAATATTATCATTGAAAAGCCGATTGCTTGCCATAATGCTTCTGTCAGTGAAGGAAAAATGCATGTTGCATCAGATGCAGCCTTTAAGGTACAAAATCTCCATTTGTATGACAGTCCGCTTTCATCAGAAGGGGAGATTTCTGTAGCCGGTCAGATTGTTCTTCATCATACTTTCGATAAGAAAGGCGAGTGGTATTTTATTTCTTTTCCTTTTGATATATATGCTGATCAGGTTGATGCACGTTTTAAGCAAAGGGACGGAACGCCCAACGATGGCGGCAATTATTTTTATGTGCAGACCTATAATGGCAGCAAACGTTCTATGAGTGGTGATGCTTCCTCTAACTGGGAGGTCCTTCCTGTTCGCTCAGGGAATGCACTCGTGTTCGAGAAAAATAAAGGTTATCTGATTGCTTTGGATGCCGCTGCTGATAGTCAGACACTTTCTTTTGCATCTAAGCCTGGCACTGTTTCGTCAGATTTCGCCCGGAAAGGTATGATTCCAGTCATAACTTCCAGTGGACAAGCAAAAGCTGAAAATCATGGCTGGTATCTGTGTGGTAATCCTTTGCCTTGCGCCTTGCCATTATCTTCTTTGGAAAATACTTCATCGCTTGATGGAAACATATATATATATGTAGGGGGAGAATATAAAGCGTATTCGCTCAAGAGTGATTTTGCAATCCCACCTTACGGTGCCTTTTTTGTTAAAACTTCAGCCGATGCCGAACTGAGAGTTTCTCATTTGCCATCGGCAAAATCTTATCATTTGATCAGTACTTCTTCGCTAAGTAGTCTCAAAGAACCTGTTGCAAAAGAGTTAGTTACAAATATCTATAATACTGACGGTCATGAAGTGCGTTCTTTTATTCAGGATGGCCGATTATTTTTGGAAAATGTCTATGATAAGACATCCCTGACTATTTACGACGTGTCCGGTCGTGTCGTATTACGCCAGTCTGTTGCTTCCGGAAATAGGTCATTGGATCTTTTCCTACCAAAGGGTATATATGTTTTAAGCATTCAATCTTCTGTATATCAAGAGCAGAAGAAAATAACAGTCCGATAGAAATCATTAAAGGTTTTAGTTATTATTGCTTCTATCTCAAAAAGTATATACTTTTGGTCTCAAAAGTATATACTTTCGATATGTCAAAGTATATACTTTCATACCCTAAAAGTATATACTTCCGTACCTCAAAAGTATATACTTTTTTATCCTGATATATAACTGTTTAAAATCAAAACTCCCCGTATTTTTTTATCACTTCGGAGTGAAATTATCAATAAAGTTTAAATCGTCAAATACATGTTCTTAAACATCATTCTTTTGTAACCGCTAAAACGTTAAACTTATTATTTTTGCAGCAAATACAATCCTTCGTGTGGAAGAAAAGTATTTATGTATTTGCTTAATAATAATAAACATGAAATCAATTTTTGCCTCTTCTACGGGAAAGAGCTTTCTTATTCCCTTTATCTTAGTAACCAGTTTATTTATGATGTGGGGTTTGGCCCACGGGATGTTGGATGTATTGAATAAGCATTTCCAGCAAGCCTTTCAGATGTCGAAAGCTCAATCCGGACTCGTTCAGTTCTCTACCTATATTGCTTATGCATTGGTGGGAATTCCTGCCGGTCTGTTTATGAAGAGGTTTGGTTATAAACGAGGTATTTTGTTGGGACTTTTTCTCTATGCTGTAGGCGCATTTGGTTTTATTCCTGCTGCATTGACACAGTCTTTCAGTCCGTTTCTTTTAGCACTGTTTGTTGTGGCGTGCGGACTTTGTACGTTGGAAACGGCAGCCAATCCTTATTCTACTGTTCTCGGTCCGAAGGAAAATGCTGCTCAGCGAATCAATTTGTCGCAGTCATTCAATGGTTTAGGACTGGTATTAGGTCCGTTGATTGGTGGACAGCTGATTTTAGGTGCGCCTCTTGATGACATGATGGCTCTGACAAAGCCTTATATTATCTTGGGTTCGGCTGTTTTGGTTATCGCTGTTTTCTTTATATTCACCAAGTTACCTGATATTAAAGAGGAAAATGAGAGTTCTCCGACTGCGGAGGCACTTCCACAGCGTTCGATGTGGTCATATAAGCATTTTATTCTGGCGGCAATAGCACAATTCCTTTATGTGGCTGCCCAAACAGGTATTTTCAGTTTCTTTATTAATTATGTGACCGAGTTGGATACGACAATCACTCCGCTTAAAGCTTCCCGTTTTTTGGCTTTCGGTGGAATGTTGCTGTTTATGATAGGCCGTTTGAGCGGTAGTTTTATTATGGCCAAGTTTAAGGCACATAAATTGCTTTCTATTTATTCACTGATGTGTTGCCTGATGATGGTATTGGTAATGATGGAACTTGGAAAAGTCTCATTATACGCTTTGTATACTACATTCTTCTTCATGTCTATCATGTTCCCAACGATATTCGCACTCGGTTTGTCAGGAATGGGCGCTTATACGAAGAAAGCCTCTTCTTATATTGTAATGGGTGTTGCCGGTGGTGCATTTGCTCCGATGCTGATGGGTTATATTGGCGAACAGCATATGGCAATAGGATTTATCGTACCTCTGATTTGTTTTGCATACATTGCATTCTTCGGTCTTAAGGGATATAAGATGTAATCAATAAAAGAATAGGATATGAAGAAAGTTGCTTTTATCTGTGTTTGTTTGTTGCTGGCAAGTTTGTCGCAAGCCCAGAATTATTCATTCAATGGATTGGATATGAACATGGGAAACTTGTCGCGCTTGTCGAATGCACAAACCCGTTCTATCAGCCCTGAGAATTTCACAGGTGAAGCAGGTAAAGGCGGTATGGCTGATCCTAAAGATAAAGATCAACGAAATGTAGCCAATGCTTGGGCGGCTTCCGGAAATCTGGGTAAAGGATGGAAAGTGAATCCGTTCATAATCATCAAGCCGGGTGAAACTGTTACTATTGGCGAGATCAACGGATCGGGAGCAATCCAACAGATTTGGATGACTCCAACAGGCAATTGGCGTTTTTCTATTATCCGCATGTATTGGGATGATGAGAAGACTCCTTCTGTTGAATGTCCGATTGGCGATTTTTTTGCAAGTGCATATAATACTTATACTCAATTATCTTCGGCAGCTGTCTGCGTGAATCCGGGTTGTGCATTTAACTGTTATTGGAAGATGCCTTTCCGGAAGAAAGCCCGCATCACGATGGAAAATATGGATACGAAAAATGAAATGCGCTTGTATTATCAAATCAATTATACATTGACAGAAATACCAAGCGATGAGGGTTATTTCCATGCACAGTTCCGTCGTTCCAATCCGACACAAGGTTCGTCGCATACTTTAGTGGACGGCATTAAGGGTAAAGGACAATATGTGGGTACTTATCTGGCATGGCGAGTAAATGATAATGGTTGGTGGGGCGAAGGCGAGATTAAATTTTATATGGATGGCGACAAAGCTTATCCGACCATTTGTGGTACAGGAACAGAGGATTACTTCTGCGGTTCTTATAATTTTGAAAATCCTACGACACATAAATATCAGGAGTTCACTACTCCTTATTCTGGGTTGTCGCAAGTGATTCGTCCGGATGGATTATATAAGGCAGTTACTTCTTTCGGATTATATCGCTGGCATATCATGGATCCTATCCGCTTCAATAAAGAATTGAAAGTGACGATTCAGGATTTGGGTTGGCGCCATGACGGACGGTATAACAATCAGAAGTCTGATATTGCATCTACAGTTTTCTGGTATCAGACAGAACCGCATGCGCCGTTCCCCGCTTTACCTTCGAAAGATGAACTGGAAATACCATAAATGCATGAATTATGAAAAGCATACATATATTAATTTCTGCTTCGCTGGCAATCGCAATGCTTTGTGGATGCAGTCAGAACAATAAAAATAAAGTAGTTATGAAGACGTACGAAAAAGGAACATTCGGATACGATTTGCATTATCTGTCGGATAAGGACAGTATAGTGATATTGAGCAGCGACGATAGTTTGTCGCAGGTGATTGTATCGCCTAAATTGCAAGGCAAAGTATTCACTTCGACCGCTTCGGGCGCTGAAGGCAGAAGTCTCGGATTCTTGAATTATAAAGTGTTTGAGTCTGAAGAAAACAACAAGCACATGCATGGCTACGGCGGTGAAAACCGTTTATGGATTGGTCCTGAAGGGGGACGTTATTCAGTATTCTTCAAACCGGGTGTTGAGCAGGTTTACGATAACTGGTTTGCTCCTGCACCTTTTGATAACGAACCGTGGAGACTCGTTTCGTCCGACAAACATTCTGTTCGAATGGAGAAAGACATGGAGATGTCGAACTATGAAGGCAAGAGCATGCATTTCAAGATTGGTCGAGAAGTATCTCTTTTGAGCAAAGCCGATATTCAGTCGAAATTAGGTATCCAGTTGAGTGATAAAGTGAAAGCAGTGGCATATGCTACGAACAACAGCATTACCAATCTGAATGATTTTGCCTGGACAAAAGAAACCGGAACCGTTTGTATCTGGATGCTCGACATGTTTAATCCGGCTCCTAAAGCATTGACTATTATCCCGTTCAATGCCGGTGATGAAAAGAAATTAGGGAAGGTGGCAACCACCGATTATTTTGGCGAGATTCCTGCCGATCGTATGAAAATGAAGGACAATGTTCTTTATTTGAAAACCGATGGCAAGTTCCGCAGTAAAGTTGGACTTAATGTGATGCGTACAAAGGCGATAGCCGGCAATTATGACCCGGATGCCAAGCAGCTTACCATCACAACATTTGATATTGATCCTAAAGGCATTTATCTCAACCAGGAATGGAATCCGAAGAAAGATCCGCTCGTTGGTGATGCGCAGAACGCTTATAATGACGGACCGTTGGAAGACGGCAGCATTATGGGACCGTTCTTTGAGATGGAAAGCGCTTCGCCGGCAGCATTCCTGAAGTCGGGCGAAACGTTGCATCATGCGCACAATGTGTTCCATTTTATGGGTGATGAGAGTGACTTGACTCTGATTACTAAAGCTTTGTTAGGTCTTTCTATTGACGACATCAAAGCTGTATTTTGATTTCTATTAATGCATTATTTATTAAACTATAAAACATGAATAATTCTTATCCAAAGATCGGTATACGTCCGATCATTGATGGGCGTCGTCAAGGCGTTCGCGAGTCTCTTGAAGAGATGACAATGGGTTTGGCACATCGTGTAGCCAAATTATATTCTGATACATTGCGCTATCCGGATGGTTCTCCGGTAGAGTGTGTAATCGCTGATACATGTATCGGTGGTGTTAAAGAAGCTGCAAATTGTGCAGAAAAGTTTGCCAGAGCCGGTGTTGGTGTTTCACTTTCTGTTACTCCATGCTGGTGCTACGGAGCTGAAACAATCGATATGGATCCAATGATCCCGAAAGCAGTTTGGGGATTCAATGGAACAGAACGTCCGGGTGCTGTTTACTTGGCTTGCGCTATGGCTGTTCACAGTCAGAAAGGTCTTCCAGCATTTGGTATTTATGGCCATGATGTACAGGACGCTGACGATGAAGTCATTCCGGATGATGTAAAAGAAAAATTGCTCCGTTTTGCTCGCGCAGGTTTGGCAGTAGCTTTGATGCGTGGCAAATCTTATTTGGCTATCGGAACGGTTGCCATGGGTATTGGTGGTTCAATCGTTAATCCTGACTTTTTGCAGGAATATCTGGGCATGCGTTCAGAATGTGTGGATAGCTGCGAAATCATTCGCCGTGTAGAAAAAGGTATCTATGACAAGGAAGAATTCAAGAAAGCCTTGGCTTGGACAAAGAAATATTGTATGTCTCGCGAAGGCACCGATTACAACAAACCTGAACTGCAGCACTCTCGTGCTCAGAAAGATGCCGACTGGGAATATGTAGTAAAGATGACGCTTATCATGCGTGACCTGTTGATTGGCAACGAGAAGTTGGCAGATATGGGCTTCGTTGAAGAATCAAATGGTCACAATGCTATCGCCGGTGGATTCCAGGGACAACGTCAGTGGACCGATTTCATGCCGAATGGCGACTTCTCCGAAACGATGCTGAATACATCATTCGACTGGAATGGTATCCGTGCTCCGTTTGTATTTGCAACCGAAGACGATCATTTGAACTGTATCACTATGCTGTTCAGTAATTTGCTGACACATAGAGCACAGATCTTTGCCGATGTAAGAACCTATTGGAGTCCGGAAGCTATCGAAAGAGTAAGCGGGTGGAAACCGGAAGGCATTCTTGAAAATGGTGCTATCCATTTGATTAACTCTGGTGCATGTACTTTGGATGGTACAGGACAGCAGTCTGACGAAGAGGGCAAACCGGTAATGAAACCATTCTGGGATATCAAGCAGGAAGAGGTTGACAAGATGCTGAACGCAACAACATGGTGTCCAGCTTCATTGGAATATTTCCGTGGAAGTGGTTATTCATCAAACTTCCTGACCAAACCGGGTATGCCTGTTACTATGGCACGTTTGAACATTGTCAAGGGATTAGGTCCGGTTCTGCAGCTTGCTGAAGGTTGGACAGCTACATTCCCGGATCATGTATTCGATATCATCAACAAACGTACCGACAAGACATGGCCTACAACATTCTTTGTTCCGCGTCTGACAGGTCATGGTCATTTCAAAGATGTTTATTCTGTAATGAACCGTTGGGGAGCAAACCACGGAGCTATCAGTTACGGTCATATTGGCGCCGATCTGATTTCTTTGGCTTCAATGCTTTCAATTCCTGTTTGTATGCATAATGTCGACGAAGATAAGATCTTCCGTCCGGCTACATGGAGTGCATTCGGAACAGATCCAGAAGGTTCAGATTACAGAGCTTGTGCAGCTTGTGGTCCATTATATAAATGATTGAATAAAACAACAAATAAAAACTAGATACGAATACAGGAAACCCTGTACGGATTTTGAAATGAGAAAAATATCAATAAAAGATATTGCCCGTGAAGCAGGTGTTTCAAACGCTACCGTATCGTTAGTGCTTAATGGGAAAGAAAAAGAGGGTCGAGTAAGCAAAGAAGTGGCTGCTCGTGTCAAGCAGATTGCAAGCGATTTAGACTATCAGCCAAACAGTTTGGCAAAAAGTCTGAAGAGCGGACATTCATACATGATCGGTCTGATTGTTGCTGATATCTCGAACCCCTTTTTCGGATCCCTTGCCTATTTTGTCCAGGAAGAAATGGAAAAAGCAGGTTATACGGTGATGGTGATGAACACGAACGAGAGCGATGCGCGGTTGGAAAAGATTATCACGAACTTATCTGACAGACAAGTGGATGGCTATATTATTGTTCCGACAGAACATGGCGAATCCTATATCAGTCGCTTGCTTGATACCGGCGTTCCGTTGGTATTGCTGGATCGTTATTATCCGTCATTGTCAACCTATAATGTGATGACCGACAGTTATCAGGCATCCTATCAGGCCACAAAACTTCTGATTTCAAGCGGATGTAAGAAGATGGGACTTATCTCCTATAAGAATACACAGTCGCCTATGACTGAACGCCGCCATGGATTTATGGATGCTTTGCAAGCCGCAGGATTGTATTATGAAGAATTAGTTAAACAGGTGGATTTTCTGCAGTTGGATACGGATATTCCGGAAGCTGTATCTTCGTTGATCGAGAATGGAATCGACGGACTATTGTGTGCTGCAAATACCATATCTTCCAAAAGTATTCATGCTCTTTTGAAGAATGGAAAATCTGTACCCGAACAAGTGAAAGTTGTTGGTTTTGATCGAAGCGAAGCTTTCGAATTCATGCCACATCCGATTCCGTATGTGCAACAGCATATTGAAGCGATGGGACGTAAAGCTGCCGATCTGCTTATTGAACAGATGACTTCGCAAAGCAAGATGCCTCAGACCTGCAAATTCCCTGCTACTCTTATGATTACACCCGATTCTAATAGTTAAGAGAACCCATTTGTAGAGTGTTGAAAAATTCATTCGAATGCGCGAACCATTTCATTCGAATGAAATTTTTTTTCTTTCGAATGAAACGCTTGCCGGATCCGAATGAATTGGAAATTACATTCGGAAGAAATTACGTTTAAAAAAGAATATAAGAAGAACATTGTCATGAATGGCAAATATGTTTTGCGAGAGTATGTCATGTAGTCAGCGAATCTAAATATTGAAAATTCGTTTCTTTATGTACGGTTGTTTCTCGTAAAAATAGTAATTTTGTACGCTTATATATTTAAAGAAGATGGCAGACGAAGAGATAAAACAGATGGGAAAAGTGCCGGAGCCAACGCTTCGGAGGCTGCCTTGGTACCTTGCTTTTCTGAAACTGATGAAAGGATGGGGCGAAACGTTTGCTTCTTCTACTCAGATTGCTAAACAGATTAACGTCGATCCCAGTCAGGTTGCCAAAGATCTTTCGTATGTGAATATTTCCGGGAAGACGCGTGTTGGTTATGAGATTGCTCCATTGGTGGATGGCTTGGAATCTTTCCTTGGATTTACCGATTGTCATAAAGCTTTTCTTTTCGGCGTTGGTAGTTTGGGCGCAGCTCTGCTCCATGATTCCGGTTTGAATCAGTATGGATTGCAGATTGTAGCCGGGTTTGATATCCGTCCGGAACTTGCCGGGACTGTTATTAATGGCATTCCGGTGTATCATCTTTCTGAATTTGCCAAACGAGAGAAAGAATATGAAGCGACCATAGGAATCATCACCGTCCCGGTTGATAAGGCGCAGGAAGTAACGGATATGATTATTGCTTCCGGAATCAAAGCGCTGTGGAACTTTACGCCATTCCGTATCCGCGTACCCGAAAATGTTGTTGTTCAGAACACTTCTATCTATGCTCATCTGGCTGTTATGTTCAATCGACTCAATTCAATATCATAAGTATGAAGATTATTGCAGTAGGAATGAATTATGCAGCTCACAATAAAGAGCTCCATCATTCGTTAGAATTATCAGAGCCAACTATTTTTATGAAGTCCGATTCATCATTGCTCAAGGATGGCAAGCCATTCTTTATCCCTGATTTCTCGTCGGAAGTGCATTATGAAACGGAGATTGTTGTACGAATAGACAGGCTTGGAAAAAACATCGCTGAACGTTTTGCACATCGTTATTATAATGAGGTGACTGTGGGTATTGATTTTACAGCACGCGATTTGCAAAGAGAACTGCGAGCTAAAGGCTTGCCTTGGGAGATTAGCAAAGCTTTCGATAATTCGGCTGCGATAGGAACTTTTATTCCTTTAGAGCCGTTGGGCGGAACTGAGCATCTCTGTTTCCATTTGGAAATAAACGGTGAGACGGTGCAGGCAGGAAATACAGAGGATATGCTTTTTCCGGTAGATAAAATTATTGCTTATGCAAGCCGTTTCTTTACGTTAAAGACAGGCGATCTGATTTATACAGGTACACCTGCAGGCGTCGGACCTGTAAAGATTGACGACCATCTGGAAGGATATATCGGTGCGCAGAAGCTGCTCGATTTCTATGTTAGATGATACGAAAACTATTATACACGATACTGATGTCTATCTTTCTGCTCCCTTCATTGTGGGCGGTGAGTAGCAAGTATGCCTCTGTCTCGGTGCTTGATACAGGCAAATGGGTCAAGGTGCGCGTTGCAGAAACAGGCGTTTACAAGCTTACCTTTTCTGATTTGAAGAAGATGGGCTTTACCAATCCTGAAAAGGTATCGGTGTATGGCTACGGCGGATGGCCGCAGGATGAGGATTTCTCGACAACATACATAGATGATCTTCCGGAAGTTGCTACATACAGAGGTTCCGATTATTTGGCGTTTTATGCCAAAGGACCTGTCAAGTGGGCTTATGTACTTGGGAGTGGTTTTATCCATACCAACAATCCTTATTCTTCTTACGGATATTATTTTCTGACCGACCGGAATGATACGGTGAAATCAATGGCGACTCAAGCTTCTGCAAGTGGCGCCTCACTTCAGATTTCAACCTTTAATGACTATAAACTTTGGGAGAAAGAGTCGGTTTCAGTCAATTCATCGGGACGTGAACTTTATGGCGAATCCTTTGAAACCACCTTGTCGCAAAACTTCAAAGTGTCAATCCCGGGAATTACAAACGATACGGGTTTGGCTACGTTGAGTTTCATTGCCAAACCGACAAGCGGCACAGGAACGGTAACAATGAGCATCAACGGTTCGCAAACGATTAGTGGTTCTTTTGCACAGAACACTTCTGAATATATTATGGCCCGTGAGTTGAATCAGACGGTAACCTGGAGTGGCGACAAAACTGAGAATACAACGGTTAACATCCAATATAACACGGCAGGACATAAGAACGTACGTCTTAACTATTTCTGTCTGCAGATGTTTCGTACGTTGCAACTTTATGATGCTTATACGCTTTTTAGAAGTGTAAGTTCTATTGGCAATACATCGCGTTTTGTTATCCAGAATGCTACGTCAGGATTGTTGGTGTTCGATGTGACCGATGGTGTCAATCCTAAATTGATGGAGACAACGCTTAATGGAACAGAACTATCCTTTTCGATCCCTGGTTCTTCTGCACTGAGAGAGTTCGCCTTAGTCGATCCGGCTAAACTTACGGCTCCTGAGACAGTGGGAGAGGTTACGAATCAGAACTTGCATGCCATGTCTCAGCAGGATATGATTATTCTTGCTCAACCGGCATTAGCCGAACAGGCAGAAAGATTGGCGAGTGCGCATCGTACGCACGATAATCTATCGGTACAGGTTGTGCAACCGGAAAAGGTTTATAATGAGTTTTCGAGCGGAACGCCGGATGCTTCGGCAATACGTCGTTTTATGAAGATGTTTTATGACCGCAAGTCGTCTGATACCGATGCTCCTAAGTATTTGCTGTTGTTGGGCGACGGCTCATTTGATAATCGCCAGTTGACTACCAATTGGAAACAGGTCGATATGACTAATATGTTGCTCACCTATCAGACTCAGGAGTCTTTGAATGATGAGTCGTATGTGGCAGATGATTATTTCGCATATCTGGACGATGCCAATGATGCAAAATCCTTCGCTACAAAGGATGTGAATATTGGTGTTGGCCGTTTTCCTGTACGTACGCTTAGCGAAGCTACAGCTGCTGTCGATAAGGTGATTACTTATATGAACAATACGCAGTATGGCACATGGAAGAATAACCTTTGTTTCCTGGCAGACGATGGCAACAGTGCCGATGGTTTTTCGCAGACACATGAGAAACAGGCGGATAATCTGGCGCAGTATCTGGAAACAAACTATCCTGAGTTTCTGATTAACAAGCTCTATTTTGATTCTTTCAAGAAAGATTTTACAGGAGGTACGACAACCTATCCGGATGTAACAACCAATTTGGTGAAATCATTGAAAGATGGATTGATGCTGGTTAATTACACCGGGCATGGAAATACAACGGCATTGAGCGATGAGAAAGTAATCAAGCAATCGGATATTGCTCAGTATACATATACGCGTTTGCCTTTATGGATTACGGCAACTTGTGATTTTACCCGTTTTGATGATTTGAATACCTCTGCGGGTGAAGATGTTTTCCTGAGTGCCAAAAGTGGCGGTATTGGTCTTTTCACTACGGCCCGCTTAGCTTATTCGAATTCAAACTTCGATATCAATGAGTCGCTTATAGAGAAATTGTTTACAAAGAATAATGGTCGTCGTCTCACTTTGGGGGATGTGATAAAGGAAACAAAATGCGAATTGAATACAGTTCGTAAGTTGGGATTCTGTCTGATTGGTGATCCGGCGTTGAAGCTTGTGTATCCTGAATACAGGATGAAGGTGACTACGGTTAATGGCGCTTCGGCAACAGGTGATGCAATAAAGATTAAGGCATTGCAGAAGGTGACGGTTGAAGGAGAAGTACTGAATGCCGACGGCAATTTGGCTACCGATTTTTCGGGCGTTCTGAATCCGACAGTGAAAGACAGCAAAGTATCGGTAACGACGCTTGATAACAATAATACCGGGAGTACATTCAGCTATACGGATTATCCGAATACATTATATATGGGTAATGATTCCGTACGTAGCGGAAAATTCAGTTTTTCGTTTACTGTTCCTAAAGATATCTCTTATTCAAATGCAGCTGGCAAGATGAATTTATATGCTTCTGATACGATTCATGGTAATGAAGCTCAAGGTGCGTTTTTGAATTTTATCGTTGGCGGAACAGACGGAACAGCTGATAAAGATACAATGGGTCCTGAAATTCGTGCTCTTTACTT
Source organism: Tannerellaceae bacterium (assembly GCA_036734445.1). Classification (GTDB taxonomy): domain Bacteria; phylum Bacteroidota; class Bacteroidia; order Bacteroidales; family Tannerellaceae; genus Parabacteroides. Next base: position 30,724 of record DAIMYP010000002.1, read on the forward strand.
GAACGATTCGACTTTTGTTGATGGAGGAAAGGTGAATACAACTCCTTATTTTGTGGCTAAGTTGTGGGATGCGAGCGGTGTGAATGTGACGGGAAGCAGTGTCGGACATGATATTACGTTGGTGATTGATGGCTCTTCGACATTGAGCTATAATCTGAATAGTTATTACGAACTGTTGACGGATGGCTCCGGTGCCGGAATAGTAAAGTTTCAGATTCCGACATTGACGGTTGGAACACATCAAGCGGAGTTCCGTGTTTGGGATGTACAGAACAATTCAACAACACGGACCTTTACTTTCGAGGTTGTCGAAGGCTTGAAGCCTTTCCTGACGGAGATTATTGCAACTCCGAGTCCTGCTAGGAGTACCGTAACATTCCATCTCTATCATAATCGTCCGGAAAGTAAAATGAAAGTGAGCATCATGGTTTATGACTTGACGGGAAGGCTTTTTTGGAAACATGAAGAATCGGGATCTTCCGAGCTCTTCAAGTCGTATGATGTGACTTGGAATCTAACAAATAATGCTGGAGGTCGCATTACTCCGGGCATATATATTTATCGTGCGGCAATCAGTACGGATGCATCTAAGGAAGCAACCAAGGCGCAGAAGTTCATTATCTTGGCGCCATAACGGTCTGTCGTGTGCAAAAGAAAGATAAAGATACAATAAAGTACCGCCGATTGAGTTATATGTAAAACGAACATGGAGTAATGACTCCCTTTTTAACGACAATAGAACAATATGATAAAGAAAACAAGATTGAGTTTGATCATGATAATGTTTGCCCTGTTGGCAAGCGTTGCTGTGTATGCTCAAGAATCGTCAGGAAAGACAACCTTTGCACCTATCAGTACGCAAGTACCATCACTTTCAATCGCACCTGATGCGCGTGGCGGTGGTATGGGTGATAATGGTGTCAGTTCACTTCCTGATATTAACTCGCAATATTGGAACCCATCGAAGTATGCATTTATGGAGAGCAAAGCGGGTGTCTCTCTTTCTTACACACCTTGGTTGCGTAAGTTGGTAAACGATGTGGCATTGGCTAATCTGACCGGATATTACAAGTTTGGCCGTAACGACAATCAAGCTATCGGTGCTTCATTGCGCTATTTTTCTTTGGGTGATGTCGCTGAAAGAGAAAATACAGGCGATGTTCCTATTTATACAAATCCTTACGAAATGGCTTTCGATTTGGGTTATAATACCAAGTTGTCAGAGAGCTATTCAATGGGTGTTACGTTCAGGTATATTCGTTCGGATATGGGTGTCGATCCGCAGGATGAGAAGCATGCAGGCAATGCCGTTGCTGCCGATATCTCGGGATATTTGGAAAAATATGTCGTGATGGGAGGCGCCGAAGCGCTTTGGAGCATGGGTTATAACGCATCTAACATGGGTAGTAAGATTTCTTACGATGGCGGTACAACCAACTATTTCCTTCCGACGAAACTGCAACTCGGTACTGGTTTGCTCTATCCGCTGGACCAATATAACAGTATCGGTGCTTATTTGGAATTCAGCAAATATATGGTGCCAAGCGTTCCGGTTAAGAAAGATGGCGAGTCGGATACCGATTTCAGCAAGCGTCAGGAAGATTATAAGACGATGGGAAGTATCGCCGGTATCTTCAAGTCCTTCCATGATTCTCCCAATGGTTTCAAAGGTGAGCTGGATGAGATAATGGTTTCTCTTGGTTTGGAATATTGCTACAACAACCAGTTCTTTATGCGTGGTGGTTATTTCTATGAGAACCAGAATGTCGGCAATCGTAAATATTTCTCTTTTGGTGCCGGTTTTCGCATGAGTGTTTTCCAGCTCGATGCCGCTTATCTGGTCAGTACCGTTCAGAGCAACCCGTTGGATCAGACGTTGCGTTTCTCTTTGTCGTTCGACATGGATGGTCTGAAGAACCTGTTTAAATAATGGGATTATGAAAATCAGAGTAGGTTTTGGCTACGATGTGCATGCGTTGGTTCCTGACCGTGAAATGTGGATCGGTGGTGTGAAAATTGATTATACGAAAGGATTGTTGGGCCATAGTGACGCCGATGTTTTGATTCATGCTATATGCGATGCTTTGCTGGGTGCTGCAAACATGCGCGATATCGGTTATCATTTTCCGGATACGGATGAGCGTTACGCCGGTATTGACAGTAAGATATTGCTTTTCGACACAATGGAACTGCTTCGCGACCGCGGTTATTCATTGGGGAATATTGATGCGACGGTTGCTGCCGAGAAACCTAAATTGAATCCGTATATTCCAGAAATGAAACGCGTCATGGCTGAAGTTCTGCAAGTCGATTCTGATGATATTTCAATCAAAGCCACAACCACTGAAAAGCTAGGGTTTACAGGTCGCGAAGAGGGTATTGCCGCCTATGCAACTGTTCTTATCCAGAAATAATTCTATCTCTTAATCCAATTTCGGTCGTTTGTTGTGTAGACGAATGCCTATGCCGAGCATCAGATAATTCGGATTATGGAAGTTCCTCAAGGTATATCCAACGTGCAGGTAGGTGTTGCGCGTTACATCAATCTTTAAAGCCAGCAGTTGATAGAATGATTTCAAGTCGCTGCTGCTTTGCAGAATGTTGACACCCAAACCAATTCCAACCGTAAAGTATGGCATGACATATTCGGCACGACCGGATACACCCAAAGCCAGCCGTTTATGAAAAGCAGATTGGTAAAAAGTGTAGGGAGGAATCTTCTGGTGATCCTTAGGTGGTTCAATTGGCATGACGTTTTCTTCACCTGTAAGATCAGCACTTCCATCATAAACGCCGTCCAACGACAGACCTGTGCGGAAGCGGTAATTCAGATTATACATTGGAGCAAAATTAAATCCAAGTACGGTATAAGCGTCTGTTGAAGCAATCTTATCACCATTGGGGAGCGTTGCGCCCGCACGACGCCATGAACCGAATAAAGTAAGGTCATAACTGATATGGCGTGGAAAATAAGGAATGTCGCATACAATTGGAGTTTGGAACGAAGATTTGTCGTTTCTGTTTATATTATACACCAATCCGAGTCTGACGCCCGTTGTATTTAGTCCGGCATTCGGTATTTTTGTGTTCCCGTTTGAAAAGTGCGTCAGCGAAACGCCGGCGATCAGATCAACCTGCCGCGAAAGCATTTGCCGCAGATAAAAATTAGCATTGATGTAAGCGTTGGCTTTCGAACCGATCACCAGATTGTCTGAGTTGCTGTCGTGATTGTAAGGCTTCCAACCAAAGGAAAGGCCGAAGTTCCATTCGTAATTGAAGGACAGTGTCGGATTCAGCTCTGCGATTCGGGCGCCTTGATACAGATAGGCAGCAACAGGGTTGCCTAGGAGTTTCGATTCGCCGAAATTGTAGTACGCGACACCAATACCTTGGTAAACGCCTTTATATATCCGGTCGGTCATGCTGTTGGGTTGTACTCCGAATGCGTATTTCAAATGTCCGGAAAAAGCCGTATTGATGTGGTTGTTATAAATATTGTCGCCCTTCAGAAAAGAGTTGGACGGAAATACATATTCCGGTCTGAATTCAAGTCCGAGCGCGTGATAGTAGCGATGCGCTACCGAAAGACTGTCAACCTTTTGGGCTGTTGAGTCAATAGAAAACAAGACAAGCAGCAATCCCAAGATTACTGCCCTCTTTTGTATATTGTTTTTCGCTTTTATTTCTATCACTTTGTCGATTAATCGAAATCAAACATGTCACAAAGATAATGTTTGAAATCTGATTTTTAGGTTTCCTCTTATCGTTTTTAGCATCAAAAACTGTTTTTAATGCCAAAGACAGACTGTAGTAAGCCCTTAAAACAGTTTTTGAACTAAATGATAGACTGTAGTAAGGTCATTTTAGGCTTTTGGTATGTAATTCAGGGTGAAATAAAGCCCATTTTCCAGGTAAACAATTATCTTTGTACAAAAGAAGACCGTTTAGTGTCATCGAATGTTGTACTAAAAGAAGGGAAAAGATGAAGAATAACGATTGGAAAGACCGTTTGGGTGTGATGTACTCCACCAATCCGGATTTTAAATACGATACAGGAGAACAAGTTGAAGAACAGACACTCTCGAAGGAAAAACAGCGCTTGTCCATCACACTCGACAAGCGTAATAGAGCTGGTAAATCGGTGACACTTGTGAGTGGTTTCCGCGGTACGGAAGATGATCTGACAGCTTTGGGTAAGATGCTGAAAGTGAAATGCGGCGTAGGTGGAAGCGTCAAAGATGGCGAAATTCTGATACAGGGCGATTTGCGGACGAAAGTGGCTGAAATACTCAAGAAGGAAGGTTACAAAGTATGCTGACTATTTGCAGAGCATCAGCAGGTTCCGGCAAAACACATAAGTTGGCGGGCGAGTATTTGACGCTGCTTTTCTCAGCGCCGGGTGCTTATCGGCATATTCTTGCCGTAACATTCACCAACAAAGCCACCGACGAGATGAAGAGCCGCATCATTGGCGAACTTTATCTCTTGGCGTCGGGTCGGAAGTCCGATTATTTGGAGATGCTTTGTAAACGTTATCGGGTGAAGGAGGAACAGTTGCGTCGGAGTGCCAAATCGATTCTTATTGCTATCCTTCATGATTATTCATCCTTTAATGTGAGTACTATTGACAGCTTTTTTCAGCAGACAATGCGTGCCTTTACTCGCGAGATAGGTTTGCCCGGAGGCTATGAGATTGAGATGGACCAGGAGTCGGTGCTTACGGAAGTAATTGACAGTATGATTGCCCATCTTGATGATCCGTCGAAAAAGGAATTGTTGGGTTGGCTTATCCGATTTGCTCAAGGAAAGATTGAAGAGGGTTCTTCGTGGGATCTGCGGCGGGATATACAGACGTTGAGCCGCGAACTGTTTAAAGAAAGCTATAAGGCTTTTGGCAAAGAGGTGACCCAAGATATTACCAACAAACAGTCGCTGAACGAATTTCAAAAAGAGTTGCGCAAACTTATCGGTGCTATTGAAAAAGAAAAGAAAGAACTGGGTGAGCGCGCATTGGCTATCATTCATCGCTATGGACTGGAAACGACCGACTTCAAAGGTGGTACAAATTCAGCAATGAATTTCTTTGCGAAGCTATATAAAGGGGATAATAAAGCACCGTCTAATACCTTTATTTCTTTTGCTGATAATCTGGATGTCTGGACGACAAAGAAAACCGATCCGGGTGTGAGTCAGAGTATTGACCAAGCTTATAACAACGGTTTGAACGATTGCGTCAAGGCGGTCATATCATTATTTGGTAATCTGACCGACTATAATACAGCAAAGGCAATAATAAAATATTACGATACGCTGGGAATACTGACCGACGTATCTTCTGAAATCAGTGATTATCGGACAGAAAACAACGTCATGCTGATTGCCGATACGACCGAACTGCTTCATCGAGTGATCGATGGCAGCAATGCTCCGTTTATCTATGAAAAGACGGGTACTCAGGTTGAGCATTACATGATTGATGAATTTCAGGATACGAGTCGTATGCAGTGGGAGGATTTCCGGCCGCTGGTTGAAGAAAGTCTTTCGCACGGCGGCGATAATCTGATTGTGGGCGATGTGAAACAGAGTATTTATCGATTCCGTAACTCAGACTGGACTTTGCTCGACAGTTCTGTGAAGCATGATTTTTCACCACAGATGCTGCGCGAGGAAACGTTGCAGGAAAATTGGCGTAGTTGTCGGAATATCGTGGAGTTCAACAATGCACTTTTTACCGCAATCCCTGAATTGATGCAGCAGTTGTATAACGAAACACTCGTCACTTCATCGCTAAGCATGGAGAAACAGCAAAAATATGCCGATCGCATACTTTCGGCTTACAGCAACTGTTATCAGCAAGTGCCGCAGTCTTTCCAATCAAAGGAAGGACATGTGATGATGACGTTTCTTCCTCAAAAGGATGACAGTGGCAAAAAGTGGGATCAGCAGGCACTTGAACAAATTCCGAAGACGCTCGAACAACTTCAGGATAACGGATACGCTTTGCGCGATATGGCTATTTTGGTACGTACCAATTCTGAAGGTGCGGATGTGGCTGCTTATCTTCTAAAGTATAAGGACGAACATCCTTCGGAACTTTACAGTTATGATGTCATATCCGATGAATCGTTATTTGTAAGCAGTTCGGCGGCTGTGCGCTTCCTGGTATCTGTATTGCGATATCTGAAGAATCCCGCCGATATTACGAGCCACATGATTGCTTTGTATGGCTATCAGGTGCTGAAGGGAAGCTTTGGCCATGAAGAGCCGCGGTTAGGTGAGAATGTTGAGGCGGTTCTGCAAGATTTGGCAAATCAGTCTTTTTATGAAACGGTAGAAAGCCTGTGTCGTTTGTTCAAGGATGATTTCGGTGCCGGAGAGCAAGTCTTTTTACAGGCATTTCTGGATATGGTATTCGATTTCTCACGAAAGAAGAATTCCGATATCAGTAATTTTCTCTCTTGGTGGGATGAAAAAGGCTGTAAAAAGTCAATCGCTACTCCTGATGGACAGAATGCTGTGCGGATTATGACTATACATAAGGCTAAAGGACTTGGCTTTAAGGCCGTGATCGTCCCGTTCTGTGATTGGATGATTGATAATAGAACGGGTGGGACGCTGCCTGTTATTATGTGGTGCCATCCAGAGACAGCGCCATTCAATAAGTTTCATCTGCTTCCTGTACGCTATGAAACGAACTTGGGCAATACACATTTTGCAGAGGATTATTTCCGGGAGCGGATGCATGCTTTTATTGACAATCTGAATGTGCTCTATGTGGCATTCACCAGGGCAAAGGAAGAACTGATCGTTTTTGCTCCGCAACCACAGGAAGGAGAGAAGCAAAAAGGTAATTCTGATAAGATGTCGCTTGTTTCGGACGTAATCTGGTCTGTATTATCTTCAGGTTTTACACAGACGGGCGCAGGCGAAAGACTCATATCGTTAACTGATCCATTCAATTCGGAAGAAGGAATATTTGAACTGGGCAGTTGGTGGCACCCATCTGTATCGCACGATAGTGAGGAAATACAGGAAATAATGATGCATCAGTTGAGTTTTGTTTCGCCAGGTGATCGTTTGCGGCTTCGTCTTCATGGAAAAGATTTCCTTGTTGATGATTCAAAGCGTAAGCATGGAGCGTTGATGCATGAAATATTGAGTAGGATAGAAACGCGTGATAATATTGCCGGTGTTTTAGATTCCTATCAGATGACTGGAGTAATCACTCCGGAAGAAACAAAAGAAATATCAGAACGAATCAATGGATTGCTCGATATTCCTGACGCCGGGCATTGGTTTGATGGCTCTATGAGAGTTCTTAATGAAGTTGACATACTTTTTGGAAAAGTTTTTTCGCGCCGTCCGGATCGCGTGATGATTGCAAATGATCGTGTAGTGATTGTTGACTATAAATTCGGTATTCATCCTGATAAACGTTATAATAGGCAGGTTCGGAATTATATGAAACTGGTTGGCGAAATGGGATATAATCGGGTGGAAGGTTACTTGTGGTATATAGAATTAAATAAAATAGAAGCGGTGAATGGCTGATATATTTTTGTTATTCAGTAAAAATGAATATTTTTGCACATTCTTTGATTAAAGCTTGTGTTGATTGCGAATGAAAGTACATAGAGAAGGAACAGGATTATTGCTGACGTTGTTTACAATATTTTTTATCGTTGACGTTGGTATTTATCATACGATTGGTCGGGGTTGGTTGTTCTATACAGTCACTTTCGTCACAGGTGTTCTGTTTCTGCTTGTTTTGAATTTCTTTAGAAGTCCGTATCGACGCTTCCCTTATGATTCAGAAGGACTGGTGATTGCCCCTGCCGATGGTACAATTGTAGCTATCGAAGAGGTAATGGAAAATGAGATTCTGCATAGACGTTGTCTGCAGATATCGATATTTATGTCTATCTTTAATGTACATGCCAACTGGTTTCCAGTAAACGGAACAGTGAAGCTTGTCAGACACCAGAATGGCCGTTTTCGGGCCGCATATCTCCCCAAAAGTAGCATTGAGAACGAACGGTCTTCTATTGTCATTACTACAAAAAGTGGAATAGAAGTTTTGACTCGTCAGGTTGCAGGGGCAATGGCGCGACGCATTGTTACTTATGCTAAAGAAGACGAAGTCTGTAATGTCAATGAGCAGATGGGCTTTATTAAATTCGGTTCGCGCGTTGATGTATATTTGCCTCTAGGTACCGAATTGCTGGTGGAAATGGATGAAAAAGTTACAGGCGATCAGACGCCTATTGCCCGTTTAGGAAAAAATCCAAATGGAATGGCATCGTAAAAATATAAGATAATGAATATTAAAAGGAGCGTACCTAATATAATCACTTGTTGTAATTTGTTGTCAGGGTGTATTGCTTGTGTGATGGCCTTGGAAAGTCATTTGGAAATGGCAACATTGTGGATTATCATTGCTGCTGTATTTGATTTTTGTGATGGACTTGTGGCTCGACTTCTTAGATGTTATTCCCCTATGGGAAAGGAATTGGATTCGTTGGGTGATGTGGTAAGTTTCGGAGTTGCACCCGGATTCATGCTCTTTAGTCTTTTACAGCAAACATGTACTTGTATGACTGGCGATCCTACCGGTTCATATATACCATATGTTGCTTTTGTAATACCGGTATTTTCCGGATTGCGATTGGCAAAGTTTAATATTGATACCCGTCAGACCACCTCTTTCATCGGTTTGCCTGTTCCGGCACATGCCCTCTTTTGGTCGTCATTGACATGCGCAATGCTGCCTTTTGTTTCGATTCAGCCGGTGGCTTTTGTAATAGGTTTTTCGTTATTGGCTATTGTAACTTCGCTGTTACTTGTTTCTGAGATCCCTATGTTTTCCTTGAAGATTCATTCTTTGCGATGGAAGGGCAATGAATGTCGTTATATTTTGGTCATTTGTGGAATTGTTTTTATTGCATTCTTCCATTTGTTAGGGATTACGGGAACGATGCTTCTGTATATCCTCTTGTCTATTTTTAACAAGGGGAAATAAACCAACCCTTGTCTGTTGCTGTTTATGATATGAATTAATAATAGATTTTAGATATGTTCAAGTTTTTCTTTATGCTGTTTTTTCTTTTTATCCTGATGCTTTTCTTGTTAGGATTCTCTGTCGTACGCACATTCAAAAATATTCTTTTTGGAAGCAGCAATGATCGTAAAAGAGAAACTCATCGCCATCGTACAAGCAATAACAATGCAACCTCGAGAGAAGAACAAGCTCAACAGACAGAAGCTTCTCATAAAAAGATTTTCACAAAGGAAGATGGTGAGTATGTGGATTATGAGGATGTGAAATAAGTTGATAAGTCTACTTCATCCTCTAGAGTGATTCTCATCGTTTTTTTCTAAAAAAATCTTGCATGAGTGCAATGCATTCTTTTTCCATAACACCTCGGCGGACAATCGCTTTCGGATGAAAGGCTTTTGGTGCAAAAAGAGTGAATCCTCGTTTCTCATCTGGAGCGCCGTAAACGATTGTACTTAATTGTGACCATCCAATAGCACCAGCGCACATTACACATGGCTCAACTGTAACATAAAGAGAGCATCCTGTTAGATATTTAGCCCCTAAAGCACTTACTGCGGAAGTGATAGCCAACATTTCGGCATGAGCTGTCGGGTCGGCAAGACGTTCCGTTTGGTTATGTGCCCGAGCAATAATTTTATTGTTACATACGATGACAGCACCAATAGGCACTTCATTCTCTTCTTCAGCCAGTTGAGCTTCAGATAGAGCTTGTTTCATAAAATATTCATCGTTAAAAGGATTCATCTTCGCATTTCTTTTTCGTCGAACAGAGTTGGATAATCGAGTTCTAATGTTTTAATAACATGTGAAAGGATTGTTTCGCGATACCAACGGGATTTATTGGTAATCTTATATTTTTTCAGATAATGCTGTATCGTCTTATACTCGTCATCGTTGAGCATAAAGTCGATCCTGTGTACACGTGGATGGTCAGGACGTGAAGGCGAATATTTGCATATCTTTTTTTTCATGTTGCAAAAGTAAGTCTGAATGAGCAGATAAAAAAGAAAATAGGTGAAAAATAGCTTGGATATAGGTAAAACTTTCAAGTAAGCATGGAGATATGCTCTCGGTTTACATTATCTTTGCATTTTGCAAATAATGAAACTGGGACTATGGCGCATACAAATGAAATGGGGAAAGAAGGCGAAGCAGTGGCTCGCCGATATTTGGAACAGCAGGGTTATGTGATTGCTTGTACAAATTGGCATTGGCATCATTATGAGTTGGATATTGTTGCGGTGGATGGTAGGGAATTGGTTGTTGTGGAAGTGAAAACTCGTGCCGATGATTATTTGCTTTCACCGGAAGAGGCTGTCAATTCAGCAAAGATTCGCCGTATTGTTACCTCTGCCGATGCTTATGCCCGTTTGATGAACGTGGCTTTGTCAGTTCGCTTTGATATTATCTCTTTGATACAGACAGAAAATGGCTATCAGATTGACCATATCAAAGATGCTTTTTATGCACCTTGCAATTAGTAAATGATATGATGAATATAGAAGATATACGTGGTTATTGCCTCTCTTTACCGAATGTAACGGAGTGCTTTCCCTTTGATGACGTTTCACTTGTTTTTAAAGTTGAAGGGAAGATGTTTCTTTTATTGCCTCTTGATGCGGCAGAACCAATGATTGCTGTAAAATGCAATGCCGATTATGTAGAAACTTTGCGACAACAATATTCAGCAGTAGAAGGGGCTTTCCATTTTAATAAGAAATATTGGAATTCTATCTACTTGCAGCGCGATATGCCGGATGCAGAAATTTTATGCTGGATCCGGCATTCATACGGTGAGGTAATAACTAAATTACCATTGAAAATAAGAAATAAGTATAAAGATATCGATTATGAAGGAAATAAGTAGTTCTCCTCGCATTATCCGTCTTACAGAAACGGATTCGACTAATAATTACATGCATGATTTATTGGAAAAGGAAATTTTGCCTGAAGGTACAGTTGTAATATCTGAATTTCAATCCCATGGAAAAGGCCAAGTCGGCAATAGTTGGGAATCAGAAGCAGGCAAGAATTTAATGTTCAGTGTCCTTTTACATCCTGATTTTGTACCAGCCAATCAACAATTCCTTATTTCTCAAATTTCAGCATTAGCTGTTCAACAGATGCTAGAAACATTTGTGAAACCAATTTCAGTAAAATGGCCTAATGACATATATTGGAATGATAAAAAGATTTGCGGAATGCTGATTGAAAATGATATTGCAGGAACTAAACTGATTAATTCTATTATTGGTATAGGAATAAACATAAATCAGAAAAAGTTTATCAGTAATGCACCTAACCCTGTTTCATTAACTCAAATTACAGGAAAGGAATATGATCTTCATGAATCGTTGGATATATTTCTGTCTTGTTTCTTTAAACTTTATAATGCTTTGATACAAGGAGCAAATGAAAATATCCGCAATCAATATTCTGCTTCGTTGTATCGTGGTAAAGGCTATTATTTTTTTAAAGATGCCAGGGATGAATTTGAGGCATGTATTAAGAATGTCGAACCTAGTGGGCATTTGATTCTCGTCCTTCGAAATGGAGAACAAAAACGTTACGCATTTAAAGAAGTCTCGTTCGTGATGAAATAATTGGAGACTGTTTATTTCTTTTGGAATGAATAAGTTCATTTGTGACTTTTGCATGAAAAATATTGTTTTATTTCAAATACTAATAATCATTATTTTATGCTTAAGCGTGTGTTATTCATTCCAATGGCACTTTTAATCTTCTGTGGAGGAATATGTGCTCAAAATTATTTGGTTGTGAATGGGTCGAAATCTTTTGTATTGTCAGATGTGCAGAAGATAACTTTCTCTAATGGAAATATGATCGTTACCACAACAAGTTCTAGCGACTCGTTCGTTCTCTCTTCTTTGAATGGCTTTAATTTCAGTAATACGGAAATCATTACAGATGCTGAAGCAATTAAAGCATCGTCTGTTAGCATACAACTATCAAATAGCGCTTTATTCGTGAGTGGCGCTCAAGGATCTCTTGCCGCCATTTATAATATGGGTGGTGCAGTTATGTATATGCAAACTCTTCCGGCAGAGGCTGTCATCTCTATCTGTGATTATCCGAGTGGCATTTATATTTTGAGTGTCAATGGTCGAACATTTAAATTCATGAAGAGATGAAACGAGTATTATATATGCTTTTATTTATCGCATCATGTATGACGATGTGGGCACAAAAACAAATGATTGTACATAATGGAAGTACATCTCAATCATTTACTGTAGCAAATATTGATACGGTCTATTTTAACACGGATAAGAGTATCATGTATGTTTCGGTATCTAACAGTGTTACTAGTATAAATGTGGCAGATATTGATAGCATTACTTTTGGAACAGTAAGTGCTTCTTCAGACTATGTCTCGGTTATTTATTCTGGGACGTCTGCTACGGTTTCGATTCCATCTGCTTTACAGAACGTAGTAAGTAGTTCGATAAGTGGAGCACATGTTACGATTACTTCAAAGGGAGATGCAGGAATTCAGTATAAACTTTCAGGTACTTCATCCGATGGTGCATTTCTTATTACAAGTGATAAAAAGTTTGATCTTTATTTAGATGGTTTGACCTTGACTAATCCTACTGGTCCGGCAATCAATAGTCAAAGCAAACCTTGTAATATCATTTTGACTTCCGGTACGACAAATACACTTGCTGATGGAACTTCGTATAGTAGTCAGGATTATGATCAAAAAGGAACCATTTTTTCTGAGGGGAAATTGTACTTCAGTGGTGATGGAACTTTGAAAGTTACAGGAAATTATAAGCATGCTATTTGCGCCGATAATGATATTGAAATTGATGGTGGAACGATTGTTGTTTCTGCAGCTGTCAAAGATGCCATTCATGGTGATACTTTTACAGGTACTGGCGGAAATATGACCATAACATCTTCTGGTGATGGTATTGAAGCGGAGGAAGGTACTATAGATGTAAGCGATGGAACTTATTCAATTACGACTACAGATGGCGATTGCTTCAAGACTTCAAGTGATAGCACAGGCATTACTCGCGACATGACGATAACGGGTGGTACTTTCATTTTGAATCCTGGAGGTAAATGTGGTACAGGATTGAAAGGAACAGCCTCTTTAAATATTTCAGGTGGGAATATAACTATCGATGCGGCAGGTGCAGCAGGTAAAGGAATGAATTTTGATGGAAATATTTCTTTTACGGGTGGAACTATAGTCGCGAATACTTCTGGTAATGCTTATTATGATAGTGATGAAGCTGACATCAGTTCGTCAAGTGCTATTAAAGCTGACGGTAATCTTGTGATTGGTACAGATTCAACTTCAACTGTAAATATCACAGCAACGAGTACGGGTAATGGAGGTAAAGGTGTTAATATTGAAGGGACCTTTGTAATGAATGGCGGTACACTTAATGCAACTACAAGTGGTGCATTATTTAAATATAGTAGTAGTCTGGATGCAAAGTGTAAGGCAATCAAGATTACAGGTGATATAACTATCAATAATGGAACAATAAATACATCAACAAAGTCTGAAGGAGGTGAAGGCATTGAGAGTAAAGATATCCTTACGATTCATGGCGGTTCTGTTACGTGTAAAACGTATGATGATGGTATAAATGCCACGAGTGATATTGTGATTACAGGCGGGAAAGTATATTCTAAAGCTTCTAATAACGATGGTATTGATTCAAATGGAAAGATCCATATCAGTGGTGGTCTTGTTGTAGCTATTGGGGCAAATTCTCCGGAGGAAGGACTTGATACGGATTCGTCTCAAGGAATCACGATTACCGGTGGTACAATTATTTCGATGGGAGGACAGATGAACAGTATTGCAAGTCTTATCAATACTAGTGCTTCAGGAGCACAGCGAGCCGTTGTTTATGGTAATAGTGCAACACAAGGAAATTTGATCCATATACAAAATGCTAGTGGTACAGATATTCTGGATTTCACCATGCAGGAGACTTTATCTCAGAATTATATGCTTATCAGTACTCCAAATTTTGGAACTGCTACATATACAATTTATACAGGAGGAAGTTATTCGGGTGCAACGACTGATTTTGGAGGCTACTTGAGTGGTGGAACTTATACTGCCGGAACTTCGGCAACAAGCTTTAGTTTTACATCTAGTGGACAGGTTGTTACTGTTGGAACTACTTCCGGTGGCGGACAAGGTGGCGGTCCTGGAGGACGCTGATGTAATTTGTATAAGAAAAAGGTCGCGAAGGGAATTCCTTTACGACCTTTTTCTTATGATTGTGTAGCAAATTCTTTAGAAATATCCATGTGTTTTTACATCTCCATATTTGAGAGCAAGTTCAATTCGACGGATGAATATTCCGCTATTTGTATCCTCTGAAGTAAATCTAATTATATTTTCACCATGACAAACAGCTGATGCAGGAAAGATTAATGCAATTTCTTGATCAGTATCGATAAGCCCATGATTACGATCATATAAGGAAGTATATTCGGGCTTTTCCTGAATTGCGGCTGTTCCATTAAGTGTGATATGAAATTTTCCCGGCTTACTTTGACGGTAGAATAATATAACTTCTTTCGGTCGTTGAATAGAAATCATATCACCTACATAGATTGACGCTGATTTTGTTGAATCAGGTAGAATAGATAATGGCAATGGAGAATTAGGATGAATGCCATATTCTTCATGACCTTCAGAAAGAGAGTAGATTATATTTCGTCCTTCTAAAGCTTTGAGCGATCCCAATTCATGTAGTAGTTGAGGCATTCTGTATTGGCAAACTTGTCCGCCTTCTTCCAAGTGATATTGGCCATTGTATTTGTTATATTCTCCAAAATAGAAATTGAATAGATACATGCCATCTGCACCTTGTGACAGAATGTAAGAACAGACTCCTCGGTACATGCCATGTGAAAGCGGTTCAACCTGTTTGTTAGTGACAACATCATTACTGGCATATAATGGGATCCTTAGGTCTTTCCCTAACTCTTTTTTAAAAGTACCAACAGGAATCTGCGGATCGTTTCGCAAGTGGATTCCAATGGTAATAAAGTCGAGTAAACCTTCTTTAAGCCACTGACGTACATCCAATCCTCTCGACATATTTGCTTCAAGAGTAGGAGCAACTCTTGCAGTGAGTAAAATCTTCTTGTGCTTATGAATGGATATTTCATCTACTTTTTTACGAATCTCGCGCATCCATTGCGTCATATCCGGAGCAATAGATTCTCCGTGGCCAGGTTTGCAGTAGACAAAGAAACGCATGAAATCGAGTTCATATCCGTCGATATAATCAGCATAGTTTTCTAATTGTTCCGAAATGATAGCCAGTTTATGACCGCGAACCTCTTGATGTTCAAAATCAAGTGCTCCTGCGCTGTGCCATCCCTGAGCTGTATCATTTACCCAATATTGCGGATGTTTCAACCACCAGTCTGTGTAATAAATCGGACAATGCATGGTTGTATCATTAAAATGTAGGTCGTTTACCCGATAGGTAATAAATGTTTCCTTGCCATTTTTCTTCGCACGTGTTAAGGTCGCTTTTACCAAGTCGGTTCCATTTCGTTGCAAGTACATAGCATTGTCATAATAATGATGAAATAGCGTGTCGGTTCCACAACTGAGTGTTCCATTTAAATCGTCGCCCATGATATGTCCGTATTTTGAAGGGACGTAGAAAAAGTCACTGCCCGTACAAATCATATAGGTTGTTACCGGTGTATTTTTTGTTACCAGATCTACGCAAGAGTCCAAATCTGCCAGTGTCAGAGGTCGTCTGTTAAACCAAATGTTTCCTAACAGATCGCTACCATCATTATTGTGTATCAATCTGTATGTATGCTTGATAGGCCTTGTGGATTTACTGAACGCTTCGGTAAATATGGTCTGTGAAGCAAGCAAAAGAATGCAGAGGTAAAGAAGATGTTTCATAATGTGTTTGATAAATAATACGCTTTTTCTTCTTTAGAAAATACCCTCTTTTTGTTAGGTGAAGAAGTCATTTCAAACTCCAGTTTTCCTCCATTCATAATGTCCTTATGTGTGATATATGCTTTTGTATATACTTCTCCGTTAAGTTTGACAGATTTGATATATCTGTTTTTATCGTTCACTTTTGGAGCGCTTATGACGAATGATTTCCCATTATCCAAATTGATTTTCATAAAAGGAAGATAAGGGGCTCCGATAACATATTGGTCTGTTCCCGGACAAACTGGATAGAATCCCATAGCTGAGAAAATATACCATGCCGACATTTGGCCGCAGTCGTCATTACCGCATAATCCATTGATATTGTTACGATACATGCGATTCATTATTTCTCTGATCCAATATTGGGTTTTCCAAGGTTGTGTGGTCCACGAGTAGAGATATGGAATATGATGACTTGGTTCATTCCCTTGTACGTATCCACCGAGTAATCCTTCGCGTGTCACGTCTTCAGTCTCAGCAAAGAACTTATCAGGCAGATCTGTTGTAAAAAGAGAATCCATCTTGTGTATGAACCGTTTATTTCCACCCATTAGATTGATCAGGCTCATAGGATCTTGCGGAACATAGAAGGAATAATTCCAAGCATTGCCTTCGATAAATCCTTGTCCACTGGTACTTAACAAGTCGAAGTCTTTTTTCCAGCTACCGTCTTTATATCTAGGACAAACGAATCCAAGTGATGGATTGAATACATTTTTAAATGATTCGGCGCGTGCCTTGTATTCATCGACAATCTTTTCCTTTCCCATAAGCTGTGCTGTGTGATAAATAGCCCAGTCTTCGTATGCATTTTCCAAGGTTGTAGATGCTGCTGTTTGCGAGTAGTCATAAGGTAGATAACCATATTTTACATATTGGTCAGTATGTTCATAATAAGGTACATTAGCGGTGCTTATCATAGCTTTTAATGCTTCCTCTTTGTCAATAGGCAATCCTTTTATAATAGCATCAGCAAGTACTGACACGGCATGATAACCAGTCATACACCAATTTTCATTTGCCATGTGCGACCAAACAGGCAACATGTGATGAACGCTTTGCTGATAGTGTTTGATCATTGACTTCACCATATCGGTATTTGCTTTTCTATCAATAATATTGAATAGTGGATGCAAGGCACGATAAGTATCCCAGAGAGAAAAGATCGTATAATTGGTAAAACCATCAGCTTGATGTATGTTTTGATCCAATCCTCGGTATTGTCCATCTACATCCATATAGATAGATGGGTTTATCATTGTGTGATAGAGCGAAGTATAAAGCATCGTCATTTGATCTGCATTCCCTTTTGCATCAATGACCGATAAGGCTTGTTCCCATTTATGGTTAGCTTCGCTACAGAGTTCATTGAATGATTTTCCTGTTGTTTCTGCCTGCAGATTTTTTAAGGCTCCTTCCGTGCTTACAGCAGAGAGTCCAACTTTTATCTCTAGTTCTGAGTGGTTGTCATTTCCAAAAGAAAAATAGGTAATGACTTTGCGCCCTGCTATTTCTGGAAAATCATGATTCGTATCAAATCTCCGCCAACCACCTGCATAGTTTACTTTTGCCCGATCGGTGTAGCCATAATGTAAAATAGGTTGTGAGAAAGATATGGCAAAATAGGTGTAGTTTTCGCGAGCCCAGCCGTTAGTAATGCGGTAACCGGTGATTAATGTGTCGTTTTCAACACGCAAACTTGCCCAAAGGACTTTGCCATCATAATTATATATAGCATGGTTAAGATCTAATAAAACTTGGCGCTTTGAACTAGAAGGATACGTGTATTTGTGAATGCCGGCACGTTCGGTTGCGGTTAGTTGAACTTTAATCTGATCGTCGCTAAGCATCACTTCATAATATCCGGGACGTGATTTTTCTGTTTTATGGCTGAAACGTGAGCGGTATCCACTATCAGGATCAGTGGCCGTTCCGGGATTTACTTGTACTTGACCGGTAAAAGGCATCAGTAAGATATCTCCCAAGTCCGAATGGCCTGTTCCACTGAAGTGCGTGTGACTAAAACCAACTATTGAACTGTCTTTGTATTGATAGCCTGCACAATATTCGTAAGCTCTCGGTTGATATACGCCATTGATATTATGCGGAATAGTATCGGTGTCAGGGCTAACTGCAACGATTCCATGAGGAACACATGCACCGGGAAATGTATGTCCCATTCCATTTGTACCAATGATTGGATTTACCAAATCTGTTTTTTGTGCCAGTGCGGGCAAAGTTATAAAAGCCAATGCTATGGGCCAAAATTTAAGTTGTCTCTTTGCTATCATATCGTTTTATTTGATTCTGAATGAATGCCAAATATAAGAAAAGAGGCGGAGTCTTTTCGTATGAATTTGGCTTAAATGTATAAATATTTGTCGGATTCAGGTATTTCTTTTGTTTTATCTGTTAGGGTATGGTTTCAAAGGCTGGTATAGAAATGAAAAAGACTGAGTTCAATTTTGAACCCAGTCTTTTATTGTTTATCTGATTGTCAGATTATTTTACCAATGATGTGAAATCGCTGTTGGTTGCATATTTAGCAAACTCTAAGTCGTTCAAAGCCTCTTTAGCAAGAGATTTGTCGGCAGAGATAGCAGATTTCAAATTGCTGATAACGCCACTAGCGTCATTTGTACGAGCTGCAACGATAGCCTTCAGATAAGAAGTGATTGCGCTAGGATTAGAAACTGCGTTCAATGTTTGAGCAGCCTTGCTGTAATCCTTTGTTAAGATCTGTGCCAAAGCAGCATTGTTTGTCTTTACAGAACCGAATGAATTAGCAGCTTTTGCATAGTCGCCCTGTTCCAAATAAAGAACACCGAGAGCTTCGCTCAATTCGTTAACGCCAGATGCGCTGCCGAAGAGTTGTTGAGCCTTTGCTTGGTCGCCCTTTGTCAAAGCGATCAGACCTAAGTTCATGTTTGCTTCAGGGTTATTCTGAATAGAGTTAGCTTTGCTGAACAATTCTTCAGCCTTGCTCAAATCGCCATTGTGGAATGCCATCATACCAGCATCGTTCCATGTACGATAATCGTTAGGATAAAGTTCTGTAGCCTTGTTGTAGATAGCAGATTTTTCTGCATCGTTGTTTGTCAATGTTGCAGCATACAAGCTTTCCTCAACATTCAGTTTAGAAGGATCTTCTTTAGCCAATTTGCTGATTTCTTCGTCAGACTTGCCAATGATTTCAACATTAGCTGTCAAGCGAGAACGACGCAACTGCGGCAGGATTTCGTCAGCCAATTTGCTGAATACTGCAGAGATGTTCTTGATTTCTTTTTCACGTTGTTCAGGATCCTGATACATTGAGAGGACGCGAAGAACGAGGTCTTTATCTTGAATGTTAGATTTTGAAACCAATTCCTGGAAACCGTCCCAGTCCTGAGCTGTGTAGTGAGCGTCAACCGGAGCTTTAACATCCATCTTCTTGAATTCATTAGCAAGATACTTGCTTGTATTCTTTTCACGTTTTTCAGACAAACCTGTGTTCAGCTTTACACCACCATCAGGAGATGCATAAGCTTGAACTTCAACAGCTACATTTTGGTTAGGAGCAACTTCTGCATCTTTTACAGTGTTCTTCCAATCTTTCAGTTCATCTTTCGTCAATTCTTTTGAACGAAGTTCAGCCTGTTGGATAAGGAACATAATGTTTGCATTATGAGCTTCCTTGATGATACGTTGGAACTTGTCAGCTGCAAGAGCTGCATTTGCTGTAGCAGCGTTTGCCAATTCTGATGTAGCGATAACGCCTTCACCAATTTTAATTTCTGGCAATTTAACTGTTTTGTTCTTGATCTTTGCATCAAAAGTCAGATACAAGTCAGATTTCTTCATCTCTGGTTTGTAGGTAAAGTTTGATTTCATGGTTACGTTAGCACCATCTTTCAAAGAAATAACCTGATTATTTCCCTTTACACTTTCACCTTGATAGGTATAAGCTGTTCCCCAAGCTTCACCGCCTTCATAACGAAGAACAGGAGTTACAGTTACAACAGCTTTTTTATTAAACCATTTTGCTGGGAAAGTAGCGTTGATTGTTACAGGTACTTTACCACCGATAGCCTCTAAAGGCTGTGGTTCAGCTTTAATGTACTCACTTGCTAACGGTTTCAACTTGCTTGAGCAAGATGAAAGGGTCAGAATTGCGGCCAATACTAGGAATGGCACTAAATACTTTTTGTTCATGATCTGATATTTATTTAAAATGTTATTGTAATAATTCACTTACTAATTTGTTTAAACGTTTTTCATAACGCAAATTTAAACCATTTTTTTATTGCATGTGGCTTATAGTTATCAAAATCTGTCGATTTAATACTTATTAACCTGCTTCTTGAGCAGTTCTACAAAATAAATGGAGTCAATTTGACACTTTATAGTAAAATCTTTCGCACGAATTGCTTACCATTATCAATTATTTGTATAATATATACGCCCGGCTGGACAGGTTCTAGTTGATGAATGGTTTTCTGTTCATCGATTTTCCAGTTTTTCAAGACCTTTCCATCTATAGAAATCAAACTCGCATGACATTCTTTCGGGATTTCTGATAAAGATATATGTAGAGTCCTTGCATCAGCATCAAAAGTGATTTGAACATCAGAAGATGCTGATATCGACTCATTTTCAGTAGGTGTAATATATTGGATAACAGGATCGACATACAATGAGGTTGCAAAACCCTGTGACGGGTAGTTGGAAGCTTCAATCCAATTGTTGTTATATTTCATCCAAGCTGTGTTCTGTGAAATCATGCCTTTTTTAAGGCTGAAGACAGTAAATTTAGTATACTGGACAGGCGTAATATTGTAACCAACGAAAAATTCACCGGAAGCATATATCTTAGAAGAAAACGGGACAAAACTTTCCGCATTAATCTTGAGTTCTTTATTCATTGTCGTCAAAATACTGTCAGATGTTGAGTAATATTGAATAGTTGGATTAAATGTTTCAGCAAGCAGAATGTTTCCCGGTTTTCCATTAATACTATTATACACCTTGATTTCAACCTTGAATCCTGTAAGCGAGGTTATGGCGGGGCATACAATGTAAGTGCCATAAATACGTGCTTTTCCGTTTAACTTGTAATGTTCGGCATATTCTGTTATTCCTACTGAATTTGTTCCAAACAGATAATCATTTGCTTTATTATTGATAAGAGCAGCTTCAGTAGAATCTATATCACTATTCTCTCTGATATTGCTCAAACGGTAACAAGGGTTCGACTCATATGGGTCGAGTCCGTCACAAGTCAGTTTATCATTACTCCCTTCTGGATTGAGCCAATGTTTGAGTTGCTTGTTGATATTATCCGAAACAGTCCAACTTTGACTCAATGCGTAATAGTAGTCGTTTATCGGATTATTGCAGGATGAAGTAGGATCGCCGCCTGTAAGAGCGCCGATTATTCTGTTATTCCCATCAAAAAGAGGAGATCCGGAAGATCCGCCTTTAGTAGTTCCTGAAAGCCATCTTGTTACATTCCAAAAGTTTTTGCCTTTAAAACCGTAATAGTCGACAAAGAAGTCTTTTAATATGGGTACAGTATCTGTTATGTTGATTCGTTTGACGGATCCTCTTGGATGGTGAATTCCGGTGTAAGGAGGTTCACCAACATCTTTAACATTCCATCCGGAATAATAGGGGCGATAATAGATGGGAGGTATCTCTGTGAGCTCAAGCAAAGCCATATCTGTCACTGAGTTTGCTGCACGATAGTGCGACGAAGCCATCGACATCTCTTCCGTTCCACGTATATCAGCCGAAGAGGTTGGCGTTTCATAGTTAAAGAAGAAGACAATGCTTCCAGCCATATATTCATAGTCAGAGTAATCGACAATAAAATTATCGTTAAGACAATGTGATGCTGTGAGTACATAAGGCTTTTTGTCATTAAGCGTGTTATTGACTAATGATCCGGTGCATAAGGTGTTCCCGTTAATGATCATCAGAACGACACTGCGGGCAATATTGTTGTATAAGCTTGTCTGCTTCTGATAGTACGATACCGGATTCATACAAAAGAAATAGGAGGCATTGGCTTGAGGTTCATTATATGAACGCAGATCGCGGTATCCATGATTGACTTCACCAATTTGAAGTTGCCCATGGAAAGCAACATTCTCAGGTTCTTGATATTCAACAATTACTCGGTCTCCATCAATAGGCCTGATGGGCAATATTCCTTGTTCTGAATTATTTAAATGATTGAACGAACCAATAATTTGAGTCTGGTCAGCATTATAAAGAAAGAGGCTTGCACCTTCAGGCAATTCATATTTGCTGAATAGAAGGTTAATGGAATAAGCATTAGCAGAATGAATGCCTAATCGCCAAACGCGCGTGCCATCAGCTGTAGTAAAGTGTATTCCGGAATTCTCCGGAGTATAATCCGTGATAAACTTGTATGCAAAACGGAACCCGCTTTTTAAGTCCTGTGCTTCAAGAGAATCCTGATGCAATTGCTCCTTCAAATCAAAATATGGCATTTCGACATACAGTGATTCTCCGGTACTTTTTGTAGTACTCAATGGCATCGGTTGTCCTCCATGACTGATTTGTGCAAATAAAGGCACAGTTTCAATCAATATGATTGCCAGGAATATAAAGAGCGTTCTTTTCTTCATAACTATTTGATGGATAGATTTCCTATATCTTTTCTGCGCACCTCATCAACACTTTCAATCTGATTGATATATGTGATGATTTTATTGAGTTCCTGAACGGAATGAACCGCAAAATTGATGGTGCAGTCTACAATCTCGTCCACTGTAATCGTTGTCAGTCCGTCAATGGAGAGCTTGAGTTTCTCAGTGATTGCATCGACAAGATCGCTTAGCAAATGGTATCTGTCAATCGCTTTGACGCTGATACTGACAGGATAAAGAACATTCATGTTCTCGGCAAAGTTTACACTGATGATTGAATCACCCTGCTTGGAAGCCAAGGCGATAGCCGTGCTGCAATCGCGTTTATGAATAGTCACTGTATGGTCGTCATCCACAAACCCAACCACTTCATCTCCGGGTAGCGGATGGCAATCAGGACATCGATGATAAGGTTCGGCTTCAATCTGATGATGGAGAGCCGAAAGTAAATGGCGCTTGGCTTTATAAGTAAGCACATGCGTAAGCCAATCTGCCTTAGGCACAACAGAGTTGTTGACGCCAATCTCCACACAATCACCGCGTTTTAGAACGGTTTTTATAGAGCAAAGTTTCCCGTTGATACGTGCATATTGCGCATGGTCGCCAATCTTGCTGTGAATCTCATAGGCAAAATCAAGCGCTGTTGCATCCTTGGGCAAGATCACGCCGTGTCCTTTTGGTGTGAAAACCAGTACATCGTCTGTATAAAACGAAGAAACAACATTCTCAATAAACCCGTCTTCTTTTTGATGAAAAGCTATATCCTGCAGTACATTCTTGAATTTCTTGATCCAGTTGTCAACGCCGTTTTCGGTACGTCCGCTGATACAGCCCATTTTAGAGTTGTATATCATCCTTTCTGACGAGATATGAAGTTCTTCCCATTCGCCTTCCGCGCTCAGAAGCTTTATATGTAAACTTTGATATCCATTTTCTTTGGGCGAATCGATATAATTGTTCATTGCACCGGGTTTCTCTTTGAACACATCTGTCAGTATGGAATAGATTTGCAGACATCGGTTTTTCTCGGTGACAGGTGCGCAGTCAGGAAATACGATGTGTACAATATGTCGATAATCAATATGTTTGAAGTCACGACCCGAAGCCTGCATCTTATGCCAGATACTGTAAGGCGTGCGGTAATCAACATATACACGCGCAGTGATCTGGTTTGATGCCAGCAGTTCGCCAATCTTGGTTGTGAAAGCATCAAGGCGGCAACGGTTCTCTTTCTCGTCTTCTTCGATAGAGGTCTTCAGTACAGCATACTCTTGTGGACAACGATATTCGAGACTCAGATTCTCAAGTTCAGTCTTGACGTTGTATAGTCCTAGTCTGTTCGCCAATGGAGCATAAAAATAATCCGTTTCGCCGGCAATCTTCATTTGTTTGTCGGCGCTCATACTTTCCAGTGTGCGCATATTATGGAGGCGATCGGCAATCTTTACGAGTAGCGCTCGTATATCATAATGTACGGAGTCGAGTATCTGTTTGAAGTTGTCCAGTTGTTTGGACATCTCATAGTGTTCTTTTTTTTCTTTTGTGACCGCTCTTACCAGAAAAGCCACATCGTCGCCGAAACGTTCTTTTATATCTTCAATCGTGTATGGCGTGTCTTCTACTACATCATGCAGGAATGCTGCACAGATGGGATTCGCTCCCAGTTTGAATTCTTCGCCTACAATGCGGGCAACAGCTATGGGGTGGATGATATACGGATCGCCTGTTTTGCGCTTTTGCAATTTATGCGCTTCCTTGGCCAAAGCATAAGCTGTTTTGATTTGCGCCATTTCTTCGGGCGACATCCGGTTTTCCAAGGAATGGAAAAGTTCGGAGACCTGCGCATCAATCTGCGAATAAATATCCTGATTGTTTTCCATTTATCTTATATTCAAAATAGCCCAAAAACTGCTTGGCATATAAATATTCTTCACTTCTACCGCCTTTTTGAACAGGGGAGCTATATCTTCCGGACTGAATCCGGCGATGCCACATCCGATGGCAGTGACATAAAACTTCAAATCCGAATGAGATTGAGCAAATTCGATGAACTCGTCGACGTAAGGTTGGATGGTATCCGTTCCACCTTGCATGGTTGGAATTCCGTACGATTGTCCTTGCAGACCAACGCCTTGTCCCCAAACGGCACCAAACTTTTGATAGGCAAACAGGGCTGCACCGCCGCCATGACTGCCGCTTAAGTTGCTACCGAAAACAAAAATCTCTTTATCGGCAAGCTTTGTAATATAATAGGGCGTAATTCTCTCTTCCATAATTTTCATTTCTTTTCTGCAAATATAAGGCTTTGTATGAGTTAGACCAAAGAATAGGATGCAAAATGTTTTACATGGGGAAATAAAGTTATTAGGCAAATTTTTTCCTGTTCGGGTTAAAATTGCTAAGTTTGCCGGGTAATTGAATGCTAGTTTTGAAGTATAACAATTTAATTAAAATATAAACGCTATGGCAACACCTCCATTTAAGTATCAGCCTATGTTTCCGCTTGGACCGGATACGACTGAGTATTATTTGCTTACAAAAGATTATGTTTCCGTTTCCGAGTTCGAAGGCAAACCTATTCTGAAGGTTGCAAAAGAAGGACTCACGATGCTGGCAAACACAGCTTTCCGTGATGTTTCATTTATGCTTCGTCGTTCGCACAACGAACAGGTTGCAAAGATTCTGAGCGATCCTGAAGCAAGCGACAACGATAAGTTTGTTGCTCTGACCTTCCTGCGCAATGCCGAAGTGGCTGCAAAAGGCGTGCTTCCTTTCTGTCAGGATACGGGTACGGCTATTATTCATGGCGAAAAAGGCCAGCAGGTTTGGACCGGTTTCTGCGATGAAGAAGCTTTATCAAAGGGTGTGTATAAGACTTATACAGAAGAGAATCTGCGTTATTCGCAGAACGCTCCGCTCACTATGTACGATGAAGTGAACACCAAGTGTAATTTGCCTGCACAGATTGATATCGAAGCTACCGAAGGTATGGAGTATCGCTTCCTTTGTGTAACCAAAGGTGGTGGTTCGGCAAACAAATCGTATCTGTATCAGGAAACGAAGGCTATCCTTAATCCGAATACATTGGTTCCATTCCTGGTTGAGAAAATGAAGACGCTGGGAACAGCTGCTTGTCCTCCTTATCATATTGCATTTGTGATTGGCGGAACTTCTGCTGAGAAGAACCTTCTCACAGTGAAGTTGGCTTCTACACATTATTATGATAATCTGCCAACAACAGGCAATGAGTACGGTCGTGCATTCCGCGATGTGGAACTGGAAAAGAAAGTGCTTGAAGAAGCTCATAACATCGGTCTTGGTGCACAGTTCGGCGGCAAATATTATGCTCACGATGTACGTATCATCCGTTTGCCTCGTCACGGTGCTTCTTGTCCTGTTGGATTGGGCGTCAGTTGTTCTGCCGATCGTAACATCAAGTGCAAGATCAATAAAGAAGGTATTTGGATTGAGAAGTTGGATAGCAATCCAGGCGAACTGATTCCTGCAGAATTGCGCAAAGCCGGCGAAGGCGAGGTTGTAAAGATTAATCTGAATCAGCCAATGGCTGACATCTTGAAGGAATTGGACAAATATCCTGTTTCGACCCGCTTGTCATTGAATGGTACAATCATTGTAGGTCGCGATATCGCTCATGCAAAACTCAAAGAGCGTCTGGACAAGGGCGAAGATCTGCCTCAATATATCAAGGATCATCCTATCTATTACGCTGGTCCTGCAAAGACTCCGTCAGGAATGGCTTGCGGTTCAATGGGTCCGACTACTGCCGGCCGTATGGATCCGTATGTTGATCTGTTCCAGAGCCACGGTGGAAGTATGATTATGCTCGCCAAAGGTAATCGTAGCCAGCAAGTTACGGATGCCTGCAAGAAACATGGTGGATTCTATTTGGGAAGTATCGGCGGTCCGGCAGCCATCCTTGCCCAAAACAATATCAAGAGCATCGAATGCTTGGAATATCCGGAACTGGGTATGGAAGCCATCTGGAAGATTGAAGTAGAAGATTTCCCTGCATTTATCCTGGTTGATAACAAGGGCAATGACTTCTTCAAACAGATCAAGCCGCGCTGTGCTTGCTACAAGTAAAAGATAGTTTTGCAAATCAAACATAGTTAAGATAGAGCCGGATTTTCATTCGGCTCTATTTTTTAATTCATTCGAATGCGCGAACCATTTCATTCGAATGAATCATTCGTTTGACATATGTCAAATGAACCGTTGATTCGAATGAAATGGTTGCTTCATCCGAATGAAATTCACCGTGCATTCGGTTGTATTCCTTATTCCTTTCACATCTATTGAAACGGCTATCCGAAGTGGTTTTTCTATTCAATAGAAGAAGTTGCTAAAATGTTTTAGCAAGTGGAAATGGTCGCTTGGCAGACGACGTATGCTTTTTACAAAAAGCATGTGCCCTTTTCGAAAAAAGGATGGCATGAAATAATCGGGAGTTGTCTTTGTATTTTGGTTACCTTTGTGGAAAATATTGCTTTGAGATGAAGAATATTGTAATGGTCGTTCTGTTATGTTTGTGCATGATTCAATGTCGCACATCGGATAATCGGAAGGTGTTGGCTATCCAAGAACCGTCTGTTCAAGAACCGGTTGGTGATGACGAATACAGTAGCCGTGTTCTGATTATCTATTATGATGCGGCAACGGGTAAGAAACCGTTGCTTGATGCCGTACGTTCATACGGCGCAGAAATCATCTACGAATATAAGATTATCAACGGTATAGCAATCTCGATACCGGAAAAGAAAACTTTGAAGGACGCCATCACCTTTTTTGAAAAGGTGAAAGGCGTTCTGTCAGTCAATAAAGACCGGATTCTGAAACTAGATGAACAGAACGATCTTCGCTGACCATGAGTTAATCCATGTGGAAAACTTCCTTCAAAGGAATGGATACCGGAGAGTTGTCGGGATTGACAATCATGATGTCTGCCATATGCGCCCACCATTTCTGTACAATCTCCAGACCACCCAAGTCTTGTGAACCGCCATCGCCTTCTGTCTTTTGGAAAGCAAAAAGGATATTGGTCTCTTTATCCCAATAAATAGAATAGTCAAATACGCCGTTTTTTGAAAGCAACGCTCTCATCTCGGGCCATAAAGCTGCATGTCTCTTCTGATATTCAGCTTCGCATCCCGGTTTTAAAAACATTTTAAAAGCTTCTCTTTTCATGTGTACTAAATTATAATGTATTGTTGAGCAATGTTAGATAATTTGCATGAATTGAGCAAGCTTTGTCATGATTCTTTTTTCAAATATAATTTTGAAAGTTAGAATAATAGATTGATAATCATTGATGACGCAATAGATAAGATAAAGACAATAGAAACTAAAGCAATTGTCAGATTACGCCCAATGAACTTTACAAGCATTACAATAGATGATGTACAAACAGCAGATGAAGCTAGAGAAAACGCCATTGCACTTCCCATTGTCAGATCTGTATACTGAAGCAAGGGCTTTAAAAACAGTACATCTGTTCCGTTGCAAACATAAATTGGAATACCAATAACAGTCATGATAAGTGTAGCCCATGGTTCATGGCTGAAACTTAATCCTTCAAGATATTGGCGGGGATTCCAAATGGAGAAAGTAAAACTGATTAGCCCTGCAATCAGAATGTAAGGCACTAATTGTTTTGTGATTTTCACTGCTTTTACAAATGGGTCTCTATCGGCTACTACCTTGCAATCATTTACGCATGCTTTATATTCACCCCAATTCAGACTGTTGAATCTGCTGGATATGAATTCTAATATTGAACCGGACGCAATGGCTAGAAAGCAAGAAAAGATAATCCTTAATACTGCATATTTTAATCCTAGTACGGTAAATGAAACGAATATGATATACGGATTAAGGAGTGGTGCAGCGACAATAAATGTCGTAATCACTTTCAATGAAGTACGATTCTTCATAGATTCAACCAATGGCACAACTCCGCATGAACATACGGGGAGGATTGAAGCGTAAGCGAATGCTAATAGTTGATTTTTAGGATAGAATCTTTTTATTTTATGGAAGTATTGTTCCATGATTACTCCTGCAAAAACGCCTAAAAGAACTACTACTAATAGCTCAAAAACATTTTCATAGAGATAAAACAGCCATTTGGGCATGCTTTCGTAAATAATGCAAGCTTCGTGATTGAGAGCACCAATTCCCATAAGATTCATGTATATCATGTCGACAACGGTTATCATTATCGCGCAGATAACAATGATCTTTGAGTTCCGCTTCATCTTTTCTGTAGTCAACACTCTTTGCGGACGTTGTAATTGGACAGTCGTTTGATTCATATTTTATTCGTTTGTTTTTTTGATTGAAAATTCTTCTTGATGGAAAAGCGATTCTTTGTCAACTTTTCGCATAACGGTTAGTTTTGCCTTTTGTTTACCATTGTCTATAATACGAAGTTTTATCTGTTTCAGCCATACCCCTTTTGTAGAAGAGTTCCAATCGCTTTGAGATTCAATGGAAAGTCCGCTTACGAAGATTTTTGCCTGTTTCATTCCTTCTTTACATGTCTGAGGTTGTGATATGAGTTGAACTTGTAATTCAATAATATCACTCACATTGTAAGTGCTTTTTTTACCTTGCAGGAAATGAAAACTGATCTGAGCGGTTGAGTTCAGACTGAAACAGAGTAATATTAATAGAATAATGTTACGCATGTAATGTTACTTTTTTGAAATAGCACTTCTCGGACAAGCTTGCGCGCATTTTCCACAACCTGTACACTTGCTTGCATTAATAGTAGCTTTTCCTCCTGAAAAAGATAGCGCGCCGTATGAACATGAACGGCTACAGTGCCCGCATCCAGTACATTTTGAACTGTTTACAACATACACAGTTGAAGTGGTGGTGGTTGTCCCGCTGTCAGTCCCGGTACTTGTTCCGGTATCGGTCCCTGTGTCTGTGCTCGAACCTGTATTGGTGTCAGTACCTGTGTCTGTAGTTGTTCCAGACGAATTGCTTGTGCCTGACGTTGTTCCACTTTCGCCCAATCCTTCAGCAATTGCATTGTATTCGCAAACTTTTACACATTCACCACATGCTACACATTTGGAAGCATCAATGGCAACATAATAGGGATTGCTGCTGTTGGCATCAGCTACTGAATAACTGATTGCACCATATCCGCAAGCTTTTACGCATTCTCTACAACCAATGCAATTACTTTGAACAATTGAATATGTTTTAGTCAGTTCGTCGCAAGCATTGATTACAACCATCGTCAGTAATGTGACTACAAACAATATTCCAGTTATTTTTTTGGATGACATATTTTTAATGATTTGATTATTTATAAGTTGAATAGGTGTGTTTAGAAAGTCAGACGTAGTTCTACTTTTCCCCAGGCAGAATGATCTGTTTTATATTTGAGGAGCGCTTGACTGTCTGTGGATAACTCCGGGTAATTCAAGTAACCTACAGTTGCATTGATGAGTAGGAGTTTGCCGATATTCTTGCTGAAAGTCAAATCCAACTCTTTCATTTTTGAAGGTGTTGTATTGTAATCATCAGGAGTGAAATTAGTAGCCTCACCGGTTTGCAAAGCTCCTTGTAGTTTTATAGAAGCCTTCCAATTTGTAAAGGAGTGTTTTATTCCTGCTTGTAAAAAAGGCATGTCCATGGCGTCCAATCTCAATACTTCTCCGGCAAAAATATTGCTGAACGACATAGTCGCTACTGCGGAATTGTCTATTTTTTTCATTCCAACATATCGTCCCATCAACCGCGTCTGTTGTCCATTATCCCATATCAGTTGTTTTTCTGCACCAAAAGAATAGAAGATCGCATTGTTGTTGTTTCCGGATTGAAGGATTACTTCTGGCTTAAGACTTAATCCATAAAAATTGATGTCGCTGTAGATACCGGAGTGAAATGTATTATAAGTAGTCCAATTACCAAATTCATGATATATGAACGCTCCTGCGGAGTTTATGCCAATAGGACTCTGCTTGTCAGCACTAAGCCCGTCGTTTGATGAAAATTCGTCTCCTGAATTCTTCCCCGGTCTCCATGTTGCAGATAACATGGATAGATTGGTTTGTCCGAAATCTTTTCCCAGAATAGCACGATTTCTAGCAGGGATTATATTATATAAATACCCTAACGTACAGAAGGTTCCGTTGCGAGCAAATTCTTTTAGGACAGAACCACCGAGAAGATTGAAATCAATGTTTCCAATGCTTAAGCGATAATTGGCTCCGATCATGCGTTCATTAATCATAAAGTAATCATCACTGCGTGTTGACTGAAGTCCGAGTACGAGCTCTTGATTATCGTTTGAATATTTGTAGAAGGCTTCTCGAAGTCCTGCTTTTGCAGAGTTGTTATTACCTCGGTTGTCACTCCAGCGATACCATGATTTTACACCACCTTCAATGTAGAAAGTGTTATGATTTACACTATAGTCTAATCCGCCGAATAACATGGCATTAGCAATGCCTTCGCTGCCGATGAAACCACCGGAGGTTGTAAGTTCTCCTGCCCACATCAGATTGGAACTTCCAAAAGGTTTCAAGCTTCCACCAAGTCTGCTGGGACATTCCCACTGTGCTTTGGCTAAGGATGGAAAGGATAATAATATGATAGCAAGAAAGAAAAGTACTTTATCCTTTTGTACAATTCTACTGATGTGGAGTGCATTCTTTTTGCAACTGCCTATGCATTCTCCGCAAGAGATGCAATCTTGTGTTCTAAGGGTTGTTTTTTTATTTTCGTAAATCATAGCTTTCTGTTTACATTCGTTACTACAGTTAGTGCAGTTAATGCACTGTTCATTTTTGATGAGTTTTTTTGCGCCCGGTATCGAGGTAGTCCATCCCAATATCAGTCCTACTGGGCATATTGTACGGCAGAAAGGACGATAAATAAGAACAGAACTGATAATCAGAAGCGCAAGTAGAGTATAACCAATCCAATCGGCAGCAATCAGATTGAATGCACTTTTGAATGGGTCGTATTTGCAGAAAATGTTCGTTTGCGTAATTAATAATTGTAATAACCATACAATTAAAACTGATATGCGAACGATTTTAAGTACCTGTTGTGTTCGTTCTGATGCGAGTAGTTTTATTTTTGAATGGAATAAGAATTCCTGAAGTGCACCAAGATGACATAACCATCCACACCAGACTTTGCCAAACAGATATGTAGCAGGAATCAGAATAAGAAACCAAAGAGTGGATTCCCACGGTACATGAATCCCCATCAATGCCAAAGCACTATTTTGAAATCCACTTATCATACACGGACAGGCTCCTCTATAAAATCCGAAGTAAGCAAGACCCGTTAGTAAGATTAAACCTCTTATTTTACGAAACCAAGAAAATCGGATTAAATAACTGATTATTCCTAAAACAATAAATATGGCTATGGGCTCATAGATAGACATTTTGTTTAATGGACTTGTCTCAATATTTGTTGTCTGGTTTTTTAGTGTTTCTTGTGTGGAAAATTCATCCTTTGATGCGGGAGTAAATTCGTCAGTAGTCTGAGTGAAGTCTGATTTGATTGTTGTTGAATCTGTTGTGGGTTCAACAGAATCGACTTGTTCAAATTCACTACCTGGAGAAACGAATGTCGTATCAGCTTGACTGTTTGTTTGGTTGACAAGGACGATAGGACAATCGGGCGGTACTTCTTTTGATGCCAATAACGGACGGACAAAATAACTCCCGACTACAATGATTGCTAATAAGCTACCTGTTATCAGAACATATTTCTTTTTGTATGTATAATATAACCATATCGCTCCGAAAATGAGAAGTAAGCCAATAAAAATAGTATTGGTCAAACTTACTCCAGGATGTTCCTGATTATATAACGCACATGACGCATCGCATGCCGCAGGTACTTTATTGATTATTTGCGCAAGACTATCAGCAACATGCTGTGAAACTTTTGCATTACACATGCAAGAAACTGAAAGCAGGAGCATTATTAAAGTTCCTGTTTTAGAGAAAAAGCTCTTTGGTCTCATGAATTATTCTTTGTCGAGAGTCAAAATTTCGTAACCACCTTCTTTATCGCATGTACGAGTGGCTGACAAAAAAATCTTTTTCTTGTTGTCGTTTAATACTTTTGCTTTCACTTGTCTTTCAAAGACTCCTGGTTGTATCTCTTTCCAGTCGGTCGCTCCGGTAATCTGTATACCGTCATATTTGAATTTTGTGTCTTTTGCAGATACATTACACCTACGATGAGTTAATGTTATCTTAGCATTAATAACTAACTCGTCCCCCGCTTTACAATTTTTCTTGTTCCCTTGGATAGATAATTCTATTTTACAAGCTTGAACTTGTAAAACACCAATAGCGAGCATTGCGAATAATAGAATAACTCTTTTCATACCCGTTGATAATTTGTTTAATGTTGTATTTATAATAACCTATTAATTAAAATGTGATTCTACTCGCATTCGTAATATGACAGTTAATGGGGGTACTGTTAATCATATCTTACGAACACCTTTATTTCTATCCCTAAATACTTTGACAAAGATATGTTTATTTGCGAATAGAAGTTTTTCTCTTTTGGTTAAAAATGCTGATTAATGTTGATTGTATCGGCTGTTTTTGTTTAAATGTGTTTGATGAAAATGAATTCGTCTAAACAAATCTATTGTTTTTATAATAGAAATGTGACATTTTGATATTTGTTTGTATTTCGAACAATGAAACTTTATCTGCACTTATTTTATTGAGTAAAGATAATTGTATATGTGGAACATGAAAATAAAAGCCTATTAATATTAATAGGCTTTTATAGTTTGTCTTTATTTCTCTTCTGTCAACTCTTTGATTTGCTGAATCACATCAAGAGCTTTGTTCCTTGTGCGGCTGTACATTTTTGTTCCAATGAAACCGCCAATGATTCCACCAACCGTTCCGCCGATGGCAAAAGGAGTTCCTTCGTCAGCATTATTCCCCAGTACTTCAAAGAGGAACCATACAAACCAGACGATCACAAATGGAATACTGAATTTGAGCCAGTTGGCATACATGCGTCGCATACGCATTATTTTCTTGCTCACTTCGATCAGATTGCCATCCATCAGTTCTTTTGCTTTTATGTCTTTGTGCGAAAAATAAGTGTAAACGATAGCTGCCAAGAAGAATAGATCGGTGACACCGATAAACCACCATGACATATTGAGTATTGAGATAAATACCCAGGTGCAATAGGGAATAGCCACTATACCCAAAATAACAAAGATTATAGCATCACGGTTCAAGCTCGATACTTTCTCTTTCATTGCTACTCGAAGGAGCTGTTGGTTGACAATCTTTTCTTTTTCAATTTTCTCTTTCAGCAGATTCATCTGTTCTTTCATCTGCTCCAATTCTGTGTTATTAATATTTTCCATTTTCTTACTGCGTTTTTAATCGTTTGACATACTTTTTAATTTTTCCTTTATTCTGAACAGACGGGTCGCTACATTTTGTGTCGTAATACCAACAATCGCACCGATTTCATCATAACTCATATTCTCCAGCCAAAGCAGAACGATAGCTTTGTCGAAAGGTTGCAACTTGTTTATCCGTGCATGCAGGAGCTGTACTTGTTTTGCTTCTTCATCCGTGTCATCGAACAGATTGATATCCACACTTAACGGTACGGTTTCAATCTTCTTTTTCTTCCTTTCGGCAGAAATACACGTGTTGAGAGCAATCCGGTAAATCCATGTACGGATATTACTTTGTGATTTGAAGGAACTGATGCCTTTCCACAAGTTTATCAGCACTTCCTGGAATAGATCGTTCACCTCTTCGGAATCTTTGGAGAACATGTAGCATACGGTGTAAATGATGCTCTTGTTCTCTTTAACAATCTGCGCAAATTGTGTCTGTAATGTTTCCATCTGTTTTTAAATAAATTCTGAACGTTAGACGCAAGTATCACAAAAGAATTTCATTGATTTGGTAAATATTTTTCTTTAGTTTTAGAAAAGGCATTTTGATGAGTATGTGTGATTTGGACCCCTTTGGCACCCTATAAAAATAATAACGGCTGCCAATCATATGATTAACAGCCATTATTTGTACCCAGACCCGGGGTCGAACCGGGATGGGGTTAAGCCCACTGGTGTTTGAGACCAGCGCGTCTACCAATTCCGCCATCTGGGCATTTCCGTCAAATGCGTTGCAAAGGTAGAGATTATTTTTTATTCTGCAAGCATTCTGCACTTTTTTTTATTTTATGGTAGGATGTAGACTAAATAACGGAATATTGCGTTAACTTTGTAGATGAATAATATAATTAAACACCTGAATCATCATGGAAGATAATTATTGTGTTATCATGGGTGGCGGAATTGGAAGTCGATTTTGGCCTTTCAGTAGAGAGAGTTATCCTAAACAGTTTCTGGACTTTTTTGGCACGGGCCGTTCGTTGTTGCAAATGACGTTTGATCGTTTTGCCAAAATAATTCCGGTTGAGAATATATATATTGTAACGAACGAATTGTATGCTGCGCTTGTAAAAGAACAGTTGCCAGAGTTACAAGAGAATCAGATCCTTCTTGAACCTGCTCGAAGGAATACGGCTCCTTGTATTGCTTATGCTGCATATCATATTTATGCCTGCAATCCAAATGCGAATATTGTGGTTGCACCGTCAGATCATTTGATCTTGAAGGAGGAAGAGTTCCTTCAGGATGTGCAGAAAGGTTTGGAGTTTGTGAAATATAACAACGCACTGGTAACGTTGGGTATCAAACCTAGTCGTCCGGAAACGGGCTATGGCTACATTCAGAGTGGAGATGAAAAACTGGGCGACTTTGCAAAGGTAAAGACGTTCACAGAAAAGCCTGATTTGGAACTTGCAAAGGTATTTCAGGCTAGTGGAGAGTTTTTTTGGAACTCCGGTATTTTCCTTTGGAATGTCAATGCGATCTTGGAGGCTTTCGCCAAATTCTTGCCTGATATAACCGTTCGTTTCGATTTAGGGAAGAGTTTGTTTAATACACCGGAAGAGCGTAATTTCATCGACGAGAATTTTGCTTATTGTCTTAATATTTCCATAGATTATGGAATCATGGAGAAAGCCGACAATGTATATATGTTATGTGTCAACTTCGGATGGGCTGATCTTGGGTCTTGGGGATCACTGTTTGATATTGCGCATAAGGACGAAAATTCGAATGCTGTTTTGAAGAAAAACAAGACGTTGCTTTACGAATCTTCGGGCAATGTGGTTGCTTTGGATAATCCGGAGAAGCTGGCAGTCGTTCAAGGGTTGAATGATTACATTGTGGCAGAATCGGGCAATGTGTTGCTGATATGCAAGAAAGAGGACGAACAGCGCATCAAGCAGTTTGTTGCCGATGCACAGATGAAATACGATAAAGAGTTTATTTAAACCACTTCTTTCCTAAGAAATGCACAGGATACCACGCGGCCAGGAAGCCGATAGCAACAACGGTTACAAATATCGTGATGATATCGGCTGCCTCGACGTGTACAGGATATGCATCAATAATAAAGGTGCCTGATACTTCCCCGAGTTTGAGTAGTCCGTACTGCTGCTGAAGTACACAGAGTATTAGTCCGAGAACAATGCCGATGACGGCTCCGAAACCTGAAATCATCCATCCTTCATAAAGAAAGATTCTCCTGATCAAACGGTTGCTTGCTCCCATATTGCGGAGTGTGCGAACATCGTCTTTTTTTTCGATCATCAGCATCGAAAGCGATCCGATCACATTGAAAAGCGATAGTCCAAGTATGAAGCAAAGAATAAGAAAGGTTACCCATTTTTCGCCTTGCATCATTTTATACGAGGCATCTTGTTGCTCGTATCTGTTTTTAACCCAATATTTATCACCCAGAATAGATTTGATTTTTGCTTCCGTCCGTGAAATGTTTGCACTCTTATGCAAACCAAGTTCAATCGCCGATGCTTCTTTTTCATAATGGAATAAAGAACGCGCCACATCGAGCGGGATAATCATAAAATCTTCATCATAAACCTGTTGATTGGTGGCATATACCGCTTTGGCAAAAGTGTATTCAACATTAAAGGCGGTTGCCGGATTGGCAAGATTTACTTTCTCATCTCGTTTCGGTACGTATATTTCTATTGGATCCATGAAGTTTGCTCTCAGTCCTAATTGTACAGCAAGTCCGGCGCCTAATGTAGCATAGTTGGCAATTGAATCGGTGAGCATAAAGCGTCCGTCAATGATTACGCTGTCGATGCGTGCCAGATAACGGAAGTTGTTGTCGACGCCTTTTACCGTGGCTACGGTCTGACGGTCGCGATAACGCACCAAGGCATTATCTTGCAACACTTCGCAAAAGATACTTACTTCCGGAATCTGCTTCACTTTCTGCAGGCGGGCGTTCGTAGGGTCCAATACTTTCCCATATCGAGGTGTGATTTTTAATATCGGATCGAAATTGCTGAACATTGACGCAACAATGTTCGTGAATCCATTGAACACAGATAAGGCACAAACCAATGCTGTTGTAGCGACAACAACACCACATACCGACACCATGGAGATGATGTTGATGGCATTATGCGACTTTTTCGAAAAGAGGTACCGACGCGCTATGTGAAATGAAAGATTCAATGGCTGCTCTTTTTACTACTTCAATAACGAATCGATATGGTCAATATAATCCAGAGAGTCGTCAATGAAGAAACTCAATTCCGGAATTTTGCGCAACTGGAGATGTACGCGTTTGCCTAATTCAAAACGAATTGCTTTGGTGTTGGCGCAAATGGCATCATATAGTTCCTTTGAGCGTTCGGAAGGGAAAAGGCTCAGGTAGATACGGGCTACACTCAAGTCGGAACTTACATGTACAACACTTACTGTAACCAACACGCCATGCATGGCTTGCGTCTGCTTCTGAAAAATGTCACTCAGTTCCTTTTGCAGAAGTCTTTCTATTTTACTTAATCGTGTATTATCCATTGTCTTTTGTTTTTATTTTTTCCAAATCATGGTTAAGCCGTCACGCAAAGGTAAGATAACTTTTTCAATGCGGTCGTCATTCTTTATCTTATCATTGAAGTGAAGTATCTCTTCTGTCTGTTTGTCAGAAGAATGAACCTCTTCTATTACTTTGCCGTCCCATAGCGTGTTGTCGGCAAGAATCAGACCACCTTGTCGGATGTAGGGAAACGCTGTCTCAAAATAGTCGGAGTACTGGCGCTTATCGCCATCGATATAAACCATATCGAATGTTTCTCCAAGTGTCGGTATCAGTTCCAGCGCATCTCCAAAATGAAGCTTAATTTTGTCTTTATACGGCGAGCGGGGAAAATATTTCATGATGAAATCTTCCATCTCGTCATTGATCTCAATGGTATGGATCAGAGCATCGTCTTCCAATCCTTCAGCCATGCAAAGTGTGGCATATCCGGTGTAAGTCCCGATTTCCAGCACTCTATGCGGGCGAAGCATACGGCAGAACATTTTCAGTATTCGACCTTGCAAATGTCCGGCAAGCATGCGCGGACGCAGAAGATTAACGTTCGCATCACGATAGAGTGTTGAGAGCAATGAGCCTTCCTCGTCACTGTGCGAAAGAATATAATCCTCCATATTGTCGGCCGTCAGTTTCATCATAAGGCAATCTTATTTTATGGGAGAGATGAATGATTCGATAGCCAACCGATATGAATCCAACCCGAATCCGATGATGATTCCTTTGCACGCTGCCGAGATCATGGATACATGGCGGAAAGATTCTCTCGCGTGTACATTAGATATATGTACTTCAATAACGGGTGTCGTTACTGATTTGATTGCATCATGCAAAGCGATGGAAGTATGCGTGTATGCTCCAGCATTCATAATGATTCCGTCATAATCAAAGCCTACTTCATGAATCTTGTTTATCATCTCACCCTCAATATTGCTTTGGAAGTAAGTGATTTCAATTTGTGGATATTGTGCACGCAGAAGTTCCAGATAACTTTCGAACGAGTTGTTGCCGTAAATGGTCGGTTCGCGCTTACCCAGCAAATTAAGATTCGGACCGTTAATAATTTGTATCTTCATCGTTTTTATTATTTTATTATCTTTGC
>DAIMYP010000002.1:69599-111071 GCA_036734445.1 Tannerellaceae bacterium
TTCGGACCGTTAATAATTTGTATCTTCATCGTTTTTATTATTTTATTATCTTTGCAACGCCTACAGTTGCAGGCAGAATTTGTGCAAAGGTAATGATTTTCTTTGACACATCTATAACCGCTTATGACAAAGCAAGAAGATGATGTAACAAAGCGTTATAAAACTTATCTTCGTTTGGAGAAAGGACTTTCCAATAATTCGGTCGAGGCTTATCTGACAGATCTCGACAAGTTGAACCGTTTTGTTGAAAGCGAAGGACTGCGTTATGAGGAAGTAACATACGATCATCTGCAACAGTTCGTTGCCCAACTGCGCGACATTGGTATTCATCCCCGTTCGCAAGCACGTATTATTTCCGGCATCAAGTCTTTTTATCGCTTTCTTTTCCTCGACGGATATATCAAAAAAGATCCTACAGAGTTGCTTGAAATGCCGAAGATCGGTCTGCATTTGCCTGAAGTGATGTCGGTAGAAGAGATTGACAGTATCTTGGATTCCATTGATCTTTCGCAGCCCGAAGGTCAGCGCAACAGGGCGATGCTTGAGGTGCTTTATAGTTGTGGATTGCGTGTTTCGGAACTGATTAACCTGCGTTTCTCGGATGTCTATTTTGAAGAAGGCTTTATCAAAGTAGAAGGGAAGGGAAGCAAACAGCGTCTTGTCCCTATTTCGGACAGGGCTATTCAAGAGATAAAAAAGTATTTATACGACCGTAACAACATTGTAGTGAAAAAAGGGTATGAAGATGTACTTTTCTTAAGTCGGCGGGGAACAAGTCTTTCACGAATCATGGTATTTCATGTGATTAAGGTCCAAGCCGAGCTTGCCGGGATAACGAAGAATGTCAGTCCGCATACTTTCCGTCATTCTTTTGCAACGCATCTTTTGGAGGGAGGTGCTAACCTACGTGCAATTCAGGAGATGCTGGGACACGAGCAGATTACTACTACAGAAATATATACGAATATTGACCGTGAGTTCCTGCGCAAGGAGATACTGGAACACCATCCACGAAGTCATCATTTGCCTCACTAATACATCGTGTAAAAAAGTATATACTTTCGCATATCAAAAGTATATACTTTCATACCCCAA
Source organism: Tannerellaceae bacterium (assembly GCA_036734445.1). GTDB lineage: Bacteria > Bacteroidota > Bacteroidia > Bacteroidales > Tannerellaceae > Parabacteroides. Next base: position 70,695 of record DAIMYP010000002.1, read on the forward strand.
GAGTATATACTTTCATACCTCAAAAGTATATACTTTAGTAACCAAAAGTATATACTTTTTTACTGTATCTTTACTCGTATGATTGTGAACGAGTTAGCAGGCAACTGCTTCGTAAACTCGTTTGATATTTGACAAGTTCCGTACTTTGGTGTTTGATTTGTTTCATCCAACTTACCTGAAAGGGTAATTTCTTCAGCCGTGTTCCCCTTGAGTTGAAAATTATCAAGTGAGATGGTAGCAGTGGTAGCTATCGGCAGAACATTGATAAGCTTTAAAATCAAGTCGCCTGTCCTGCTATCTTTCACCGCTGAAGCAGCAATGCGTTTGCTAGTCGCTTCGGACGTTACCGAAAGATGAATGGTGGATTCAAGGTATGCGTCACCGCTGTTCATGCCATACATCTGCTGGATATAGTAGTTCGTGCTGGGTTTGACTTCTTTATTATTGAAATAGATCATGTCCGGACGCCATTGGATATGTTTCTCGTTTGCCAGAAGCGGAGCGTAAGAAGCCATACTGACAACGTCGCCATTGCGTTCCAGTGATGCCATATAGATGGCTTCGGCGAGTGCAACTTCCAGGTTGTTCGGTCTGCCTGGTAGGTGAGCGGCATATTCGCCAAGATAAACCTTAGTTGACTGACGGTCGTAGCTGTCGTAATAATGCTGGTTGTTGAGAAACCACCCGGGCGACTGGTAATAATGTTCATCGACTAATGGAACGTGCAGTTTTTTCACTATTTTCCAACCTTCGACATAGTCGGTTCCTTCATTGAACGGTCCGGCTGTGCCTATAACGTTGATTTCAGGATGCTTTGATTTTAGTGCATTATATATATAAGTAAAGCGCTCTTCAAAGATGTCGCTGATCAGATCCTCATTGCCGATACCAATATATTTCAAGTTGAAAGGTTCGGGATGCCCGGCTTCAGCACGTAGTTTTCCCCATTTTGTTGAGGCATCACCATTGGCATATTCTATCAGGTCGAAAATATCCTGTACATAACTTTCCATGTCACACATAGGTAATCCTTGTTGTCCGCCGTCTCGCGAATTTTGGCAGCAAACAGCGGCTGCAATGATAGGAACCGGTTCTGCCTTGATGTCTTCGCAGAATTGAAAGTATTCGAAGAATCCTAATCCTTTGCTTTGATGGTAGTTCCATATGTTTCTTTGAGGTTTACGTGCTTCCAAAGCACCAATCGTTTCTTTCCATTGATACATGTTATCCAATCCGTCGCCATGCGTGAGGCAGCCTCCGGGAAATCGCATAAAACGGGGGTGAATATCAGCAATAGTTTGAGCCAAATCAGCACGTAATCCGTTCTTCCTCCCTTTGAAAGTCTTTTGTGGAAAGAGCGAAACCATATCGAAAGCGTATGTCGAAACGGCTTGCGGACAGAGTGCCAATGTTGCACTGTCGGCATTAGCTGTGGCCTGCAAAACGGCTGAAGTTTTCTTCCATAGCTTCGATGTGACGTCCATTTGAGTTTCAGCAATAGTCTTTTTATTCTTGTCAAGTAGTCTTACTGTTAGTTTCCCGCCTTTACCCTTTATTGTTTTGGCAAAGAAGGAGAAATCATAACGTTCTCCTTTCTTTACGGCAATGCCATCGAACCCCTTATTCAGCAATGCAAGTCCGGGTTGAGAAGCGTTGAATACCGCATAATGACTGTTGTTCGGATGGATGGATCCAAGTGTATCGTGACGGATGCTGAAAATAGCATTTGTGTCAATCTTTGCATGCATCATGCTGTATGTTTCCCATGCGTAATAGCTGTTCCATGTCGGATCATTGCCTGTTTTATCTTCTAAGTCATATTCGAAATCTCTGTTTTGAATGAGTTCGGCATACAAACCTCCGTCGGCCGAATAATTGATGTCTTCAAAAAAGATGCCGAACAGATTTGGGCTGATAGTTTTACTATGACTGCCGTAAACTGTGATGTCGGCTTTTATGGGAAGCGATGACATTTCGTCTGCAGGCAGGGCAAGTCTTTCTTCTATCTGTTGTTGCTTCTTTTTGGCCAAAGCAAGCTCTGATAAAAGATTGTCAACAAAAGCTTTATCCACCTTGATGATTGATCCGTGTTTTGCACCTTGCGGTATAGAGATACGGTCAGTGACGTTTTCCCAATGAATGAAATCAGTTGTACGCATGGCTTCATAGCGTTTACGTGTGTATGCATCCATATATACAATGAAACTGTCATCGGCGAGTGAACAGATGGCCGGCCCTTCAACCCAGTTCTCTGTAAACGATTTTTCGCTGACAGGAACGTACGGGCCTTCAGCATGTTCGGCTTTTGCTACATGCAGTTCTTTCTTCGCTGTCGGATAAATACGTTCGTCTTTGTAAATCATGATGTATGTTCCATCTTTCTTGTATATGGTGGCATCAATCACATTATATCCCGGATCGAACAATAAACGGGCAGGAGTGAAGCTTTTAAAATCTTTTGTTGTTGTATAATAAATACGGTGATCATATTTCTGTCCGGGTTCGGTCTTCCATTCGCCATTCACTTTGATGGTGCTTGCCCAAAAGATGACATATTGCTGCTTCTCATCATCGTAAGTCATCTCAGGTGCCCAACAATTGCGTACTTCATAACCATTCATCACTCTTGGATAAGATTGGCGTGACCAATGGATGAGGTCTTTTGAAGAGGCACAACCGATAGCATTGCTTTCCCAATTCAAGGTCCAGACGCAGTGCCAAAGTCCATCTTTACCTTTCATGATGAACGGATCGCGCATCTTTTTCTCGGTCGACCACGAGCCGTAGTCGCAAGTGAGAAAACTATGCTCCGGTCCAATGGCATTCCATTTGTAACCATCTTCACTCCATGCTAAATGGAGTCCATTGCGGTTATTGTTTTTGTCGGTGAAGTAGGCAAAAAGGTATCTCGTGTCATTGTTTTGTGCATACGTATAGAATATACTTCCGAAGAGAAGAAAGAGGATAGTGGCAGTGATGTGTCTTTTCATGGTTGATAAACTTTCTATTTCTTTGCAAAAATAGTAAAAACAGGTGAATCGTAGTCCTTTCTGTTAAGAAAAGAGTTAAAAGAGTAGATATTTTGAATTCTGTATCCTTGGTTTGGATGATTTATATATTTTTGCACTTTCGAAAAGAATGGAAATGGAAACATATAATCTTTGTTGCATCGGACATATTACGTTAGATAAGATTGTTACGCCACGGAACACTGTTCACATGCCTGGCGGCACGTCTTTCTATTATGCGTATGCAATGAGTCATTTGGATACAACTGGTTTTCTGTTGGTGACTGCTTTAGGCGCAACGGAAATGCAAGCAGTTGATGATATTCGTAATACAGGTATTAAAGTAAAGGTATTGCCTAGTGCTCACTCTGTCTATTTTGAGAACACATACGGTGAGAATACGAACAACCGCAGTCAGCGTGTGTTGGCAAAAGCCGACCCATTTACGATTGATGGTCTGCGCGATGTGAATGCCAGAATTTATCATTTAGGTAGTCTTTTGGCTGATGATTTCTCTTTGGATGTGATCAAGTATCTTTCTACAAAAGGCGTTTTATCTGTTGATGTTCAAGGATACTTGCGCGAAGTAAGAGGAGAGAAGGTTTTTGCTGTAGATTGGCCTGAAAAGAAAGAAGCTTTGAAATATATTCATATATTGAAAGCCAATGAACACGAGATGGAAGTTCTGACCGGCAGTAATGATCCGCGAAAATCAGCACTGATACTTGCTGATTGGGGTGTTAAGGAAGTATTACTTACTTTGGGAAGCATGGGCTCGATCATTTATGTTGATGGTAAGTTTTATGATATCCCGGCATATAAACCCAAGATGGTTGTTGATGCTACAGGCTGTGGTGATACTTATATGGCCGGATATCTGTACATGCGCAATAAAGGCGCTTCTTACCAAGAAGCCGGATGCTTTGCTGCAGCCATGTGTACCATTAAGCTAGAGGCTTCAGGTCCGTTTAGAGGATCAATAGCAGATATTGAAAGGATTATCAAGTAAGATAGCTTTAAAAAAATCAGGCACGGATTTCGAAGAAGAATAATTGCTTCTCTGAAATCCGTGCCTTTTGCATATTCTTTCTTTAGAGTGAACTAAGGCAGTTCCTGTATTTCGATATCTTTATACCAGGTCTCACACGGTATGCCTTCATGAATCTGCAAGGCAATGAACCCGTCGTGAGCAATGGCGCCAATGACAGGATAAGGTTTGTTGTAATAGGGCTCGATATAATCAAGAGTCTTTACATCATTCAGCCAAACACGGATGCGTGGTCCTTCGCAACGGATGATATAGCTGTTCCATTCGTCGGCATTATAGTTGGCAGGTGTATCCAATTGATTCCCGATATATAACCAACGGCGTTGTTCATCATAAACTTTTCCTAAGATTCCTGCAACAATATCCGCTTGATAGCCTACCATTTCATTCGTTTTTCCTTTTTCTGTCTGTTGACGGGTACGGAATTGTACACCAGCGTTATAGGTCTCATCGGTATGCTTTACTTTATATTTTAGTCGGAGTTCGTAGTTCTTGTATTTGCGGATTGTGCGAACAAATTCGTTACGCGGTATAGGTTTGTCCATCCGTCCTGCAACGATGGCACCGTTTTCAATACGGAACCATTCCATGCTGCTTTTACCGTTATTGCCGGTCCAGCCGTTAAATGTCTTTCCGTCAAATAGCGGCTTTCCCTTAAATGACTTCAAAATGTCTGCCGGAGTTGAATCAACTGTTTTGTCTGTAGGTGTTAATGAAACCCATTGTAAATTTGGAAGTGATTGACTATGTTCCATCTTCCCTTCCTTATTTTTAATCAGTGATAACTGTATACCTTGAAGAAGAATCTCTGTATTTCCGGACGAAGCTACATTGATTACTCCTAAATCGAATTCTTGATATTTATCTTTGCCTGCTGTCTGTTTTAATAATGTAGCCAGCTGCTGATTACCGATAGTGATGGTTATAGCACTGCCCGACAGTGGTTCGGCATATTTTATGCGTATCTGGTAACGGCCTTTCTTTATGTTTGTGTTCCAGCTTATTTTCTGTTTTGTACTGTTCCAGTTATGGATTGCAGCAAATGTACCTTTCTCTTTGTTCTGAAGTTCCAAGTCTCCAGTCAATTTAGCATCGCGCGCCAATAGTGTGTATGCCGTCGTTTTTGCTGTTTGTTCAGAAGACTTGTTTTGTGCTTGGACATTAGATGCACCAAAAGGTGTTTGCACAATAAGTGCCGTAAGGGTTGCAATAATCCCTATAAGTTTTACATGTTTCATAAATGGTGTTTTAATGGTGTTTTAATTCTATTTTATTTTCTCAGTAACGACTCCATAAGAATAAACTGCAACTGCTATATATCCAAGCCAAGGAATGATGAATGAAGTCGACATGGATGAGATATCAGCTACATATCCCATTAATAAAGGTCCAACCGCACCACCTAATGGCGACATCATCAGAAATGATGAAGCTCGTTTGGTATAGCTTCCAAGTCCACGAAGAGAGATGGCAAATATTGTCGGGAACATGATTGCCTCAAAGATGTAGCAGGCGAAGAGTGCTATTTTAGAAACTACACCTAAATTGAGCGTGATCAGCAATGACGCTATTACAGTGCATATCGCACAGACAAACAATACTTTCTCGGCACGGACAGTACTCATGATATAGCTGCCTAAAACTCGTCCGGACATGAACAATCCCAATCCACCGAAGGAAAGGACAATGGCTGCAGTCTTGGCAGTCATCCATCCATCATCAGTTACATAATTAATAAAAAAGCTATTGATGGAGATCTCGGCGATTTCATAACAGAACAAAGCTAAAACGCCAAAAGTAAAGCGTTTGTGTTTCCATAAACCGGCAATACCGTTGGATACTTGTATTTCGGCAACCGAACTATCGTCTGCATGATTTATTTCAGGGAGATGCACACGCGTGAAGACTAATGCAGCAATTAATACAACAATTCCCATTATCGTGTAAGGCAGGGATATGGATGCTTCGTTTCCATTAGAAAATAAAAGCCATCCACCAATGGCCGGAGCGCAAATGCAACCCAATCCATTAAATGACTGTGCCAAGTTTAATCGACTTGCGGCTGTATTTGGATCTCCTAGTTCTGTTACGTAAGGATTGGCGGCAGTTTCAAGAAATACCATACCGCATCCTATGATGAACAGTGAGCCGAGGAAATAGTTAAACGACATAAACTTTTCGCTTGGAATAAACAGGAACGCACCAATAGCAAAAAGAATCAGTCCGAAGATGACACCGTGACGATAGCCGTGCTTGCTGATAAATAGCCCGGCAGGAATAGCCATAAGCGTGTAGGCAATATAAGTAGAAAACTGAATAAGTCCCGATTGTGCCATCGACATGGATAAGGCAATCTGGAAATGTTTGTTGAGAACGTCTAATATAGCATGAGCAAAACCCCATAGGAAAAATAGGGAAGTGACTAATATAAAGGGAATAAGAAATTCTTTCTTGACTAATGATTTTGTCTCTTTCTTCATTGTTTACTGTTTATAATTATACAATTTATTAATTCATTGTTGGAGGTTGGAAAGGCAGCGTAAACCAGAAATAGGATCCTTCACCTAATTTGGATTCAACTCCGATCTGACCATGGAATGTTTTAACGATTGATTCACAGATGGAGAGTCCAAGGCCCGTTCCTCGTACAAACTTATCAAATTTGGCGAATCGCTCAAATACGTGTGAAACATTTTCGGGAGCAATCCCTTTGCCGGTATCTTTTACATAGAACAGTATTTGGCCATCTTCATTCCTTTTGTAGCCCAGTGTGATGGAACCTGCAGTTGTATATTTACATGCATTGCTTAGGAAATTACCCAAGACTTGCATAATGCGATTCTTTTCGGTATGCATTCTGCAATCTTCGTCAGGTATTTCACATTTTAGTATGACATGATCATTAACACGTTTTTCAAAAACGGAATGTAACTCTTGTAATATCTCATTCAGACTAACATCTGTATAGTTGAAGTCCATTTGCCCAGCTTCTATCTTTGATAAATCAAGGATATCATTAATTAATTGCAGCAGGAGTTCATTGTTTGTTTCGATGATTCTGATGTATTCATTAATTTCTTCAGGATTCTCACCCAGGGCAATCAAATTTGAGAAACCAACGATGGCATTGAGTGGAGTCCTTATTTCATGGCTCATATTTGCAAGAAAGGCACTTTTGAGTCTGTTCGATTCTTCAGCTTTATCGCGGAGACGAATTAATTCAGTAGTCATTTTTAAATGTGTGATATCCCACAAAAGACCCATCAAACTTTTTACACGATTGTTTTCGCCCCGTTTATAAGGAACAAATTGTATCTCAAACCAATGTATACCTTTGTAAGTTGAATTTACTTCAATCTGCAATTCAGCAAAATTTACTTTCCCGCTTATCACATCGGCAAAAGCTATTTCTGTTTCTTTTTTATATTGAGGCTGCACGAGGGCCAGATACTGTTCCATCGTGTTTTCGGTTTGTTCTGTAATAAGAGGGTTGGATACATTGAATGTTTGTGTTTCAACATTATATTCCCATGAAGAAATTTGTGCTGCATCCAAGATGAATTCTATTTTCTTTTTTTGTTCTTCAAGCTGTTTCTGCTGCAATATCTCTTCTGTTATTTCTTTTCCAGTTCCAATGAGGTTCGTTACTTTTCCGGTCTCTTCAGATTTAATAGCAATGGCATAGGTCTCTATCCAGCCCGTTTTCCCTTTGTAATTATATCGATAAATGCCATTGTCTTTCTTTTTTTTGCCATAACAGAGCTCATTTATCATTTGCAGATAACGTTGTCTATCCTCTGAATGAATGATAGATAGTAAAGTTTCCAAGGAAACAATATCTTCTTCCAATACATTGTTGTAAAGACAGATCATTTCTTTTTTCTCTACATCATAATCCCAGGATGATAAAGATGTAGCATCCATTGACAGCTTTAATTCTTGTTGGATTTTGGCTATTTCCATAGCCTTCTTTCGTCTTTCAGTGGTATCTTCTACTGTCGCGATAATGTATTTTTCACCTTCTGAGGTGATCAGTTTTGATTTTGTTGTTACAGCCCAACGGATTGTATTTCCGCTTTCGTCTTTAAATTCCCGCTCAGAATCGATTGGGTGGTCACTTTGCAGTACGATTTCGTCTTCTTTTTGAAAGAAAGGAGCCTCCGGCTTGTTAAGTTCAAAATCATTTTTGCCAATAACTGCACTGTCTGTCGTATTATAGAATTGTGATACTTGCTCATTATAGAACAGATACCGATACTTATTTTCCACATCTTTAATAAATACGCCTACAGGTAGTTTTTCCAAAATACTCTCGAGGAAAGTTTTCAGTTTGAGTGTCTCTTTCTCGGATTTCATTAAAGCTGAAATATCTCGGGTAAAGATGATTAATCCTCCTTCGATGGATACAATTTTAGCTTGTGAGTAATATACAACGCCATTTAAAGTGAATTCGTATGTTATCGTTCGCGACTGTTTATCTTTTATTGTGTCTTGAGCAGAATGAATCATTTTTTCTTTTGATTCTGGACTTATTTGCGAGGTCCTCTGAATGATATAGTCTAAACCAATGCCGATAAAAACGCTTGTATTTTCTCCCTGCATGATTGATTCCTGAGGGTTGTACAGGTTAATGATGTGAAGATTATTATCTACTATGACAGCCATTTCAGGCATGGACATGAGCAGGTTCTTTGTAATATAGTCGTCATAATCTCTTTTCTGTTTATACTTAATATAGAAATAAACAAAAAAAATAGTAAGCGCAATAATGATGAATAATAGCAAATATACAATCCATGCCGGATAGACATTATAAGAAGGAATGACGGCAAGTGTTGAAGAGCAGAATCCTTGGGCAAAAACTCTTTCCGGCAATATTGAAAAATTTAGAAACAATATTGTCAATAAGACCTTTAGAGAAAGAGGAGTACAATCCATGGTAAACGTATAATTCTGCATTTATTTTACTGCAAAGATAAATGTTTTATTGTATTTTTCTTCATTTTGAGGCATTTATATAGATATTTATTTGTCTGTGGAAAAATTTAATTCCAACTGTTCAGGCAGTAATGTAAACGTTTTCCGATGATAAGGAGTAATACCATATTTGCGTATGGCATCGCGATGTGCTTTCGTTGGATATCCTTTATTTTCTGTCCAATGGTATTCGGGATAGATTTCTGCCAACTGTTCCATATAGTCGTCACGATATGTTTTAGCGAGGATGGATGCTGCTGCAATACTCATATATTTACCATCGCCTTTGACAATAGTTGTATGTTGAATGTTTGGATAGGGAGTGAACCGGTTTCCATCAATAAGCAGATGTTCCGGTTTGATTTTGAGTTGATCAATTGCGCGATGCATGGCAAGGAAAGAGGCCCGCAGGATATTTATTTGGTCAATCTCTTCAGGCGAAACGATGCCTACAGCCCAGGCAATAGCTTCTTTTTCAATGATTGGTCGTAGTGCATAGCGTTTTGCAGGACTGAGCTGTTTGCTGTCGTTCAATTCTTCGTTATGAAAATCGGAAGGCAGTATGACTGCTGCTGCGTAGACGGCGCCGGCAAGACAACCTCGCCCCGCTTCGTCGCACCCCGCTTCTATGCGTCCTGCTTCTAAAAAAGATAGTAACATGATTAATCCTTTCTGTTGTTTTTTATTAAGTCTCGCTTGATCATCCATGGGCGTATCAGAAAATAGGAAATGATTGTTGCCGTGGCAACTCCCAAGCTGTTTGCTAGAAAATCAAACCAGTCCCCACCACGATATGTGGTGCAATATTGCTGGAGAAGTTCGATAATGCCGCTCATGGCTATCGGACAGATAACGGCACCAATCCACGCATGCCAAAGATTCTCTTCGTAATTATGATGATTATGCAAGAATTCTAACCATAATATTCCCGACAGACCTCCATACATGCAGAAGTGAACGACTTTGTCGATTCCCGGTATTTGTTCAATCGCCATCTGCGGCGGTTTAAAGAAAGACAGATAAATGACAATTGCGATGATGGTCAGTGACACCGGATATTTTTTCAGAAAATACAGCATGCAATTTAATCTCGTTTAATGAAACATTTTGCGGACTCTTTCGATGCCTGCAACGAATGCATCGATTTCTTCCTTCGTGTTGTAGAACGAGAAAGAGGCTCGAACAGTCCCTTCAATACCTAATGCCTGCATTAATGGCTGTGCACAATGGTGACCTGTACGAACTGCAATTCCGAGACGGTCGAGCAGCATGCCCATATCATAATGGTGAATGTTTCCAACCAGGAATGAAATAACGCCACTTTTGTGATCGGCTTGCCCGAAGATGCGCATGCCTTCAATTGTATTGAGCTTTTCGGTGGCATATTGCAACAGTTCGTTTTCCCATGCTGCAATATTATCGAGGCCTATATTGTTGACATACTTCAATGCTTCAGCCATGGCTGTACTACCGATAAAATCAGGCGTTCCGGCTTCGAACTTGAAAGGCAGCTCGTTGAACGTTGTCTTTTCGAATGACACCGAAGCGATCATCTCGCCTCCACCTTGGTAGGGAGGCAGTTTGTCGAGCCATTCTTCTTTACCGTAAAGGACACCAATGCCTGTCGGTCCATAGATCTTATGAGCGGAGAATGCATAGAATTCCGCATCCAAATCCTGCATGTCTACTTTCAGATGAGGAACGGATTGTGCGCCGTCAATCAATACGGGCACTTCATGCTCGTGGGCAATTTCAACGATTTCTTTTACCGGATTGATGGTTCCCAATACGTTGGATACATGCGTTACAGCCACGATCCTTGTCTTTTCAGAAAAGAGGTTGCGATAGACATCCATCCGCAGTTCGCCTTTCTCATTCATCGGGATAACCTTCAGAGTAATGCCTTTGCGCGCGGCTTGGATCTGCCAGGGAACGATGTTGGAATGATGTTCCATAACGGATACAATCACTTCATCGCCAGCATTCATGCAGGCATCTGCAAAGATGGAAGCAACAAGATTGATAGACTCCGTTGTACCGCGTGTAAAAACAATTTCATTTGACGAACGCGCATTGATATACTGTTGAACCGTACGTCGTGCTTCTTCATGAGCTTCGGTTGCTTCCTGACTCAAGAAATGTACGCCTCTATGAATGTTCGCGTTGGCGTTGTAATAGCCGTCGTCAATCTTTTCGACCACACAACGCGGCTTCTGTGTTGTAGCTGCGTTATCAAAGTAGATAAGCGGCTTGTCATATATTTTGTGTGAAAGGATAGGAAAATCCTTCCGTATAGATTGTATATCCATGTTACCCTTGTTATTTTTATTTTTAACAGAGTCCAAAGATACAATGTTTATCGGCTACAAACTCTCTCGTAAGCAGAAAAACTTGTGTTTTATGGCTTTTTCTTGTAAAAGCGAACCCAGTCTACTTCCATCTCTACAGGCAGATCATTCTTATCGACACGACCCACCCAGCTACCGCCCAACTGCATATCAATCAGGAGATAGAATTTTTTGTCGGTAAACGGAAACTGTCCTTTCTTGTCTGTCTTGATGCGTGGATAGCTGAACGTTCGGGAGTCGTTGATATAGAATACCAGACTGTCGCGATACATCTCAACGCTATAAACATTGTAATCGTCGCGGTTGATTGGGCCGATGCCGCCATGTTTTGGATCATTGATGCCCAACTTATAGGTATAATAAGAGTGGACGGTTTGATAAGCAATCGTATTGTTGTTCAGGCGTTCCATGATATCAATCTCACCGCCGTCGGGCCATCCTTCGTTTTCCGGAAGCATCCAGATTGCCGGCCATGCGCCTGTTGCGCCGTGAAAGCGTGCTTTGACAGAAACACGTCCTTCGGAGAAGCCTACTTTACCTTTGGAAAGTACGCCACCGGTAATATATGGAGCTGTATCCGTAGGAAGACTGTAGTTGACAATTCCCCGTAGAACCAGATTGCCTTTGCGCATGGCAAAGCAAGAATCGAAGTCCGACATGTGGCGATCCCAATCGGAGTGACCTCGCTTGACTTTACTCCAGGAGTTCTCATCGAAACTGTTTTTCTGATTGAATTCGTCATGCCAAACCATTTTCCAGCCGCTTGTCGTTTTGCATGAGGGTATTATCATGATGATAATGCATACCCATATTGTGCCGATAATCTTTTTCATATCTGTTTCCTTCTTTAATTATTCGTATGAGATATTGCCTAAGCGTTTGATGCTGGCTCCTTCCACTTTGCTTGTGAACAGTTCTTTCAATTCTTCCGGCTTCAGTGTGAGTGCCGGTTCGAAATCCGAAGAGTTCATGTAGCGAAGCAAACTGCTGTAGAACTGTCGTGCCTCCGGTTTATTGAGAACAGATTTCAGGTCGGACATGCAAACCAGCAGTTTCCCATTACCCACCTTGAGTTCGTAGAGTAATCCCAGTTTGTGGTTGCGCTCAATGTTGTCGATCACTTGAACGATGGGACGATAGTTTTGTGGCAGACGATCCAATATCATCGGATAACTCTGCTTGATGATCGGGAACCATTGCCAGTTGGTATGGAACTCGCAAGGAAACTCTTCAAGAGCCGGATGTTTCGGATCTGTCAGTATGCCCATTGTTCCCGGTGATACCGGGCGATGCAGATTCTCGCAAACAGTCTTGAACATCCGGTAGTTCCAATAGTCTGTTTGAAACAGAGCGCCTACGGTTTGTTCTGCCATCTTCTCCTTGTTCGGGAAGAGCAGCACTTTACTGCCTGTGCTAAGTTTATTCATTACCGTTTCATCCAAGTCGTAAGCTACAACAATATCCTTTGTAGGCTTTGGATCATTATTAGCGGGATAAATCCAGAATGAGTAGGTGTTTTTATAAGGCGTATCGAAGATAGATAGTTCAAGCTCTACCTTTTCGGCTTTCTTGATGGAAGAAATATCGGGTTTGATAGTAGCTACTGTTGCCACTTCTCCTTGTTTGACTGATATTGGCATCTCGTTTTTGTCAAGCACCTGATGACGGCTGTCGGTCAATGTCCAGATGACATATTTGTCTTTCAGCTCCTGATTGGAATAGTTGGCAATACGGATTTCGCCCGAGAGCGTGTCTTTGTTCGTCCAGCAGAATTTGGAGGTGCAGAACAACGGCACCGTCTCGCAGCAGAAATGATGCCATTCTTCGGGAGCGATCAGCCCTTTGCTATCCATGAAAGCATCGAGAATGCCCACGTAGGCAGAGCCTTGTCCAGGATAGTCTTGCAGGTCCAGCAGTTGGAATCCGCCCCAGTCGGGTGTGCGCAGATTCATCTCGATATCGGCGCGGTAAAGAAGTGCCGACCATTTGCCCGAAGCCATCAGGAAGTCGTGTGCCTGATCAGCCATTCCGGCATCTTTCAAACGCTGTTTAAATACTTCAAAATTGCGGGGTTTAAGCACGCCAGTGTATTTCTTTATCTCTTCATAATTGGGATATACCTGAAACTGCCCTGTTTCATGACTGATAACAGGAATATCACACAAGGCATTGGCCGTTGAGAAATTCATGACCGAATTTGGATAAGTATGATTCAGATATCCGCCATCGTAGGCATCGGCAAACGAGAATGAAGCGCGTGCATGTGTGTTGAATTGCTTGTCTTCTTCTTTGCCAACCCGGCAGGTCGTAAAATATTGCTCGTCGGCCTGCTTGCCATTCATTCCCAGAAAATCGTTTGAACCGGCACCGAACAGATGGCGTTTCTCTTCGGATTTGAATGTTTGGATTAACATCGCCAGTCCGTCTGCCCCTTGCAGCTCATTACCGAGGGCGAACATCACAAACGAAGGATGATTGCTGTAGGCTTTCTGAATATGTCGTCCTTCCTTGAGCAGGAAGTTACACAGTGTTGTGTCCTTGATATCGATATTTCCCCAGATAGGCAGTTCCGGCTGCAGATAGATGCCTTCGATATCGGCAGCTTCAAAGCAGGCTTCGGGTGGACACCAGGAGTGGAAGCGATAATGGTTGATGCCATATTGTTTGGCAACCTGGAAATAATGGCGCCAAGAAGCTACATCCATTGCAGTGTGACCAATCAGCGGAAAGACGCATCCGTCGTGTTTGCCGCGCAGGAAGGTGACCTTGTTGTTGATGGCGAACTGCTTGCCTTTGACTTCAAACTTGCGCAGTCCGAAGGTAGCCTGATGCACATCGGTATATTGTTTGGCACTCAGTGTCACATAGAGATGATAAATGGCGGGTGTAAATTCGTCCCACAATACTGCATTGTCGCCCAGCGGCAGTTCGACCGTCTGTTTAGGCAGTGTCAGGTCGGCATCGGCTTGTATAACGACGGATCTGACGCGCTTGCCACCGAAACGACATTCGGCATACAGCGAGAGTTTCCCCTCTTTGATATTTTTCGTTTCATTGCGGAAGATGATGGTTGCCTTCACTGATTTGTTGTTGACATCGGGATAGGTCTGGATATCAGCAATGCCACAGAGTGGAGAACTTTCGAGATAGAAATCGCCGATGATACCGTTCCAGTTCGTTTGTGTTGAGTTGGAATAAGCATGCGAAGAACTGAATACCTGATGAGGAATACCTGTTTTCCCATTGTCCGCCAGGATGGCAATATCATGCTTGCCGGGCGTCATATAGTCTGTTACGTTATATATTTGTGGAGTGGAGATGTCGTTGTTCGACCCTACTTCCTTGCCGTCAACCCACAAGGTAGTCGGTTTTGTGCGTTCCATGTAGAGACTGATGGTTGTCTTTTTCCAGTTTGAAGGAATTTTCACCGTCTTTGTATAGAGAGCCTTGCCTTCGAAAATATATTCGCGCGAAAGCTGGTTTGTTTCCGTCATATTGGTGTTGAGCTTGCCTTTTTGCCGCATATCGGTGGTTCCCGGAAGAAGCATGGAATCCGTGCAGGCCGTGGGCAAAGTCTGAAATCCGATTTCAGTGGTATCGAGTGCTACGCCCCACTTGCCGTTAAGCAGTTGGATATGATTACTTACATTGGAAGTGGATTGTCCGTTGGCAGTCGAAAGAGAAACTGCAAGCAGAAGTACCGAAAATAAGATTGAATGTTTCATGACGATTTGAATTTGGCTGCAAGATAGGAACTTTCTTTAAAAGCGCAAAGCGATTTAGGAATAGAAAAGAGGCACTTCCTTATGGCTTATTTCATTGAAAATAGGCGTCAAGATATACTTGAAGAGGGGATAAAGCCCCTGAAGTGCTTTTCAAGATATACTTGACAGCTGTCTAAGATCTTTAAAGTAGGTTTCAAGATATACTTGAAGCTTGCTTTAGGACTCTTAAGTCACTTTCAAGATACACTTGACGCCTGTTTTAGTGCTCTAATGCCTTTTTCAAGATATACTTGCTGTATGAAAAGTCTGTAAAACATTTGCAGGAGTGTCACACGACAGCAAAAAATAAGGGATTGTGCCGTTATGTGACACAATCCCCTTCAATTTGAAAACAGTAAGGAAAATGTTATTCTTCATTCTCCGAGCCACCGCCTCTTTGACCTCCATCAGGTCTTTGCGGACGGTTCTCTTGCATATATTTCTGGTAGAGTTTGTACTGTTTGTTGTTCAGAATTCCCTTGATAGCCGTTTCATGCTCTTTCATCATCGTGTCCATCTGGCCACCTTTACCCGGTTTGTTAGCTTTTTCGTCGCTGCTGCTCTTGGTGCTCTTTTCGGAGTTCATTGAGCTTCTGTCAGGACGATTGGCTTCCATTTTCTTCTTGAAAGCTTGTTCTTCGGTTTTCAGCTTAGTTACCTGGTCGTCGGTCAGTTCCAACTTCTTAATCATATCGTCGGAAGTGAGCGACATTCCGCCGGGACCACCATGCCCATGCTGTGGAGGAGGTGGAGGACAAGGTCTGCAACAGCAGCAACAGCAACAGTCAGGACGGCCGTGAAATTCGTCCTGTTGTGTATAAGCATAAGAAGATGCTAACAGTCCAAAGGCAAATATGCCTACAAGAATCATTTTCTTTTTCATTGTGTACTTGTTTTTAATTAATCTGAAGCAAAGATAATAGGTATTGCTCCGGAGGTACAAATAAAATAGACGAATGGCGCAAGATTGGATGTGAATCCTCTTTATTTTTAATCGAAAACGAAAGTATGCTATTCGTTGAGTATGTCGTAAAGGGCTTTCAGATTGTCGGCGCCGATGAGGTCAACGTTCTCTTTGATGAAAAAGCGTTTGAACTGTGGAGTATCAGGTGCGCCCCACCAACGGAAAAGTTTCCCTTCATCATGAGCCTTCTTGATTATGTCGCGCATCTTCTGCAGTTGGTCGGTTGGAATCGGTCCATCGCCTTTCCATGTGAGGAATTTGCTGTAGTCGTCGCTGATGACAGGCATCATTAGTGATGAGATGTGTTGTCCCAAGTCTTTGATTTGTCCGTCAAGAAAAATATAGCCGTCGCCTTTGTCAAGTACAGACAGCGGTCTGTCGCCTGAAAGGAAGACCATAACAACTCCTTTCTTCATTTGGCCGTCTTTGACTGTACAGAGCAGCGATTCGTAATCCGCCAGTTTCCGCTTTAGGACAGGAAGCATTTCTTCGCCGTTCGTTTTGCAATCGATCATCAGATAGAAAGGTTTATCGCTGTTGGCATAAACTTTGCCACCATTGTAATATATGCGCTCTACGAGAGGACACAGATACATGTTCTCGAAAGTGATTTCGGTGCGGATCTCCGGCTTGTCATGCGAAACATACAGTTCACCGTCAATCAGCCATAAGTCGGCTTCCACGCAGTTAAAGCCAAGAGAGAGAGCATCGGCTAATGGTTTGGCGCGCTCATAATCATTGTGCGAAAATGCGTTGTAATATACTTTGGCCGGGTTGACCGGTTTTATTGCATTCAACCGAATGCTCGGTAATATGAGTAGACTAAATAGAATCAGTCCTAATACTTTTTTGTTCATCTTGTTCATCCTAATTGCATTTGAATTCCGCAAAAATACAATTTTATTACGTTATCTCACTCTTCTTCGCTTTTTTCTGGCAATTGTTTGATAAGTGCCTGAAGTTCGGTCGTTGCGAGACGGCTCTTTTTACCATCCGGAGCTATCATCGGGAGTTCCTTTTTACTGCGGAAGAAAGCCTCTTCGTACAGCGATTGGAGGAAAGTGCGGAAGCTGCTTACTCCATTGATTTTCCGATGTGCAGAAAGGCATTCTTTCAGATACAGATTCTTGATGAATAGAGCTTTTGCACGTTGTTCGTCACTCTTATAGGCGTCGGCTGAATTGAGATAATCGTTGTTGATGCGGATTAGAAAATCCAGTCGGTCGCGGTTGTTCAGCCAGGAACTGTAGAATAGCGCTTCTGCTTCAGCAAGCTGACCGTCGCGCTGCAGTGTTTCGCCGCGGGACATGTTCAGTAAGTTTACGAGTGTAGCATTGGGTTGCATCATCTTTTCCGCCAGATTGAATAGTGCAAAAGCACGCTTGCGATCGTAAGTCTTTCCTAAAGAGGCACCGAGCAAGAGCGTTGTTTCGATATCGGTCGAATCGGCTTGATAAGCGGCTTCCAAAGGTGCGATGGCATCCATGAAATGCTGTGACCAGTAACGTGCTGCGCCGGCATATTTCAGTGTAGCAAGTGTTGAATCGCCTTTCGACAGTAAAAACGTATAGACCGAATCGGCCTGATCGAAGTGGTTCCCGGCATAAAAACACATGCCTTTATCGCGTATGAGCATCTTGTTTCCCGGATTGTAATAGAGCGCGGTGTCGCAAAGTAATATGGCATCATTGATATTTGGACCGCCCAAATGAATCAGCACATTGATTAAAGTGCTTGCCAATCCTGCATTTTCGCGGTTTGCATTGTAAGCTTTGAAATAATTGATTGCCGCCAACTGCATGTTATCGTTTTTTAGGAAGCAGTCACCAATATTGGCATAAATAGCCGGGTTAATGCGCGTTGTATCCAAAGTGTTGATATACTGATATTGCTGGATGGCACTGTTGTAATCGCCTTCTTGAAAGGAGAGTCGTGCCAGTTGCAGATTGGCATAGAAATGGGTCGTATCTGCATGGACAACTTTCTGGAAATAGCTTTTGGCCAAAGGAGTATTCCCTAAATTCATGGCTGCACGAGCAACGGAATTGAGCGCATCGATGTTGGTTGAGTCCATTTGTAGACTGCGCATATAACATTGGTAAGCTTCTTTATAGCGTAACAATCCTTCGTATGCTTGTCCGGTTGCCGAAAGGGTTGCATAATCCGGCTCTTGCTGTTTGGCAAGCGAATCCGCCATTGTAATCGCTTTGGCAAATTGCTTCTTGTTTACCAGATCTTGCAGTGTTTGGACAGGAGTCTGTGCATAAAGAGTTAGTGTACAGACGCAATAAAAGAAAATAAGTTTATATTTCATATCTGTTTATTAAGTTCGATAGACGTTTGTTATTGAAGACGAAAAGTCACAGGTACCGAATATTTTACAGGTACAGGAACGCTGCGCTGTCTTCCGGGAATCCATTTTGGCATGGACTGGATGACTCTTACAGCTTCTGCATCCAAAGAAGGATCAACACCGCGTAATACTTGAATATCGTTGAGTGTTCCGTCTCTTTCAACAACAAAACTGCAGGTCACTCTGCCCTGGATGCCGTGTTCTACGGCATCAGTCGGGTATTTTATTTTCTTCGATAAGTATTGGAACAAAGCTTCTGGTCCACCTGGAAATTGGGGCATCTCTTCTACAATTGCGAAGATTGGTGCTTTGGAAGGATCGCCGTAGACCGGCTTCGGTTCTGCCTGTGACTCTTTATTCTCTTTTGGCAGACGGAAAGTGATCGGAACAGTATATTTAACGGATACGGCTTTGCCGTTCTGTTCTCCCGGAGTCCACTTCGGCATCGTTGAAACTACTCTCATGGCCTCCTGATCCAATGTCGGGTCGACACCTTTTATTACAGCCGCATCGGTTAATGATCCGTCTTTTCTCACGACGAAGCTACATATTACTCTGCCTTCAATGCCTTTCTCGATTGCTTTCTCCGGATAGTTTGTATTGCGTGTCATAAACTTCAGCAACTCAACCTGTCCGCCGGGAAATTCCGGCAACTTTTCAACGGCTGTATAAACATTATCATCCGTTTCGCCTGTCTGCGCGGCATCATTTTCGATGGTGTTGTTAATAGCTGGTATGATTATTCGCGTTAGTTTATTGTCGACAATCTTGTCTTTGATTCGTGCCAACGCATCGATGTTGCTGATAAGCAGCAGGCATCCTGCCAATGGAATGGCAATGAGATATTTGGCTTTGAATAGGTGGTGCGTACGCCGTTTGTTCATCATGTGTATGCGGCTTTTTAGCGGGAGAATATTGAAACGGTTGGACAACACAATCGAGTCATTATGATTCTGCTGCGTCATTCCTAGTAGATGATACTGGTAGCTTTTGCTATCGTAGCCTGCTTTCAGTACATGTTCGTCGGCAAGGTATTCCAGATTGTAGCGTACTTCGTGTTTCAATAGCCATATAAACGGGTTGAACCAAAAGGCGGCGCAAGCCAGTTCATAGATAATTACATCCAATGAGTGCCATTGTGAAGCGTGTGTGTATTCATGCGTCAGCACTTCATCAAGTTCGTTTTCGTTTATCGAATCAGGATGGATAAAAATCAGTCCGAAAAAAGAAAACGGACCGTTAGGCTTTTGCATAATCCGTACATCGACGCCATGAACTTTCTCTTTTCGTGAGGCACGTGCCAAATTCAGTATGCAGAATAACTGTATGCTAAAACGGATGAGTAGTGCTACAGCAATAACCCAATATAAGTATTTTATTCCGGAAAGTAAGATGGCGTGCCAATTGGTGACGGCTGTATGCGGTGTGATGATGCTTCCAGGAACGATGGCGGTATAAATCATTACCACTTTTTTCATGTCCGCCTGCTGACTCATCCATCCTTGAATGTTGATCAACGGATAAAACAATGCTACAGCCAGGAAAATCAACAAGATAGAACGTCTCAACTTGAAGAATGTGTCCTTGCTGAAGAGCCATTTGTAGGTAAAATACAGGACAATAATTCCTATATTCACCTTCATGATATAGGCGAACTCTGGAAACATTTAATTATGTATATGAATGATTACTCTTTCCCTTTTTCAATCATCTTAGCTATATCTTCCAATTCCTTTGGAGAGATTTTCTGCTCTTTTGCAAAGTAAGAAACCAGACCTCTGAAAGAATTGTTGAAATAGTTCTTCATGACATGATCCATCAGATCATACTTGTACTCTGTCTGTTCGATAAGAGGAGTATACTGATAGGTATTGCCGTATTGTTTTGCTTTCACAAACTTTTTGCGCTGTAAGTTTTTTACAACGGAAGCAACTGTTGTATAAGGAGGTTTTTCGCCTTCATAGGTGGCAAGGATGTCCTTAATATAACAAGGTGTTATTTTCCAAATACGCAACATTACATCTTCTTCTTGGTGTGTCAACTTCTCCATATCATTATTTTTTATATAGTTTACGAGTATCTCGCAAAGATATGCTATTGTCGTATATGTTCTTCTTCTAGGCGGTTAAATGACGTTAAATAATCAGATTTCTTTCGAATCGGGAGCATTAAAAAACATTCGAATGCGCGAGTCATTTCATTCGAATGAAATGGTCGCTGCATTCGAATGAAATGGTTTTTTCATTCGGTTGTTTTTGAAAATACATCCGAATAAAATTTGTGATTTGTATTAATATGTTTTCGCGCACAAAGTATGTTTGTTTGGAAATAAACTCTTACATTTGTGAGCAGAATTATAGGATGACCAACATGGAAAAGAAAGTTATAACATTTGGAGAGATCATGCTTCGGCTGGCTACTCCTGAATATCTTCGCTTTTGTCAAAGCGATAAGTTGAATGCTACCTTTGGAGGCGGAGAGGCCAATGTGGCTGTTTCGTTGGCAAATTATGGTATGAATGCTGAGTTTGTGACGCGCTTGCCGAAGAATGATATTGCACGTGCTTGTGTGATGGATTTACATAAATATGGTGTCGATACGTCGCACGTCGTTTATGGCGGCGAACGTCTGGGTATTTATTTTTTGGAGACGGGTGCCGTAGCTCGTGCCAGCAAAGTAGTTTATGACCGTGCCCATTCGGCGATCTCGGAGATTCAACCTGGAATGGTTGATTGGAAAGAGGTGTTTAAGAATGCAGTCTGGTTCCATTGGACAGGAATTACACCGGCTATTTCACAGGGCGCTGCCGATGCTTGTTTGGAAGCTATCCGTGTAGCAAACAGCATGGGCGTAACTGTTTCGTGCGACTTGAACTATCGTAAGAACCTTTGGCTTTATGGCAAGAAAGCTGGTGAAGTGATGCCTGAACTGGTTGCCGGAAGTGATATTATATTAGGTAATGAAGAGGATGCCGAGAAAGTGTTCGGTATCAAACCTGAGGGTTTCGATGTAGCGAAGACCGGCGGTGAGGTGAATGAAGCCGAGTTTGAATCGGTTTGTACGCAGCTGATGGTTAAGTTTCCACGTGCAAAGAAGGTTATTATCACCCTTCGCGGTTCGATCAATGCAAACCATAACACTTGGGGCGGTGTGCTTTATGCAGACAAGAAACTTTATCAGTCGCGCCGTTACGACATCACACATATTGTGGACCGTGTCGGTGGTGGCGATTCGTTTATGGGCGGATTGATTTATGGACTGCTTTCGTATCCGGGCGATGACCAGAAGGCACTCGATTTTGCAGTGGCTGCTTCTTGCTTGAAGCATACAATTTATGGCGATTTCAATCAGGTGACAGTCGATGAGGTTGAGAAACTGATGAAAGGCGATGCTTCCGGACGTGTTTCACGTTAAGAGTTTCTCTAGAATTAGAAGAAGTAATAGACGATATAATTAGAATATTATGGCAAAATTTAGCAAGATACAGGTCCTTGGTGCGATGATTAACACCGGAATGGTCCCTGTTTATTATAATAAAGATGTAGAGACGGCGAAGCAGGTCGTAAAGGCTTGCTACGAAGGCGGAGTGCGTGCTTTTGAGTTTACCAACCGTGGTGATTTTGCTCACGAGGTGTTTGCCGAGTTGGTAAAGTTCGCTGCAAAGGATTGTCCGGAGATGATTCTGGGAGCAGGCTCAATAGTCGATGCCGGAACTGCTTCGCTATACATGCAGTTGGGTGCGAATTTCATCGTTGGTCCGCTGTTTAATCCGGATGTAGCCAAAGTTTGTAACCGTCGGTTGATACCTTATACGCCGGGTTGCGGTTCGCTTTCGGAAATAGGGTTCGCTCAGGAGATGGGTTGCGATCTTTGCAAGATTTTCCCTGCCGGATGTGTTGGAGGGCCAGCATTTGTAAAGAATATCAAGGCTCCTATGCCATGGACCATGATTATGGCTACCGGAGCTGTCGAACCGACGGAAGAGAATCTTTCGGCATGGTTCAAAGCCGGCGTTACCTGTGTGGGTATGGGTTCAAAACTCTTCCCGAAAGAGGTCGTTGCTGCCGGAGATTGGGCTGCAATCAGCAACCTTTGCCGTATCGCATTACAGACAATACAAAAATACCGTTCATAATATGAAAACATTTCTTGATTCCAATTTCCTTCTGCAGACGGAGACGGCGAAGCAGCTCTATCATGAGCACGCTGCAAAGATGCCGATCATTGACTATCATTGTCATCTGATTCCGAAGCAGATTGCCGAAAATTATCAGTTCGCCGACTTGACAGAGATTTGGCTGGGCGGCGATCACTACAAATGGCGTGCGATGCGTGCCAACGGTGTTCCAGAAGAATATATCACGGGTGACAAACCTGCGTATGAGAAGTTTGAGAAATGGGCAGATACGCTTGAACATGCAATGCGCAATCCGCTCTATCACTGGACACACTTGGAATTGAGCCGTATCTTTGGTGTTGATAAGGTGTTGAACCCGCAGACTGCCCGTGAGATTTACGATGAATGTACGGCAAAGCTCAGAACACCTGAGTTTCGTGCGCAAGCCATCATGGAGCGCATGAATGTAAAAGTAGTTTGTACGACTGACGATCCTGCCGATTCGCTCGAATATCATGCTGCAATCCGCCAGACGCCGTTGACAACGAAAGTCTATCCGGCATGGCGTCCTGATAAATCGATGGCCGTTGAGAATTTGGATGTTTACAATGAATATTTGACTAAGCTTGAAGCTGCTTCCAATGTAGCAATCCTTGATTTCAAAGATTTGTTGAAGGCGTTGCAGAACTGTCACGATTTCTTCGCTTCTCAGGGTTGCCGCATTTCCGATCACGGATTGGTAACTTTCTATGGTACTTCATATACCGATAGCGAGATTGAAATGATTTTCATGAAAGCGCGGATGAAGAAGCCGCTTACAGGCGAGGAAATTGATAAGTTCCGTTCTGCCATGCTTTATGAATTGGCAAAGATGGATGCCCGCAGCAACTGGGTTCAGCAGTTCCATATCGGTGCAACGCGCAACAACAACGCCCGTATGTTCCGTAAACTGGGTCCTGATAGTGGATTCGATGCAATTGCTGATGCCGAAGTCGCTCAACCGATGATCAATCTGTTGAGTCGTTTGGATGATGAAGGTATGTTGGCTAAAACGATTGTCTACAACCTCAATCCGCGCGACAATGAACTGATTGCTTCTACAATCTACAGTTTCAATGACGGAACGGTTCCCGGGAAGATGCAGTATGGCGCCGCTTGGTGGTTCCTAGATCAGATTCATGGCATGGAAAAACAGATGAACGATCTGTCCGATCTGGGCTTGTTGAGTCGTTTTGTCGGAATGTTGACCGATTCGCGCAGCTTCCTGTCGTATCCGCGACATGAATATTTCCGCCGCATTATGTGCAATATCCTTGGTCGTGATGTTGAGAATGGCGAGTTGCCTGCTTCCGAGCTTCCGTTTATTGGAAAGATGGTGGAAGATATTTGCTATAATAATGCCAAGTCTTATTTCGGCTTCTAATCTGATTTTTAAGCAGGAAAAAGTCTTTCCTATAATCATCATAAAATACTGAAAGGCTCCCAATCATTTTTGGGAGCCTTTCAGTATTTTATGGAAGAGGCTAAAACTGTTTTTGGAACTTTCAGAACTTTCTGAGAAATTGAAAAATAGTTTTTTCTTCTTTCAGAACTTTATGGATGGTTCAAAAAGCCTTTTTGCCTTTTCCAGAATTCTCTGATGCGTTCAAAAACTGTTTTAGACCTGTTTCGCTCTCGCCTTACGTTCCGCTTCTTTAGCTTTCAGTGCTTCTTCGTGCGCTTTTTCTTTGGCTTTGAGCTTCTCTTTATTTGCGCGTTCTTTTTCTTTGCGCTCTTGCTCTTTGGCCTTGAGTTTTGCCTTGTATTCTTTTTCTTTCTGCTTGCGCAGTTCGTTCTGTGCCTTTAGTTTTGCCTTGCGGTCGGCTTCGACTTGCTTCATTTTTGCTTTGCGATCCTGGGCAAGCTGTTTCTCCTGCTCTGCTTTAGCTTTCAGCACAGCTTCATCTTCAGCTTTCTGCTTCTTCAATAGTTCTTCTCTTGACAAAGTTGGAGCAGGTTGTGCTTCTGTCGACGGCTGCTGCTGATCAGATGGCTGTTGTTGCTGCTCTTCTGCCTTTTGCTTTTGCAGATCTTCCTGCTTCTTGCGTCCTGCTGCTTTCGATTCTTCTTTGGCTTTCGCTTTTGCAGCGGCGGCTTCAGCATCCTGCTGCTTGTGAATCTCCTCTATTTCTTTTACAGTGAGATTCTTCGGCTTCTCAACAGGCGTTGGAATAAAGATGGTCTCTTCTGAAACGGGAACTGTATCCTTTACTGCAACTCCGACATTCTTCTCTGAAACCGACGGTTGGATAGTTGTCGTGTCGAGAACGATTGTTTTCTGACGGGCAGCTGCTATCGTGTCGGCAAGTTGTTTATTGCCAGGCGTTGTCTGAACGGTCGGTGCTTTGGCTGTCTGAACTTCGGCATTTCCGGTCTGTTGATTATTGTGGCGGACGCTTCTTGTCGGCTTCTGCTTTGCCTTTGTCTTTTCAGTCTTAGGCTGTTCTGCCGGTTTAGTTTCTTCTTTAGGAGCTTCTGCCTTAGGCGCTTCTTTCTGTAATGCTTTCTCTTCAGCAGGCGCTTGCTTTGCAGGTGCTTGCGGTTCGATTGATTCTTCTTCCTGATCAGAGACTTCAGGCAATTGCGGCTCTTCAGCCTTGGCTTTTTCTTCATCCATACGAGCTTTCCAGCGGGCTGCCAGTTCAGGCAGATCCTTGCCGAAGTTCTCGTTGAAGAAGGTGATATATTCATCCAAAGTTTTGCCGTGCATCAACGTTTCGTAATTGTCGTCGGATATAGGCAGGATGGCAACGTTCTTGTCGAGTGCAGTGGCATAACCGTCTTTCGCATAGATACGTTTGTAGTACTGTGTGATTTCGTCGAAGTTGAAGAATCCGCTGATAACAAGCATCGTCATCGGGCCGGAGGTTTCAAACGACAGATCGAAGTCGCGCACCATGAAGTTTGCGAAGTTGTAAGCAGCGACTGCAAACAGCAGTTGATTCTGATCGATGCTCCCTGTCGGATACATCATCAGCATCCGATATGGAGTCTTGGGTTCGGCTTTGAATTGTCGTGCCGAGTCGGCAGCCAGATCTGCTTCACCGCCAAAGCGCAGGTTCCAGGTCATGCTTGTGATTCCACCTTGCATCAGTTGACGTCCGCGAAGTACGCCTTTCAGCATTTCGCTTGCCAATTCAGTTACATCGGCTTTCGGATATTTATCTACCAAGGCTTTCAAGGCATTCTTAAAACCAACTACATCACCGGCTTGAACGTAAGTCAGCGCGTTGAGGAACATATATTTAGGCATCAGTTTAGCAAGCGGATATTTGTCATTTACGGTCTGATAATTCTTGCGGACCGCTGATGTGTCGCTCTTCAGATAACTGTTGTATGTTGCTTGATAGATAGAATCCTGTACGACATCCATCATGCGGATATTATATTCATAGTTCGGATCAGCGATAGCCACGGCATAATCCGATTTCGGGAAGGCTTTTGTCAGCTTATCCTTGAATTCCGTGGCGAGCGTTGTGTTTTTGCTCTTTAGCGCCATCAGGTAGCTCTGATAATAGCTTTCCAATAAATGTTTGGTATCCGGGAAGCGGCGTTCCAGTTCTTCAAAAGCCTCGATCGACAGTGGAATATCTTCCAGCTTGTCTTTATAAATCATCGCTTCATTGTAAAGCGCATCTTCGATAATCAGGTTCGAAGCGTCGACATCTTCCGGTGTCAATGGCAGTTGTTGGATATAAAACTCGCGTGTTTTAGGATCGTCGGACGCCACTTTAGGCAGTCCAGCTTCTGTAGATGTGGAATCGACGGCAGCTCCTGCTTCTGCACCTGCTACTTTTGTCGTGTCTGCAGTGGCATTGTCGCCTGTCTCGTTGAATGTTGTCATCTTCTTGTCGTGACGACGCCAGTCATCTTCCAAGGTTCGACGTCCCCATTTGCGTTGAAACTGTGATTTTCCTTGAGCTACGGCTTGCGCATTGTAAAAATAGAAACCACCTGTACTTCCTGCTGTTACCGCGCCGGTACTTACTTCAGTTCCCGGTCGGTTAATGCCTGTACCCTGAGATTCCTGCTTCGCCAGATAGGCTTCTTTAGCAGCTTCTTTTTTGGCTAATTCTTCGTCTTTCTTTACTTTCTCAATGATTTTGTCGATGACGGCATTGCGTTCGGCTTCAGGCATTTTGGCTAGCGTTTGCAAACTGTCTTGCAGATGAACCGCTTGAACATGTACCACCAGTTCGTCCAGAATTGCAGATAGTTTCGACACGCGGTCGTAGTCCTTATGCGTTTTCTGAAGTCCGGAAAGTGCTCCGCTGAAGCAAGGTTGCGCTTTCACATAGTCGTGCATCGTAAAGTAGATGTCGCCCAGTTTGATCTGACAGATAGCTTTATCTAATCCGTTTTTCGTGCTTTTGTCGATTCCCATCTGATAATTAGGAATGGCGTTGACTGTGTCCAAACGACTGAGATAGATGTTTCCCATGGCGTAATAGACTTGGTCGAGCATATCTTTGTTCTTATCGCTGCGAGCCATGCCGCGAAGCATCTTTATTACTTGCTGGTAATTGCTGCCACTATACACTTCAGTCTGCCGGATGCGCGACGCAAACTCGAGTTCGTAAGGCGGGTTGGAATTGGCTACTTGACCGAACATCTTATAAGCGAGATTGTTTTGCCCAAGTTCAGCATAGATTTGTCCGAGCAGATATTTCATTCTTGTCTTCTGCCGATGATTTTTTTCTGTTTTGATGGCTGTCTTGAAATAGGAGATAGCATCGTCGTATTGTTTGTTTTTGATCAGATAATCGGCGTAGACGGCCGCATACTGATTGAGTTCTTTCTTAGGAATGCCGTTTGTGTTCAACTTGCCCAGGATATCTTCCGATTCATAGAACCAACCCATCTCCGAGTAGGAACGAGCTTGCCAAAGGCGTGCTTGAGCAACCAGATCTTCATCTTCTTTGTAATGGCGTGCGATATATGAAAAGGTGGCCGAAGCCTGCAGAAAGTCTGCGTTATAGAATTGAGATTCGCCTATCATCATCCAGCATTTCTTCAGAAAGGGATTGTATTCTTCCTGTTCCTGCCATGAACGTTGCTTTGGATCGTTTCGCCAACCTGATTTTTTCGGCGGTTTGGCTTTGATGGAATGAAGTTTGATGGCTTTGTTTCCTTTCTCGATAGCTCTATCAAAAGGACCGCCTGTTTGCTGCTTGTCTTTTGGCTGGGCACTGATTGGATACATGTAAATCATTTCCGAATAACTCTCTTTGTATCCTTCAATCATAGATAGTAAAGAATTATCGTACGAAGTTTTTCCGTTGTAATAGATATTATAACGACTGTTGAAGGCGTGGTAAAAACGGCTTGCGCGGGTGTTCTTTTGCGTACTGCACGACCCAAGCAAGTAAATGATAGTAAACGCCAGTATATACCAAATACCTTTTTTCATGATTTATTGTTCTCTTCTAACGCTTCCAGACGGATTTTATTGCTTTGACAATTAAAAAGAAAAGCACCAGGATCAGGATGATGAAAGCTCCGGAAGGAACATTAAGGAAGTAGGAGAGGACCAGGCCGGCAACACATCCGAAGAATCCGATGAAGATACTTCCCCAGATAATCTTTTTGAAGTTGGAGGTGAACAGGTTGACGGTGATTTGAGGAATTGTGAGCAAGCTCATGAGCAGCATGATGCCAACAAGACGTATGGACAATACAATCGTTACGGAAATGAAGAACATCATGGCATATTCAATCGTCTTAACCGGCAGTTGTTGCGTCATGGCAAAATCGCGATCGAAAGCAACATAAATGATTTTGCGTAAGAAGAGTGAGAATACGCCGATCAATACAATTACTAGCGCAGCAATGGCAATAATGTCAGTCATTGTGATGGTAAGGATATTACCAAACAGATATGCCGAGAGATTTGGTGCATAGCCGGGAGTAAGAAATATGAAGATAACGCCGAGCGCCATACCGAGCGACCAGACACCGGCAATAGCCGAGTCTTCACGAATATTCTGTGTTCGGCTTGCCCACTCTACGCCAAATGCCGACAGAACAGAAAAAACCATTGCCATCAGCACCGGGTTCATTCCCAGAAAGAATCCAAGTCCCAGTCCTCCAAACGAAGCATGCGTGATTCCACCGCTGATAAATACCAATCGGCGGGCAACGATATAGGTGCCGACAATTCCGCAGGCAATAGCCGTAAGAAGACTGCCTATAAGGGCATTTTGAAAGAAACTATATTGCAGTAAATCCATTTTTGTTCCTTATTCTATTGTTGTTTGTCACTTACTAGCATGAAGGCCTCATCTTTCAAAGAGTCCGGCAGGTTGACTTCACGAAGTTGCAGACTGTGCAGCCAACCGGCTACTTCATTCTGACGAAGCGTGTAGAGAACTTCACGAAATTCGTCGACGGCTTTTTCATCATATGCATCCGAAGCCGTTCCTTTGTAATTGTCCAACTCTTCATCATTGTAATATTCGATTGTCTGACATGAGGCCGACATCATTTCATCGCGTTCGCATAGTTCGTTGATGCCGCAGCTGTTGCATGATGACTGCAGTTCTTTCGGTTCGGGCATTTCACTGAGTTCTCCGTCATTAACCATCTGTTGCAGTTTCTTGTTGCGGAAATATCCGATGATGGCAGCGATAATACCTAACGCTATAAGTCCTAATATGAGATATATCATATATTGTCAGTTAATTTGTTTGTGCCTGTTATTAATCTGTTGTGAAATTATACTTTTTCAATTGAGAATCCGGCTTTTTGCAAATCCTCCCAGTAGTACGGGTAGCTTTTGCTTACCACTTCCGGGTTCGCAATCGTTATTCCGTGCTGACGAACCAAGGCTGCAGGAGCAAAAGCCATAGCCATCCGATGATCTTCGTAAGTCTTGATTGTCGGAGTTGCTTCTGCTTCACATCTCTTTCCGTCCCACGTCAGGATGCTGTTGTTGGAATCTTCCAATAAATATCCTAGCTTCCGCAGTTCATTTTTAAGCGCTTCGATACGGTCCGTCTCTTTTATCTTTAAACTTTGCAAGCCGGTGAAATGAAATGGAATATTCAGCAGGCAGCAGGTCGTGACAAATGTTTGTGCCAGATCAGGTTCGTCTTCGAAATCGTATTCCATCGTTTGCGTCTGTCTGTTGGCTTGTTTTAATATTACACCACCTGTTGTAAAAACTGTATTGATGCCGAGAGGTTCGAACAGTCGTGCTACAGCAGAGTCGCCTTGCAAGCTGTTTTCAAATAAACCTTTTAGTGTGATTTCGACTTTTGATAATGCCGCAATCTCATACCAGTAAGAAGCTGCGCTCCAATCTGATTCTACTGTAAAAGAAACGGGTTTGTAACTTTGTGGGTGGATGTCAATCGTTGCTCCATTCCACTCTGCATCAACACCGAAGATTTTCATCAGCTCTATGGTTAGATGTATATAGGGCTTTGAAACGACCTCGCCTTTCAGTTGCAGTGTTAATCCGTTTTTCATCAGAGGAGCAATCATGAGCAGTGCCGAGATATATTGAGAACTTACGTTTCCAGCCATCGAAATCTTGCCGCCTTGCAATTGGCTTCCATGGATTCTTAAAGGAGGAAAGCCTTCTTTTTCCATGTATTCAATTTTACCGCCAACGCTCCTCAGCGCTTCCACCAGTAATTTGATCGGACGGTTTTTCATTCTTTCTGTACCGGTGATGGTCCAGTTTCCTTCCTTTGTGGCAAGTAGAGCAGTGAGAAAACGCATGGCTGTTCCCGCTGCCTTAATATCAAAATCGCATTCTTCAAAACCAAGTGCTTTTACCAATACTTCCGTGTCGTCGCAATCCGACAAGTTCTGAATATCTTGCGGGCAGCCGCTTAAAGCATTCAGAATGAGCGTCCGATTGCTGATGCTCTTCGATGAAGGCAAAGTAATCGTACTCTTCAACAGTGATTGGCCTTTAATATTATAGTTCATTCTTGATCCGGATTAAATGGAGTACAAAAGTACAACATTTCTTGCAGATATATGTGATAGCTGAATATTGATGTGTTTATAAATTTGAAACGGAGTAATAAAAAACGCTACAAATAAGGGCAACCCTTTTTGTAGCGTTTTTAATCTATAAAGAACTTTCTGAAGTTCTTTGGGGTGGAGCTGGAGAGATTCGAACTCTCGTCCAAACGAGGAACTAATCTGCTTTCTACATGTTTATCTTCGCTTTAATTGTCGGGTATAAGCAAGACCGAAGCTACCCACTTAAACCTTATCCTCTAAAATGTCGCTGAAAGCCCGAGGCTTGTTTTCAGTTATCTCCGATATTGCTGCACCACCGTATCGGAACGCTTCGGAGCAACAGCATCCGGGTGATGTCACGTCCCCGCAACTATTGCAGGGATTAAGCTTAAAATCTACTATACTTCGATCAAGCAGCGAGAGCGTAATTGTTTTCGCCAGATAATTTTTGTCGCCTGAGATTTAAGTGCAAGTCAACCACGCACTACATGCTTACAAACCACTTCTGCCCGCTGTCAAAACCGGTCAGCCCCAATAGTTCGTTTTCGGCTGCAAATATACAACTATTCCTTGTCCTTTGTAACAGTTCTCTGTTATTTAACTTTTGTCCGCTTACTTCGTTTCAGATTGCTTGAGGAGAAATGACATAGGAATTGTTAGACGCTCTGTTGATGAGGTGTACATATTTGTAACCTTGAACAGGTCGTTAAGATTCTGAACGCTTCGGCTCATATCGCAATATTGATGTGCTGGAATGCGGATCCGTTGTGAAGGATTTCCATTTTCAAGGAGATAGGAGACATCGCTGTCGTTTAGTATACGGACATTGAAACGTCCGTTCTCTATTTCGTAATACTCAATTTTTAGAGAAGCTTGCAGAAAAGCTTTTAATAATTCAGTTTTGCCAGCCAGAATATTGTTAGTGTAAGCCAGTGTACGACCGGCAAAAAGAGCCTCTTTAATAGCCATGACGCCGGTATCTTTTGCAAAAACCAGTGTCATATCGCGATGATTATTTGAAAGATCATAGAGGAAGTCTGTAGGATAATGAGCATCTGTTGCACCAATAGGCGCCAGATCGTATTGATTGACAAAATCAATGGCTCGAGGATAGAATTCATTATGATTGAAAATCTCAATGCCGCGGATATATTTCTTTGCGATCTGTTCAAGTGTGAAGGTCGATAATTCGCTGTTCCTGTCTGGCCATCCCGGATGATTGGCTGCGATAAATGCACCTTCGGCTGCAGCTTTACTGATTAGTTCTGCTGCTTCAGCCTCACTGAAAGTATTGGATGATGGCATATATTGGTTGCAATCATTTATAAACAAGAAATTCAAGTGGCCAACCGGGTCTTTGGAAGTGAGTTCCACTCCTTTAATTAATGTGATATGATGGCTTTTAGCCGTACCGATGGCTTTGTCGTATGAGACGTTGCAGTCTTTGGTTCCCATGAAATATCTGGGCACCGGTTGATGATCAGTGATGGAAATGGCATCCAATCCTTCGTGCCAAGCTTCCAGCACACGTTGTGTAGGACTCACTTGCCCATCGGAGTAGATGGTATGCATGTGCAGATCGCATTTCAAAGTCTTATATCCGGGAATATCAGGTACTACGATGCGGTTGCGTATATTATTCTTGGCGTAACCTTCCATCAACTGATATTGCACATTGTCTTCTTGTGCTTGAAGTCCAATGCAACAGAGCGACATTACTAAAATAAATAGCTTTCTCATACTTGTCTTTTATTTTATTGAGTTAATAACTGCCTGATTAATACGGGTAAGTTCATCTTCATCCATCTTCATGACTTTCCGATCGTAGGTCATCAGTCCGTTGATTTCACCTTCAACATCAGTCGTCTGTGTATAGACGCCTGCCGAATAGCCTTGCTGAGCGAGTTTGATCAGTTCGTTGGCATATTTTACATACTCGGCAGTAACTTCCTTTAAATCTTTGAATTGTACATAACCCCAATTCTTACTGTCGTTCCACCATGTATGGTCCTTGATAGGAAAGCCTATTCCACCGAATTCGCCTAACACATCCACCCGTTCCGGATCATACAGATAGAATCTTTTGGGATTCGGATAATGATGCATGTCCATCATGTCGCCGCAGTGGTAAAAATTTCCTCCACTTGCCGGATCGACTAGTCGCGATGGATCTTGTGCTTTAGTCCATGCAGCAACTTTTTCGGTATCAAACTGTCCCCAAGCTTCATTGAATGGAACCCAAACTACGATGCATGGATGCGAATAGCCGAAATCCATGATATCTTTCCATTCTTTATAGTAGTTTTCTTTTGAAATACTGTCGCGCAGTCTGTCGGTTCCGCCTTCGTATGCGTACGGTTCCCAATGATTTGCAGGCATGCGCCGGTCATCGCGCGTCCAATAATCGCCTTTGTCGCCACTGGGCATATCTTGCCAAACCAAGATTCCTTCTTTGTCGCAGTAGTAATACCAGCGTTCGGGCTCAACTTTTACATGTTTGCGGATCATGTTGAAGCCCCATTGTTTCGTTTTGATGATATCGAACTTCAAGGCCTCATCGGTTGGAGCCGTGTATAATCCATCCGGCCACCAACCTTGGTCAAGCGGTCCGAACTGAAATAAGTTCTGATTGTTCAGTTGCATACGCATAATACCGTGATCGTCACGTTTGGCTGATATTTTGCGGAAGGCGGTATACGAACGGACTTTGTCGATCACTCTTCCATCTTTGAGAAGCGAGATCTGTAAATCGTAGAGGAACGGACTGTCCGGACTCCACAGTTTAGGATTCTTTATGGTGAAAAGCATGCGCTCGTTGGGCAATCCTTTGGCATTGGCAACAACGCTTCCGCCATCCAACAGTTTGGCTTCAATCGCCATGTTCTGGTTATTGGCTTTTTCTACTCCGATCGTCAGCGACATTTCGTTGCGATCAATGTTTGACAGACTTCTTACATTATATATATGTGCTTCTGCAACAGGTTCCATCCATACTGTTTGCCAAATACCTGTTACCGGTGTGTATCTGATCCGACTCTGAACAACACTTTGTTTTCCACAAGGCTGATAATTGAGATTCGTCGGGTCCCATACACGAACGACCAGTTTCTGTTGCCTGCCTTTTTCCAGATACGGGGTGATATCGAAAAAGAAAGGAGTATAACCACCTTCGTGTGTCCCGACCTGGATATCATTAATAAAGATTGTCGTTCGCCAGTCTACAGCACCGAAGTGAAGTAAAATATGTTTGCTTCTCCATTTATCGGGAACTGTAAAGTTCCGTTTGTACCATAATTCATTTGTATCGCCAACTGTTTTGCCAACACCCGATAACGATGATTCGATGGCAAAAGGTACCAATATCTTTCCGTCGTAGTTTGTCGGTTCGGCATTAAGTTCGGGACGTATGGCATAATCCCACAATCCATTCAGGTTCTGCCATTCATTACGCTCCATTTGTGGGCGTGGATATTCTGGCAATACATTTTCCGGTGATACCTTTTCGCTCCAGGACGTTCGGATGTAGTTGCCAACCGGCTTCCATTGTGCAACCATGGAAGTCGCTATTGACAATATGAAAACAGTCAGCAGATTTCTACGCATTATTTCTTTATGTTGGTTGATTTATAAACATGAATATTTTCTTTCTTCCCGTGATTTGGCTCTATGACTTTGATATCGCTAAATGTGCCGTTGCTAACATCGTCCAGAACGATTGCCGTACGATAGTCCTTTTTCAATGCAGTCAGTTTCACATTTTTGAATGTTACTCCATCGGCGTGACGTACATAAAATCCCCATGCAGGCAGTTCTTTATGCTGTGAAAATTCCGGATAGGCTTTAGGCATTTCCGGGACGCTGTCCAGTTCATTCAGTCCAACTTTGGCATAATGAGGGTTCCCGTCACCCGGATAGGTTATTTCGACATTCTCGACAGATACGTTTGTGATTTTATTGTCCTTAAGCCCAACGATGCCCGAAGGAGAAACATTCCGTGGATTATCTTCGGTCGGTCCCTCGTATTCATAGCCTGCATCAGGCTTGCCTGCTGGAACCTCGGCATATACATTTGAGATGTGAACATTGTCCATTCGGCTGCGATGACCTGTGCGACGCTCGCCAACAACCAGATAGATCGGGTTGCCTGTATTGAAGGATTGCAAACTGTCGACAATAACGTTTTGTACCAATCCGCCATCAACAGCTTGTATTGTAATAGCAGAACGGAAAGTGTCGTATACCGTATTATTGATAATCTTTATGTTTTTGAATCCTCCGTTCGAAGCCGTTCCGAACTTGATGCCGCTTGCACTTGAGCAAGCCTTATTATTGCGTACTTCAATGTTCTGGCAGATACTTTCGGCGCTGTGTGATTTCAAGCAGATGGCATCATCCGTAGCGTTTATAAAACAGTTCTTGATAAGAGCGCCGTCGCAATCAACGATATCCATTCCGTCATTATTCCAATAAGCGCGACTATATACGCTTATTCCGTCAATCAGTAGATTCTTGCATTGATCGTAAGTCTGTGTCCAAAATGCCGGATTCTTCAGCGTTATCCCTTCAATCTTCACGTTTGTGCACTCACGGAAGTAGACGAGCATCGGGCGGTTGGCTACGCGCCCATATTTCAAAGAGTCCTTGATTACTCCTGAATAGACCTGCTCAACGAAATTATTGGCCAGTTCGCGACCACGGCCATCAATGATACCTTTGCCAGTGATGCTGATGCTGTCCTGTTTGTTTCCTAATATCAATGCGTACCAGTTCTTCATTTCCAAATCATAATCGTATGGGTTGGTTGAACCAACGAGGACAGCTCCTTCGGCAAGATAGATATTGACATTCGATTTCATGTGTATGCTGCCGGTCAGGTATCTTCCTACATTGAAGATCAGTCGGCCACCACCGTTTTCGGAAACGAAATCAATGGCTTTTTGGATGGAGCGTGTATTCATTGTGATGCCGTCGGACTTGATGCCGAACATTGTTGTCTGGTAATCTTTTGCCCATAGTGAACAGCTTCCTGCCAACAGCAGACATGCTAAACTTATTTTTCTAAATACATTCATTTTGTTTGTTTATTATTTTCTGTTTATGATATGATTATCTTGTTCTGAAAAAGTATATACTTTTGGTATACGAAAGTATATACTTTTAGGGTGCGAAAGTATATACTTTTGATACATGAAAGTATATACTTTGTGGGTGTGAAAGTATATACTTTTTTAATCAGAGGTTATCATACAGTGTCACAGGTCCAATCCATCCCATTGATTCCAAATCCTGACGTTTCGTCCAGGCTTGTGCTGTTTTGTTGTCAGTCAATGACTTGGCATAATTACCCATAACGGTTACAACGTGTACCTCAATCTCGTTTTCTCCTGAATGCAATTGTGCTTCAACCGGATGCACACGCCGCCCGTACCATTTAACACCGCAACTCTGACCGTTTACAAACACTTCGGATATACCCAGCACTAATCCTAAGTTCAGCATCATCCCCTTGGGCGAATCTACATCGATTTTCTTTTTGTAGATGGCCGTTCCGCAGAAGTTTACGAAATCGGTATCCTTCAGATCTTTCAGCTTCTCAAAATGCGCTGTCTTCACGGTATTCTCGCGACTGTGATGGAACTCTACGTCCCAGTCTGTCGTCAAATCTTTCGTGTTATTGCCAGTTGCCGGAAGTTGTTTCCATTCTGTACCGCCTTTCTTCTGTTTGTCGAAAACAATCATCATGGATTGCGCCGGACCAAAATCGATGTTGATGCTGTTATTGTTGTCTAAAGGTAAACGATAGCGCTCGCCTGATTCCAAATCCCAAACCCATCCATAACGCCCTTTTGTGATTTCCGGAGCGAAAGTGATGCGTGTCTGATGTGAATTATACCGATGTGCATAACTGAAGAAGAACATCTCAGCATTGTCATCCGTTACGTAACGGTTCTGCATCAGGTAAAGATCAGGATGCTCAATCGTTACATAATGTGATATGTTGTGTTCTTTCTGTACGCCTTGATACCAGTTGACGAAATCTTTTTCCGGTTTGTGGAGCAGGATGAAACGATTGCTCATGGTTTTCATCTTGTCTATCCACTCTTGTACTTCTTTGTCTTTATCAGTGAAATCCTTGAGACCGACAGATTTGTGTGGATATTTTTCGATGCAGAAGATGTGGCCACCGCATGCTACGAAATCATACAGTTTCTTTGCCGTCGCCGGTTCCATGCTTTCTACTTCGATGAGGAACAGCGTCTTGTAACGCCTTGGTCCGTAGCATAAAGCGCCTTCTTTCATCTCTGCATCGCGGATGATGGATTCGGATACATAATCGCAACCGCTGCCGTTTTTGTTGATGGCTTCCCAAACGAGCGTTTTGTATTGTACGTTCGTACTTGATGGGAACGGTTCGTTTTGCATGCCCATCGTACTCCATAAATCCGCCAATGGATTCAATATGGCAATATCGGCATACATCATTCCGTGTTGCAAAGCTGCTGACAGTCTTCCTTTATAAGTCGTATAATACTTGAAGTATGGCCACCAGTTGTTGTTCTCGTTATAGTAAGCGCCATAGCGCATCCATCCGGGGAACGGCGTATTCTTCGGCGAGTAGTTGAACCCGTGGAAAATAGAATGGCTGACGCCGCTGATTGCCGTCTGGTCGCCACCAATTTTCAGCAGTTCCAAAGTCATATTGAAGACGGTATAAGTGTTCGTCATTTCTTCGCAGCTGACCAGCCTTTTACCACGCAAATGTGCTGCTGAGGAAACATATTTGTTCACCATCGTATAAGCTCGTCCGCGACGATAATCTGTTTCCGACATCTCTTCGCCCAGTTTGTGACGCAGCCAGGTCATTGTCCATGATTCACATTCGGGAATATCATAATCCAGGCTGCTTTCCAGCGGGAACAGTCCGCGGCCGTATGCTTGTGCACGCGATTTGACATGAAGTCCTTTGCACCAGTCAAGATAGGTGTGCGTGAAACGTTCGAGCATCATCTCGGCTTTGGTATATTCAAAATCGTAACGCACGCGCTGAATGATGTTTTCCATCTCCGGCGTTGTCTTCACTTTGGGTTCGTATGTGAGGGCATTGCCCATGCTTCCTGTCTTGAACAGAATAAATGGTAAGTATGGGAGAACATCGTAGCCGCGGCGTCTTTTGAATTCGTCTGCCATATCGTTCGACCAGTTCGCACCCTCGAGTTCCATACTGTCGGTAAACAGTGCACGTATATGAGAAGAGAGTGGTCCGGACTTCGCCTGAATCTTGTCCGACATGTTATTCAGATATTTCTGGACAGCGGCCTTGTTGTAGTGATTTAAAACGGGGCCTGTTGCTCCCGGTGCACCGTTGATCACTTCCAAAAATCCATGAATCTTCACCAGTGCAAAGAGGACATATTTACCATCAGGCACTTTGAATTTGAATGTGCCGTTCACGCCTTTATCTGTCAGGTTTATGGCTTGATCCAGACTGCCGAATGGTTCAGGTACGAGTTGGAGAGACATCAGTTCCATTTTTTTCCCCAGGAATGGCGAACTGATATCCGGATTCGCTGCCGTGAACAATCCATCCAGTGAAGCTTCATAGTCGATAGGACCTTCCAGTTTTTCGGAGTAGTTCACTACAACATCTGCCCGTTCATCGCCTGTCAGATATTCGGCACCAAACGGCCATCCTGAGCCAACAATCAGATCACAAGTCATCCCCAGCGATTTCGCCTCATCAAAAGTTACCTGCAGCATCTTTATCCAGTCGTCGCTAAGCCATAGCAAAGACTTTTTGCCCATATCATCAGAGGAACTGGGAAAACCTACCGGATTGATTTCCACGCCACCGATACCTGCATCTTTCAACAGATGAAGTTCGCGAACGAGTTCATCGGCTTCTACTTTGTCGCCATTCCACCACCAACGTACAAAAGGATGATAGATGGCGTCCGGATTGCGGAACAACTTATACAGTTCTTCGTTACGCATTATGCCTGTTTTGGAAATATAGGCTGCATTAACATCAGCCCATAGAGGCATACGGCTGCCTACAGCACATCCGGCTGTCAGCAAAATGCTATCCTTGATAAATGTTCTTCTCTGCATATATTATTGTATTGTTTTCATGAATTAGCAATCCGTTGTTTAATGAGACAAATATATCACTGTGAAACCTATCCGGTCTTATGCTTTTGATATTAATGATTCAATTTTTGGCAAAAGACGATGATTTTGTGTGGACAATTACAAATATTTTATTTTACCTCATTGGTCAGTGGCAGATGATTCTCGTAATCTTTGATGTTTTGCAGTGTAGTCCGTGCTATATTTTCCAATGCTTCGCGGGTAAAAAAGCCTTGATGAGAAGTCAGAATAACATTATTGAACGAAAGAAGCCGAGCCAAAACATCATCACTGATAATCTTGTCGGAAGTATCTTTGTAAAAGTAATGTGCTTCCTCTTCGTATACATCTAATCCGGCAGCACCGATCTTTTTCTTTTTGAGTCCGTATATAAGCGCTTCCGTATGAATGAGTTGCCCTCTACCTGTATTGATAATCATGACACAATCTTTCATTTTGTCGATAGCTTCCTGATCTATCATGTGACGAGTCTGATCTGTCAAAGGGCAATGCAGTGATATGATATCAGCCTGACTATATATCTCGTCAAGAGTTGTATACCGTATACCTTCGTTGGCTGCGAATTGTTCATCCGGATGCAGATCATTGGCAAGAACATTCATTCCGAATCCCCGCAAAATATGTATAAGAACCTTGGCTATCTTTCCTGTTCCTATGATTCCTGCAGTTTTGCCAAACATATCGAAACCTAATAATCCGTGCAAGGAAAAGTCTCCATCGCGTGTACGCCAATAGGCACGATGAATCTTCCGGTTCAGTGCCAGCATCAGCGCTACAGCATGTTCGGCAACCGCATGAGGCGAATAGGCCGGAACACGTACAACAGGAATATCGTATTTCTTAGCAGCATTTAAATCCACATTGTTGAAACCGGCACAACGTAAAGCTATTAGCTTGACTCCGGCATCATTGAGTCTTTTGATTGTTTCTTCATCGGCTACATCATTCACAAAGATGCATATAGCATCCGATCCTTGTGCCAACGAAACGGTTTTAGCATTTAACTGACTGCTGTGGTATTCAATGTCGAATCCAAAACTCTCATTCATTGTGTTGAATGATAGCTTGTCGTATGGCTGTACGCCGAAGAATGTAACTTTCATAATGATTCCTTTTATTGGTGAACACAAATTTATTAATGAAAAAGGAATTTGCCAAGCGAAACTCATTTTAAACGCCATTTAAAATGAGTTTAAATGTATTCATTCTATTATGAGTTATCTCCTTTTCGTCATTTTCGATACTATTTTTCTCTTATGGAATTCTTTTAAGAAAACTATTAATTCTTTTCTTGAAAAGTATGCATAGTTTTTGAAAAAACGTCGTATGCTTTTCGATAAGAGTATGCAAACTATATTTTGTTTGAGTCTTGGGAAATAAACCGCTATATCATATTTATGAGCATGTGTTGGTTTCAAAAGACCATGTGACTCGTGCTGCCGAAGTTCTATCAATAGTAAATAGTCCTATCAGTAGTTCGGATTGTAAATATGTGATTGTACGATATCTTGATGAAGAATCTGTCATGGACCGTTATGACTGTGTCCCTGAGAATTCGATAGTAAAATAAATAATTGTCTAGATTTTGTAATGTCCGAGATAATTCCTTATTTCGAAGCTCAATGGAGTTATCT
>DAIMYP010000002.1:111171-120610 GCA_036734445.1 Tannerellaceae bacterium
TAGATTTTGTAATGTCCGAGATAATTCCTTATTTCGAAGCTCAATGGAGTTATCTCTTGAACATATTAAATTACAGGCAATAGCTGGTGGAAATACAGAGGCCTTCGAATGGCTCTTTATGCAATATCAACCGCGATTGCTCAATTTCCTTACCGGACTTATTCACGATAAGGAAGCGAGTCGTGATATGTCACAAGACATATTCATGATGCTTTGGCGTGATCGGGAGAAGTTGCGTGTTGTCAACTCTTTTTCTTCTTATCTTTTTCAGATTGCCCGTTATATGGCATACGATTATTTTGATAAATTGGCTGTATCCGAAAAGTATGCCGACGAACTTTTGCGGAATCCGGGATTAGGCGAATCCGACGAAGAACAGTTCTTCGTTCGCGAACTGCAATCACTCATCAATCAAACGGTGGACCAGATGTCGCCTCAGCGTCAGCGCGTGTATCGGATGAGTCGTGAAGAAGGTTTGTCGAATGAAGAGATTGCCCAACGCCTCGACATCAGCAAACGAACAGTCGAGAACCATCTCACCGCCGCATTAGCTATTTTGCGAAAAGTCTTGTATTTGTATATTGTATGTTATTATTGGGGATAGGTGTAAAAGGTTATTCTTAATCAATTCCGATTTATCCAATTTTCAATTTGGATACCTTTCAATCCCTTGAAATCCTTTATGTTTTCTGTGACTAATATCATATCATGGAGAATAGCAGTACAACCTATAAGTAAATCAAAGTTGTCTTCTATAGGTGTTCCAGCCATACGTAATCTAACCTTTTCGGAAGCATAAAGATCATAGGTGCCAGCGATAGGTACAACCTCAATACTGTTGATAAATTCATTTAAATCTTTAATGCGCTGTTTTAGTCCTTTTTGCTTTCCTAATTCAGCGCCATATTTTAATTCTGCAATAGTGATTTCAGATATACAGCAATTATTTAATCCGACATTATCAATTTTTAAATCCACATTATATTTCCCGCGCAAGAGAAAAATGCAGATATTTGTGTCTAGCAGATATTTATTCATAAATTTAAAAGGCTTCTATATCATCTTTAAATTGGCGGGCTTTGTTTATTTCTTTAGCTAATTCATCGGCATCAGAAGGATTGGAATCTTTCCATATGCCATAAAAATGTTTCGCAGAAAAGACCTTTTTTGTATCTTTATGTAAGATAGAAGCACTCAAACGTGATATGAGATCAAGTTTAACTTCGTTACTCAATCCTTTTAACTCGTGCCAATAAATATCGGCTTCACGTGTAAATGCAGTTTCCATATTGTTTATACGTATGACTTTCGGAGCAAAGATATAAAAGATTATCTATTTAGTCAAATTTGCAGATTATAAAAAATATCATTTTCGATTGTGTGTATTTCTATTGCAAACCTACTCCATATAAAATGCGATAGAAAACATGGAAGATTATTCCAAACATATAATAGATGCTTATTTCGGAAAGCACTTTTCTGAAAGGGCAAGAAAACTGTTCGGCCGTTGGTTGCGTAGTGAAGATGGTGAAGAACAGAAAGAGATGCTTTTACGACAGGCATGGGAGCAAAGTGCTGTTGAAGCAACTGATTCCACACGCCGTGATTGGACTTCACTGCACAAACATCTTTATAATATACCTGTTGCGAAAAGAAGTAATCCTTTTGGTCAGCAATTATTGAAGTATGCCGCTGTTGCTGCCATTGTGCTTTTGGTAGCTCTTTCTGCTTATTTAATAATGAATAGAGCGACAGTCAGTAAACCGATTGAGATGGCGGAATTCTTTGTCCCGTATGGTGAAAGCCGTATGGTTACACTTCCCGACAGTTCAAAAGTGTGGGTCGATGCCGGTTCTATCCTGATATATCCGAAAGATTTTAAAAACACAAAAACACGTTCGGTATATCTGAATGGTAAAGCTTCTTTTACGGTTGAGAAGAATCCTCAGAAACCATTCATCGTAAAGACAAATCATCTGAATGTACAAGCATTAGGCACAATCTTCACCGTGAAGTCGTATCCGTCAGATGCTTATGTTACGGCAACATTGGAGCGCGGAAGTGTTCGAGTAGATGTTCGTGATGGCAATGTACAATCATCCATTCTTAAACCAAATGAACAACTGACTTATTCAACGATAGATCACAGCGTGGATATTCAGACTGTTGATGCAACACTTTACAGTAAGGAACGACAAGGTTATCTGATATTCGATCATGTTTCATTCGACCAAATGATGTCAACCTTGGAACGTCACTTCAATGTGACAGTTCAGTACAATACTCAGAAGTACAGTCATGAATATTACAATGTTAAGTTTATGCCACAAGAAAAACTCAGCGACGTACTCAATGTTCTACAGCAGTTAGCGGGCATTCATTATGTGATTAAAGGCAATGAAATAATTATCAACTAAAATGGTGGAGGTAAATTATATATGAACAAAAGAAAACCGGAAAGACGAATTTGGAAGCTCTTCTTTCCGGCGTTTGAAATCAAAATACTTTGTTAATGGAGATGACGATATAAATCGTCGAAATATTTTTATTCAATTTTCAAACTTACAAAAATAGTAATTTAAATGTACCTAATACATAAAAGCACTGAAAAATTATTTTTCAGATCAATATTAATCATGGCTTTGTCAGCCTTTTGCATGATGGCTTATGGCCAACAGCAACAAGTTCGCCTGTCAGGAAGCAATCTAACATTAAAAGCCGCTTTCAAACAGATTGAGCAACAGACAAAATTGTCAGTGGACTATAATGTCCAAGAAGTAAATGACACAAAAGTAATCAGGGATATTCCTAAAGGAAATAATGTTAAGGTTATCCTGCAAGAGCTATTGGCTGGGACCAATTGTTCAGCCATATTTAGTGGCAATCACATTATCATTTCAAAGCAGAAAGAAACGCCAAGCAAGGTGAAAACCATATCGGGTGTTGTCAAGGATGAAAAAGGAGAACCTGTTATTGGTGCGAATGTTATTGAAAAGGGGACAACCAATGGAACGGTAACAGATATCGACGGAAAATTCAACCTCGATATTCTACAAGGTCGAACATTACAGATTTCATACATTGGATACGTTCCACGCGAAATTAAAGTAGTTAGTGATAATGAGTTGAGCATTTCTTTAATTGAAGATTCAGAAGCTTTAGAAGAAGTAGTTGTTGTTGGATATGGTCAACAGAAAAAAGTGAGTGTAACTGGTGCAGTAGGAAATATTAAAAACGAAAACATCAACCGTCTAGCTAATAGTACAACTGCTTCTTTACAAGGAGTTTCACCCGGTCTTACAATTTTAGATAAAGGTGGTTCACCTGGTCGTTCAACAACAACTCTACGAGTAAGAGGTATCACAACTATCAACAATAGCGATGCATTATTACTTGTTGATGGTGTCGAGCAACGAATTATGGATGTAAATCCTGATGATATTGAATCAATCTCCGTCTTAAAAGATGCATCGACTACTGCTATTTATGGCTCTCGTGCAGCTAATGGTGTGATTCTCGTTACAACAAAACGCGGAAAAGAAGGAGGTGTGACAATGAATTTCAATACTTATTGGGGAGTTCAAAATGTGACAAACAATCCAAAACATATGGAAACTGTTACCTATATGAAGCAGCAAAACTATGCTTTTCAAAATGCAGGTCAAAAAGCCCGTTATTCAGATACCTTCATTCAAGAATGGATTGATAATCACAATAGCGATCCAATAACATATCGGGAAGCGAATCAATGGCAAGATGCTGTTTATCGCCCAGCAATGCAACAAAATTATAGCCTTACAGTTAGTGGTGGTAACGAAAAAGCTAGAGGATTGATGGCATTGCGTTATTATGATCAAGATGGTGTTGTTCCCCATTTCAATTCAAATATCAAAGAAATACGTGTAAATACAGATTTTAAACCATTCAATGCACTAAAAATATCAGCTGATGCAAATTACAGAGTACGTTATTCTTTAGCTCCAGTGGGCGCTTATGATTATGATGTCAACGGTGGCGGTGTATTCTATTCTATGTATCATGCTACGCAGTTTGTTGTCCCTCAATATCCTGATGGAAGTTATGGTTTAGGAAACAAAAATGCAAATCCTTTATTACTAGCAAATATGGCTGGTGATGATAAAGAATGGAATAATCTATTCGTTGGCAATATCAAAGCTGAATTAACTCTTTTCAATGGTCTGAAATTTACGGCACAATATGCACAACGTTATGCTTTTAATAAAACCACATCATTCACCAATGCATATACAATAAAAGACACAAACTATCTGGATTGGACAGCAACAGCAAAAGATCAAAGCTATGCACCAAACGCTTCACGGGTACGTACACGTTCTATTACTCGTAATAGTATGTCAGATAAACGTGATGATCTTGAT
The DNA here is from genome assembly GCA_036734445.1 of Tannerellaceae bacterium. Lineage (GTDB taxonomy): Bacteria > Bacteroidota > Bacteroidia > Bacteroidales > Tannerellaceae > Parabacteroides. The sequence goes on from DAIMYP010000002.1 coordinate 115,572, forward strand.
GAATATACAATTAATCTGCTATTAGATTATGAGAAACAATTTGGAAAACATAATATTCATGCTTTGGGTGGTTTTTCTCAAATAGACAATAAGTGGTCACAAAATGAAGCTTATCGCCAAGATTTCTATAATAATGAAGTGCAATCAATTAACATGGGTTCAGAAAGTTCATGGAAAAGTTATGGATACAACAATGAGTATGCCTTACGCTCTTATTTCGGTCGACTAAATTACAATTTTGATAATCGTTATCTATTGGAAGCTAATTTGCGTTATGATGGTACTTCACGTTTCACTGGAAAGAATCAATATGGTACTTTCCCATCATTCTCCGCTGGCTGGCGTATATCAAATGAATCTTTCTGGAATGACGATCTTCGTAACATTATTTCTGACTTAAAACTGAGGGGATCATGGGGAAAAACAGGTAATCAAACAGCTGATCTATATGCATTCTATGATAGCTATTCATCAACTTCTTATAATTTCGGAGATCAAGTTGTACAAGGATACATGCAGACCGCACTTGCCAACAAAAATTTAAAATGGGAGACAAGTACACAGACAGATCTTGGTTTAGATGCTGGATTTTTAAATAACAGACTAACATTAACCACTGATTATTATTACAAAAATACTGATGGGATATTAGTAAGTCTACCTATTTCAGGTATGATTGGCTTAGATGCCCCTGTACAAAATGCAGCAAAAGTCAATAACAAGGGTTTTGAAGTCTCTTTAGATTGGAAAGACCATATTGGTGAAGTGTCTTATGGCTTTAACTTTAATATATCTAATAATTGGAATAAAGTAATCAGTTTAGGTGGTGCCAATCCAACGGTTACAGGAGGAACATCAGATGTAATTACAACTGTGAGAGAAGGATATCCCATCAATTCTTATTGGGGATATCAAACTGACGGATATCTTACTCAAACAGATATTGACAATAAATATCCTATTTATGATAGCCGTATGACTTTAGGCGATATTAAATATGTAGATCGTAACAGTGACGGAAAAATTGATGCTTCGGATATGACTGTTATTGGTAATGAATTTCCACGCTATCCATTTGCATTCACTGGTAATATTGCTTGGAAAGGATTTGATTTTTCATTTATGTGGCAAGGAGTAATAAAAGCTCAAACACGCGTTTCTGGAGCTCTTGCAGAAGGTGGTAACTTTGAAGGATTTACACTTGATATATTCAAGGACTATTGGACACCTGAAAATATTAATGCTCGTTTCCCTCGCCCAAGGAAAAGTGTAGATTATAATTCCATGATGTCAGATTTCTGGGTTATAAACGCCAATTATTTGCGTTTGAAGAACATCCAGTTAGGATACACAGCGCCACGCGAATGGACAAAGAAATTTTATATTGATAAAGCCCGTATTTATCTGGCAGGAAGCAATGTCCTAACATTCTCTCCTCTTAAAGAATGGGGACTTGATCCTGAGTTTGTTGCAGGACGATTTTTATATTATCCTCAAACAACAGTATATACTATTGGAGTTAATTTGACATTCTAAAATGAACCTAATAAAACAGAAACAGTTATGAAGAATATTTTATTATATATAGCTTTCCCTTGTATCTTAATGGGATGTAATAATGTTTTGGACACTGTACCGACCGACCGATTATCCTCGGAAATATATTGGCAAACTGATCAAGATGCTGAATATGCAGCTAATGCTATTTATCGTTTTCTTGAAAATCCGTCTACCATTATAGGACGAGACGAAATGTCTGACTTAGCAAGGGCTACTTTTGAAACATCTGACGAAACAAAGGTTGAGGCTAGTATTGCCGATCCCCAAACACGTATTTTTCAAAACACATGGAATGATCTTTATAAAGGCATTAGACGTTGTAATGATTATATGGCCAATGTTGATAAAATATCAATGACCGATGCAGCAAAAGTTAACAGACTCACAGCAGAAGTAAGAACACTACGCTGTTATTTTTATTCACGTCTTGTTTCTTATTTTGGTGACGTTCCACTTATTACTACTCCTATTGATATTAGTGAGTCAAAAACTTTGACACGAACGCCTGTATCAGAGATCTACGACTTCATTTATAACGAAATTCAAGAAAGTGTAAGTTCTTTGCCCGTAAAGTCAAGTGTAGCTGGCCGTGTAACAAAAGGTGCTGCTTTAAGTATTTTAGCGCGCACAATGCTGTTTGCAGCAGGAAATGTAACAGGAAACGATAATCGTTCAGATACCTATTATCAAAGAGCAAAAGACGCAGCCGATGCAGTTATTGCTTCTGGTGCTTATTCATTGCTTTCCAACTATAAAAACTTGTTCCTTTATGCATATGAAAATAATTCAGAAGATGTTTTTGATGTTCAATATGTTAAAGATGACTATCCTAATTCAGTAATGAATAGTTTTGGGGCAGTGTCTCTAGGCAATAATGGTTCGAACATGTCTCCTACGAGTGTTCTTGTTGATGAATATGAAACTACTAAAGGAAAGAAAATTTCAGAAGACAGCTCATACGATCCCAAAAATCCTTATGCCAATCGAGATCCGCGAATGAAATACACTTTATATGTTCCAGGTGACACATTCCCTAATGGAACAATTTATGATTCCCGTCCGGGGTGGAGTTCTTCTGGTGATGTGATTGGAGCAAGCTATCAAGTTTCAAAAACAGGACTACTTCCAAAAAAATATATAAATGCAGAAGATTTGGGCCAAAGTAATCGTAGTAATTGCGGAATCAATTTAATACTAATTCGATATGCTGAAGTTTTGCTTATAGCTGCAGAATGTCGTATTGAATTAAATACGGAAACAAATGTAGCTTTACAATACATCAATAAGATACGACAGAGATCAGATGTAAATATGCCACCATTAATTGGAATCACAGACCAAAACAAATTACGTGAAGCACTTCGCCACGAAAGAATGGTAGAACTGGCTTTAGAAGGTAGCCGTTTTTTTGATATTCGGCGTTGGAAAATAGGGGAGCAAGTTTGTAATATGAATCAAATCGAAGGTATGCGATATGTAGATAAAGCGACTGGGCAATTAGTTACCGTTACAACTGATTATAAAAAGAAATTTTCAAGTAGAGATTATCTTTGGCCGATTCCGTATAACGAACGTCAATTAGATATAAATCTTACTCAAAATAATGGATGGAATTAATCATGAGAAACATATTGATATTTAAAGCAATACCATTTGCCGTACTTGTTTTTTCAACAAATACATATGGGAGCAATGGCAATGAAACTAAAGAAAAAAGTAGTCGTCCAAATATTCTTATTGTTCTTGCTGATGATTTAGGATATTCAGACATTGGTTGTTATGGAGGTGAGATCCAAACACCAAACTTAAATCGTTTGGCTCAAGAAGGAATTCGATTCAGCCATTTTTATAATGCTGGTCGGAGTTGCCCGTCACGTGCTTCGCTACTAACTGGACTTTATCCACATGAAGCAGGCATTGGAAGAATGACATTTGATGATCATCTACCCGGATATAGAGGAACAATGACACACAATGGTGTGACAATAGCTGAAGTTTTGAAAGATGCAGGTTATCAGACTGGAATGGTAGGCAAATGGCACATTGCTGAGACTCCGTTGCGTTCTGATCAGCGTCTATGGCTTGCTCATCAAGTATATCACGAAGAGTTTACAAGCAAGGACAACTATCCCACACATAGAGGATTTCAAGATTATTATGGCACAATATATGGTGTAGTTGATTACTTTGATCCATTTAGTTTGGTTAACGGCGAAGTACCTGTCCGCGAAGTACCTAAAGATTATTATAGTACAATAGCATTAACTGACACGGCCGTCTCGTATATTAATCGCTATTCAAAATCTGACAAACCATTCTTTATGTATTTGGCTTATCATTCGCCTCATTGGCCGCTACATGCATTACCGGAAGATATTAAGAAATATGAGAATGTCTATAAAGTTGGTTGGGAGGCTATACGTGATGCTCGCTATGAGCGGATGAAAAAATTAGGTATATTCAAAGATCAGTCAAATTTCCTTTCAAACCGCCTTTCAACAAAGGAGTGGGAAACGAATGCTGATCGTGAATGGGATTCAAGAGCTATGGCTGTTCATGCAGCTATGATTGATCGTATGGACCAAGGTATAGGAAGAGTTGTCAAAGCATTAGAAGAAAACGGTCAAATCAATAACACCTTGATTATTTTTATGTCAGATAATGGATGTAGTCCAGAAATTTGTCAAAACTTTTCTCCTGGTGAAAATGATCGTCCTGATATGACTCGAAATGGAACACCTATGATCTATCCAAAACATAAGGAAGTACTTCCTGGACCAGAAACCACTTATGCTTCACTTGGTCCTGAATGGGCTAATGTTGCAAATACTCCGTTCCGTTTTTGGAAAGCAAAAATGTATGAAGGTGGAATATGTACTCCAATGATTGTCCATTGGCCAAATGGAATTAAACTACCGAAAGGATCAATCAATGATTCTGAATGTCATATCATAGATATAATGGCTACTTGTCTAGATCTGACAAAAGCCTCCTATCCTAAGATATATAATGGCAACAATATCCAGCCATATGAAGGACTAAGTATGAATTCTATTTTCAAGACAGGAAAGAGAAAGGGACATAAATATATCGGCTTCGAACATTTTAATGAGAAAGCATTGATGAGTAAAGATGGATGGAAAATTATCGAACCGGCAGGGAAAAAAGAATGGGAACTGTATAATTTAAATACAGACCGTTCAGAAATGCATAATGTTGCATCTCAATATCCTAAACGTGTAGCTACAATGGTAAAAGAATATGAAACCTGGGCAAAACGAACGATGGTTGTTCCTGCACCTAAAAACTAATATCCTGATATTAAAATCAATATGAAGAAATTAATGAATTATATATTTCTCCTTTCTTAGGAAATAGATTGATAAACCTAATAAAAATGAATGTAATTATGAATATAAATAAATATTATTTACTGGCATGCCTATTCTTTTTGTGTGGATTTGGCTTATTGAATGCAC
>DAIMYP010000003.1:0-111463 GCA_036734445.1 Tannerellaceae bacterium
TATTATTGAAATCAAATGTAGAGCTTAATCTGGATAGCGGTGCCGTTATACTAGGCAGTACCAATCCTAAGGATTACTATACGACGGGATCAAAGAATTACAAAAATGTTGAAGACAAGCAGTTGGCGCTGATTATGGCTTCAGATGTATCTGGAATAACTTTGACCGGCAAAGGCACAATTGACGGTCAGGGTCGGACATTAGCATTGGCTGTTGATAGTTTACATCTTATTGGAGAGGTAATAGATCCTGAATATAATTTGAATAGTTCGCGTCCGAATGAGAATATGCGTCCTAAATTATTCTCCATGTTTCGTTGCAAGAAGGTAACGATAAGTGGTTTGCATCTGAAGAATAGTGCTTGTTGGGGGTTGAGTTTCGACCGATGTGAAGATTTGTCGATTGTGGGGGTAACTATTTTCAATCGAGCATTTTGGAATAACGATGGTATTGATGTATCAGATAGTCATAGAGTTTTTATTCAAAATTGTAAAGTCAACTCAGCCGATGATGGAATCTGTTTGAAATCGCATGAAACAGGCGTTACGGATGATAGTATACGGGTTGAAAACTGTGAGATTCGCAGTAGTGCCAGTGCAATTAAGTTCGGTACGGCTTCATGGGGTGGTTTTACAAATATCCGAATCAATAATATAAAGGTATTCGATACTTATCGTTCTGCCATTGCTATCGAATCGGTTGATGGAGGAAAGATAGAAAATGTAGATGTCTCAAATATAATAGCTAAGAATACATCAAATGCTATTTTTATCAGGTTGGGACATCGTGCAGGTGATAACGTTGGAAGCTTGCGCAATGTACGAATCAGTAATATGAAGGTTGAGATTCCATTTGGCCGACCGGATACAGAATATGATATGCGGGGACCGGATGTTGGTTATTCGCATAATTCATTTCCATCTTCTATAACTGGTATTCCCGGATATAATGTTGAGAATGTAATACTTGAAAATATAGAGATAGTCTGTCCCGGAAGAGCCTCTAAAGGAATGGCATATATGCCTTTGTGGCGTTTGAAAGATATTCCTGAGAATATAAATCGTTATCCTGAATACGATATGTTTAGGGAGTTGCCTTCATGGGGATTCTTTTTGCGTCATGTAACAGGCGTAAAGATGAAAAATATTCGTCTGAAATTGGAAAATGAAGATTTCCGTCCGGCTATTGTTATGGATGATGTTGGACAGGTAAATATGGAACAAATGGATTTTCCAAAAGACAAACGAGTTCAAGTAGTAACGAAAGACAGTAAGAATATTAAAGTTGAAGGGGCAATCGTGGAAGAAATGAAATAGCGGTGGTCTTTTTAACTAACAAATGAAAGTATAAAAGATAAGATATCATGGAAAAGATTTCGAGAAGACATTTTTTGGCGACAGGAGGATTGCTTGCTGGTGCTGCTATGGTGGCACCAATAGGTAAACTTAATGCAAATTTAAAAGTGAATGAACTATCAGAGGGATCTTCATCAAAAGGACCGACATTACGTTTTAATAAGAATGGCAAATTCAAGATCATGCAAATCACAGATATGCATTATATATTGTCACGTGCCGAAGAATCGAATTTAGGAGTTACCGATATTAGTAATTATTTGGATATAGAGAAACCGGATCTGATCATGATGACGGGTGATGTGGTTTATACAAATATGGATATTCGGGGCCTTGAAGCAGTATTTGCACCAATGGTTAGTCATGGCGTACCATTTGCATTTACATGGGGAAATCATGATGGTGATGATATAAACTTTCGAATTGAGTTACAGAAAAGAGTAGAGCAGGAACCTTTAAATGAAGGTTTCACTGTACGTGATATACCGGGATATTCCAATTATGCACTGCCGATACTATCATCAACGGGAAATAAGGAAGCCGCAATTGTATATGGTTTTGATTCAAATAAGGATTCAAGTATTCAACAGGTGAAGGGTCGTAATTGGATAACTCGTGAACAGATAAAATGGTATGAGCGTATGAGTGAGGATTATACAAAAAAAAATGGAGGAATACCATTACCCTCGTACTCATTCTTCCACATACCGTTACCTGAATTTAAAATTGCATATGAAGATGCATGGACACATAGAATTGGCACACGCTGGGAGAATATAGAGACCCCGTTAATCAATTCGGGATTATTCTTGTCGATGCTTGAACATAAAGATATGGTAGGAGTATTTTGTGGGCATGACCATGATAATGATTTTATCGTTAATTATTATGGTATTAAGTTGGTCTATGGTCAGGTAACAGGTAGGAAAACAGCTTATTGTAATATGCCTGACGGTTATGGTGCACGTTTCATCATTCTCGATGAAGGAAAGCGTGAGTTTAATACCTATATTCGTCTTGCAAAAGGTGGAACAACATTGCATGTAAATACGGCTGAGATATAAATTATTTATAAATATGAAGCGATTAATGGTAAAAGAAGTATTAATTGGATTGTCTCTTTTAATTGTAAGCTCGCTTGCAGCTCAGAAACATGAGACTTATACGTGTAAGATTGATGGATTGCAGCGTTCATATACGATGTATTTGCCTTCGGGATTGAAAGCCGAGGCTCCTTTAGTATTTGTTTTGCATGGTTATGGAGGAAAGTCGGACCCGAGGCCAACAATGGATGCTGTTGCCGAGAAAAATGGCTTTGCCGTTTGCTATCCGCAAGGATTGAAAGACGGACGCGGAAAGACTTGCTGGAATGTGGGTTATCCATTTCAGGCAGATATGAAAGTCAATGATGTGAATGCTCTTTGCAAGATGGCGAAGATTGTTCAGAAAAAGTTTAATTTGAGTGTAAAGAATACTTTTTTGTGTGGTATGTCGAACGGTGGCGAGATGTGTTATTTGCTGGCATACAGCAAACAACACACTTTCGCTGCCCTTGCACCAATCGCAGGTCTGACGCTGGTTTGGATATATCAGCAGTTGGAAGGTCCGTCGCCGATACCCATGTTTGAAGTACACGGCACGAAAGATCATACTTCGGAATGGACAGGCGATTTGTCGAATCAAGGCGGATGGGGAGCCTATATGCCTGTGCCGGTCGCAGTTAATTACTGGGTCGCCAAGAATCGTTGTCTGGAAGAGAAGACCGACACATTGCCTGTTAAAAACAATGCGAATGGTCATTATGTGATTACACATAAGTTTATCAATGGTGTTCATGGCAATGAAGTATGGCTGTATGAAGTGGTCAACGGTCCGCATTCATGGTCCGAGGATGATTTGAACACAGAAGAGGAAGTGTGGAAATTCTTTAGTAAATATCTTAAGTAAAATATAAATAACATGAAAAACAAAAGTATCAATAGAAGAGATTTTATTCGGGATTCTGTGATGACAGTGGGTGCTCTTGGCTTAACAGGAATGGAAGTATCTGCTCACAATCTGATGCCATCAAAAGTTGTAATTCCTGCATCTTCTCCTTCTTCTGAAAAGAAGAAATTGCATTTTAATCAAGACGGGAAGTTTAAGATGGTGCAGTTTACCGATATCCACGCAGTATATAAACCCGGCGAAACGGATCAGGCATATACAATAATGAATAGAATATTGGATTTGGAGAAACCTGATTTTGTGATTTATACGGGTGATATTGTGACTGATAATAATCCTACTGACCTTTGGAAGAAGATTACCGGTTTGGCAAATGAGCGAAATATTCCATTTGCTGTCGTTTTCGGCAATCATGATTCTCAATTTGATGTTCCTAGAGACAAGCTTATGGATATTGTTGCAGGTTTGGAAGGATGTTTGAATATTCCTAAACCAAAATCCATGGCTGATGTTTTTGGCGAAACGAACCAAATGATTCCTATTTATCACTCTGATGATCCTTCGAAAAAAGGTTTCATTTTATATCTGTTCGATTCGAATGCATTGAACGATTTACCTAACGCCACTCTTCGTGACGATTGGATTAAGAGCAGTCAGATTGAATGGTATGTAAAGCAAAGCAAGCAACTGACAAAAGAGAATAATGGTATTCCTTATCCGGCATTGGCCTTTTTCCATATTCCTTTGTTGGAATATTTTACGGCATATAATAATCCGCAATGTAAACCGACGGGTTATCGGATTGAGAGTGAGTGTACTGCCCCTATTAATTCCGGTTTATTCTCTGCTTTTATAGATTGTAAAGATGTGAAAGGTGTTTTTGTAGGTCATGACCATGATAATGATTATGTGTCATATTATAATGGCATAGCTTTAGGTTACGGGCGCTTTTCCGGAGGTTTAAATACTTACCACACGCTTTGCCGCGGCGCACGCGTTTTTGAACTGACGGAGAATAAGGATACATTTGAAACGTGGGTTCGCCTTGAAACGAATCGTTTCATTTGTCGTGTTACGGTTCCGTATTCATTTACAACGAATGATCCACAGTATAAGCCTAAACCTTGATAGGTAGATCAAATGAATAGTAATCTTAAAAATTGAAGATATGGAAGATAAAAAGTTGCCTCAACGTTTGCAGTCTTTGGATGCCCTTAGGGGATTCGATATGTTTTTTATTATGGGTGGAGCTGGAGTATTTGTTGCATTGGCAACTTTGTATCCATGTCCATTTCTGCAGGCCATTGCCGATCAAATGCATCATGTGGATTGGAATGGCTTGAAACATCATGATACGATTTTTCCACTATTCCTGTTTATAGCCGGAATATCATTTCCGTTCTCATTGGCAAAGCAGCATGAACATGGCAAGACGAGTATGGCTATATATATGAAGATTATTCGTCGTGGTTTGACTTTGGTCATATTGGGTTTTATTTATAATGGACTGTTGAACTTCGATTTTGAACATCAACGCTATGCAAGTGTCCTTGCTCGTATCGGCTTGGGATGGATGTTTGCTGCATTATTGTTTGTAAATACGAAAGCCATTACGCGTGCCTGGATTACAGCGGCAATATTAATTGGATATTGGTTGGTTATGGCTTATATTCCTGCTCCGGATGCTAATGGTGCAGATATATTCACTGCACAAGGTTCAATAGCCGGATATCTTGATCGTAATTTCCTCCCTGGAACTTTCGCAGGAACGGATATGGATCCTGAAGGTATTCTCAGTACTTTTCCTGCAATCTGTACGGCATTATTGGGTATGTTCACGGGTGAATTAGTGAAATGCAATAAAGAAGGATTGACTGGCAATAAGAAAGTCCTTATTATGGTTGTTGCCGGAATTGTTTTACTTGCTATCGGATTGTTGTGGAATCAGGTATTCCCGATCAATAAGAAGATGTGGACAAGTTCTTTTGTCTGTGTAGTAGGTGCATATTCTGTATTGATGTTCGCGTTGTTCTATTATCTGATTGATGTCAAGAACTGGCGTAAATGGATACTCTTCTTTACTGTTATTGGTATGAATCCTATCACCATTTATTTAGGACAGAAGTTTATTGATTTCGGATTAATCAAATGGAAGATATTTGCCGGTTTTATTGGTCTATTTCCAGGTATAGCCCAACCATTTGTTGATGCTATCTGCTATGTAGTCGTATGCTGGTTATTTTTGTATTTTTTATATCGTCAACGTGTATTTTTGAAGATTTAAAATGAAAAAGATAAGGTTTATATTCGGTTTGTTCGTATGTCTGATTTTAGTGAACGGACTACAAGCCAAGGATTATAATATCCTTGATTTTGGCGCTAAACCAGATGGTGTAACCATGAATACAAAAGCTATTCAATCGGCTATTGATCATTTGTCAAAAGTAGGAGGCGGAACATTGATTATTCCTAAAGGGTGTTTCTTAACTGGAAGTATTGAATTAAAATCAAATATTAATTTGTATTTGGAGAAAGATGCCGTATTATTAGGCAGTACCCAATATGCTGATTATAGGAAGTTGACAGACCATCAGTCACTGATTTTAGCAAGTGACCAGAGTCATATTTCAATCACGGGAGAAGGAACTATTGATGGACAAGGTCGTGCTTTTGCATTGAAACTTGACAGTCTATTCTTTGTGGGGAAAATGAACCAGGAAGATTATGATTTAACTCGTCCTGATGAGCGTGTTCGTCCAACAGATTTGCAAATTGTGAATTGTAAAGATGTCACTGTGAAACAAGTTACATTCAAAAATGCAGCTTGCTGGGTTCAACAATATATAGGTTGCGAAAATGTGATTATCGATAAAATTAGAGTTGACAGTGAAGCTTTCTCTAATAATGACGGAATGGATATTGCTAATTGTAGAAATGTGCGCATTACTGGTTGTGTAGTTAATTCGGCCGATGATGGTATTTGTTTGAAGGGATCTTGGAATGATCAGGTATTTATTCAAAATTGTCGAATACGCTCAAGTGCTAGTGCTATAAAGTTTGGATCTGGAGTTGGAGCATCAAATGTCACTATTAAAGATATATACATTTACGATACATATCGTTCAGCATTGGCCCTTGAATCTGTAGATGGAAATATCATTGAAAATGTATTAGTTGATGGTTTGCATGTTTCGAATACGTGGAATGTGTTTTATTTTCGTATTGGCAAACGAGGTTTGAATAGTAAAGGGGAAGTGGGTATTTTGAAAAATATTACGATTCGTAATGTGAGTGCTGATGTTCCATATGTACGTCCGGATATATACCATGAAACACGTTTCCCAGGCTTGAGTTATCCACTTAATGCAAATATCTATCCGGCTATGATAATAGGCGTTACAGATCGTGCTGTGGAAAATGTACTTTTTGAAAATGTTTCAATCACATACCCTGGACAAGGGGATGAAGGAACTGCGTATATGCCGATATGGAAGATGAAGAATGTTCCTGAGAATGAAAAGGTATATCCAGAATTTAATCTGCATGGTGAAATGCCTGCATGGGGATTTTATGTACGCCATGCCAAAGGGGTCTCATTTAAAAATGTTGCAGTAGCTGCAAAGAAACATGATTACCGGCCGGCTTTTGTTTTCGATGACGTACAAGGTATCAATATGGAACGGGTTTATATTAATGAAGATGATAATGGTCCACAGATTATCTTGAGAAATGTTTCAGGAGAAAATCTCAAAGAAAATCAAGATCAAGTAGAAGTGGTACAATAACAGATAAATATTCACTGGATTCGGAAATGTATATAAATAATAGCATGAAGAGTTGGAAAGTAGGTAAGGCTTTTATCATATTCTTACTAATAGGAATACAAGCATTTGCAGGTACATTGTTTGCATCTACGACAGATTCTTTGAAAACTATTGAGCCCCCTGGTGTTGTAGTTGATCATATAGCTAAATCTACAGGTTGTTATGTGGGATCTCCAAGTATCTGCATCATGCCAAATGGAGACTATGTAGCATCGCATGATGAGTTTGGTCCTAACTCGGGTGAGCATAATTCTGCTAAGACACTTATTTTCGAATCCAAAGATAAAGGGAAAAGCTGGAGGAAGATTTGCCAGATTGATGGACAGTTTTGGTCAAACTTGTTTCAGATAAAAGGCGATTTGTATATTATGGGAATGAGTAAGAATCATGGAAATGTGATTATACGTAAGTCGACTGATGAAGGTATGACATGGACAATTCCAATTAATAGGAAATCAGGTCTTATATTGGAAGGAGAGTATCATACGGCATCTACGCCTATGGCTGTATATAAGGGGCGTATATGGAGAGCTGTCGAAGATGCTACTTCAGAAACAAAAAAGTGGCCCGAACGATATAGTGCAATGATGTTGTCAGCTCCTGTTAATAGCGATTTGTTAGATGGTGATAATTGGATTCATACAGAAAGACAGCCTTCCGACAAGTCTTATTTAAATGGTGCTTGTGTTGGTTGGTTGGAAGGTAATGCTGTCGTTACCAAAAAAGGAATTGTTGATGTTCTTCGAGTTCATTCACCTTCGATAAAGGATAAAGAATATCTGGCTCTTTTGGATGTCAATTCAGTAAGTCCTATCCCCAAGTTTTATGAGTTTCCGGGAGGCTCCAAGAAGTTTACCATTAGGTATGACAAGAAAACCAGATTGTATTGGACTATTGTTAACAATATTCCTGCGTCTTATCAAGGAAAGGCTCAGACAGACCAATTACGCAATTTCTGTTCTGTAGCGACATCTAAAAATCTGAAAACATGGATAGTACGTAAGCTAATATTCTCTCATGATGATTTTTTGAAGCATGCTTTTCAATATGTTGATTGGCTTTTTGAGGGGAAGGATATTATCCTTGTCTCGCGTACGGCATTTGATGATGAAGAAGGTGGTGCGGACAATTATCATAATGCTAATTATCTGACATTCTATCGGATTTCAAATTATAAAAGTATATTAAAATAAAGAAGACAAATAATTATAATGATGAAGATTTTTAGAAAGTTCGTATATGTGTTTTTGGCAATAGTTGGTTGTCTCGTTGTATTATATTTTGCATTGCCTTCATACCAATACTTGCTAAAAGCGATAATATATAAATATCCCAAGATTGATCAGTACACAATCTTCCATAATCGAATAGTAAAAGCAGGTAGTCCTTTACCATGGAAAGCGGCTAATGAGTATAACAGACTTTCTATTCCTGATAAGTATCTGAATGAGTTTAAAAAGAATGAGACAATTGCTTTTGTTGTTATCAAAGACAGTGCATTGTGGTTTGAGCAATATTGGGAAGGGTATTCAAACCATTCGTATAGTAATCCGTTTTCGATGACCAAAAGTATTGTCTCATTGGCTTTGGGTTGTGCGATAGATGATGGTGTTATTCGCAATGTTGACCAGCCGGTTAGTGATTTTTTCCCTCAATTTAAGGGATATAAAGGGACACCGTTGACCATCCGCCACTTGTTGACAATGAGTGCAGGTGTGGATTTGATTGATTCTAATGAAGCCTTTGCTTCTGCTCCACGTTTATATTATGGAAGCGATTTGCATCAGGTGGTGTTTAGTACAAAGGAGATTGCGGAACCAGGGAAGCGTTTTATTTATCAAAGTGGAGTAACTCAGTTGCTTGCCTTTTTGATAGAGAAGGCTACAGGTGAAAACTTAGCATCATACGTTTCTAGAAAGCTGTGGACTCCTATGCATGCTGAAGAAAATGCGTTATGGAGTTTGGATCGTAAAGGAGGCATGGAGAAGGCTTATTGTTGTTTCAACAGTAATGCTCGCGACTTGGCTCGCTTTGGACAATTAATACTGAACAAAGGTAGTTGGGATGGGAAACAGTTGGTTTCGGAAACCTATCTGAAGCAAGCTATTGTACCGGATACAACGTTAGTCGAAGGTGATTCCAATGAGATAAATCATGAGTATGGATTCCAGTATTGGATAATGAATTACAAAGGTATGATGATTCCATATATGAGTGGTATGGCCGGACAGTATGTTTTTGCTATTCCGGATAAGAATATGGTGGTTGTACGTTTAGGACGTCAGGAAGGAGATCGGCAGACATGGTTAGATGCTGCTATGGATTTGATTGCCGAAAAGCCTGACTTTATTATTAGTAAGTAATGTTTTAATCATATATAAGATGAAAAAGTATTTGGTTGTTTTTTTATTGTTATTCATATTTGTGCCAACGCAGGCTCAGGTAAAAGAGAAAACTTGGGCCGAAATGCATTATACTCGAACGAATGTAATGATTTCCATGCGTGATGGCGTGCGATTGTATACTTCTATTTATACGCCGATATCGAATGCAGAGAAGCATCCGATTCTGTTGTTCCGAACTCCGTATAATGTTGCTCCTTATGATAATACAGTGAATAATTTGGGACCAGACAAGTTTACATTGAATAATTATATTATCGTCAGTCAGGATGTTCGCGGCAGATGGATGAGTGAAGGTGAGTTTGTAAACGTCCGTCCATTCAATGCTAATAAAAAGACAAAACAGGATATTGATGAAGCAAGTGATACTTACGACACGATTGACTGGCTCATCAAGCATGTGCAGAATAATAATGGCAGTGTCGGAGCCAAAGGCAATTCGTATGGTGGTTTTTATACTTTGATGGCCGGATTGAGCGGACATCCGGCTTTGAAAGCAATTGTTCCTCAAGCGCCTGTGACCGATTGGTTTATGGGTGACGATTTCCATCATAATGGCGCTTTGATGCTTGTCGATGCATTCGGCTTTTCGCGTACCATCAGTTCCCCTCGTCCTAATCCTACAACCGTTGCTCCGTACAAACCTTCATTTAATGAGGCCGATTCATACTCATATTATCTTAGAACCGGCGCTCTCAAAAACTTTTCTCGTTTGATGGGTGATTCAATTCAGTTTTGGAGTGAAGTGATGGATCATTCCAATTATGATTCTTGGTGGAAAGCGCGTGATTCACGTCGAAATTGTTTCAATATTAAACCAGCGGTGATGATCGTTGGGGGATTCTTTGATGCTGAAGATTTATATGGAACAATCAATTTGTATAAAGATATTAAGAGGCAAAGTCCTTCAACGAATCTGAGTTTGGTCGTCGGTCCCTGGAATCATGGAGGCTATAATGGCAATTTTTACAACTCTTTGGGTAATATCCGTTTTGGTGCAGGAAATATGAATACTTATTATAAAGAGATTGAGTTTGACTTTTTAGATGCTTATTTACGGAACAATGGAAATGGAGCAAAGATTCCGGATGCAAAGATTTTCTTCACAGGAGAGAATAAGTGGGCTTCCTTCGCGTCTTGGCCTTCTAAAGATACCGAAGCAACATCCTTCTATTTGAATGAAAACGGGCAATTGGGATTGTCGCTGCCTGAAGCTGCACAGTCTTATTCAGAATATATCTCTGATCCAGCGAAACCAGTTCCATTTATTAAAGATGCTATTCAGGGTAGAAACAAGGAGTATATGACCGATGATCAGCGCTTCGCATCTACGCGCCCGGACGTGCTGACTTTTGTTACCGAACCTCTTAATGAAGATATTAAGATGGGAGGAGAGATGACAGCCGATTTAAAAGTGAGTATTTCAACGACCGATGCTGATTTTGTAGTCAAGTTGATTGATGTATTCCCTGACAATTTTGTTTATGATGAGTCGAAAGATGGCAAAGGTGATGGCAAGGATTATTTCATGAAGGGCTATCAGATGCTCGTTCGTGGCGACTTGATGCGTGGTCGCTATCGGAACAGTTTTGAAAAACCGGAAGCTTTTGTTCCTAATCAGCCTACAACCGTTTCTTTCAGTCTGTGCGATATCGCTCATACTTTTATGAAAGGGCATCGGATCATGGTGCAGATTCAAAGTTCATGGTTTCCGTTGGTTGACCGTAATCCGCAGCAGTTTGTAGATATTTATCATTGCGACGATAAAGACTTTATTAAATCAACAATTAAGGTCTATCATCAAAAAGGATTAGCATCAAGAATTATTTTGCCTGTATTGAAATAGAATGATTATGCAAATATAGAAATATTAAAGCATGAATATGATGAAGAAGTTTATTCAATTATTGTTGTGTGTAGGTCTCTTTTTCATGGATCTTGATTTGTATGCGAGTCATAGTATGCATCCGTTTAGTCAGATTGCGTTTGTAAAGAAACAGATCAAAGAAAAGCAAGAGCCATACCTAACTGCTTATAGGCAATTATTGTATTATGCAGACTCAATACAAGCGCTTCCCCAGCATGCTTTAAAGGATTTCGCTGTTCCCGGATTCTATGATAAGCCTAAGGAACATCAAAAAAATTCGTTGTCAATACAACAGGATGCTTTTGGCGCTTATTGTTCAGCTTTAGCATATCAGCTTTCAGGACAAAAGAAGTATGGTGAAAAAGCCTGCTATTTTCTGAATGCGTGGGCATATACCAACACGAAGTATTCTGAACATGATGGTGTTCTGGTGATGAGTTATTCGGGTTCGGGGTTACTGATGGCTGCCGAATTGATGTCGGATACAAAAATATGGACATCTAAAGATAAGACCGCCTTTAAGGCTTGGGTATTGCAAGTTTATCAGAAAGCAGCTAATGAAATACGTATTCATAAGAATAATTGGGCGGACTGGGGACGATTGGGTTCTTTATTAGCCGCATCATTTTTAGAAGATAAAGCCGAAGTGTTACAAAATGTTCAGTTGATTAAGTCGGACTTGTTTTCAAAGATCGCTTCTGATGGTCACATGCCATTGGAAGTAGTTAGAGGAAACAATGGCATCTGGTATACCTATTTTACATTGGCTCCGATGACTGCAGCCTGTTGGTTAGTTTACAATTTGACAGGTGAGAATCTGTTTGTCTTAGAAAGCAATGGTGCATCTATAAAGAAAGCATTGGATTACTTGTTATATTACAATGATCATCCTACTGAATGGAAGTGGGATGATCATGCGAATGTCGGTTCACATAGTGGCTGGCCTGATAATTTGCTGGAAGCTATGGCTGGTATATACCATGATGATTCGTTTGTGCGCTATATAGAAGGAAGTCGCCCACATATATACCCAACGCATCATTTTGCTTGGTCATTTTCAACATTGATGCCACTGTCTCTAAATAGATATAAGGAAAAATAAAAAGCTTTTAGTAGAGAAAAAATGAATTATAATAAAAACGATATATGAAAAGAATAGTATTAGGTTTATCAATGACATTTATCGTGTCGTTATGTATGGCGCAGGTGCCGCAGATTCCTGTTGGTCCGAACGGTTTGCCTGAACCCGAACAAAAACAGCATCATCAGATGATTATGGATCATCAGGTGAAGTTGAAGGATAGAAAGTTACAACCATGGACATCGTATGATACGATATTTCGTTATACGATAAATTTTTTGAAGTATTGTCCAACGATTGATACTCCAAACGGAAAACTCCCTTATTACCTTGTTACATCAGCTTTTAACAGTGATGGATCATTCCGGAAAAACCAAAATAATCAAGGAGGAAATGCTTATTTTGCCATGAAGACGTTTAAACGGTATTATGCTTATACTGGAGACCGTGATGCACTGATTCCGGTGACACGCCTTGTTGAGCAAATCGCCAAATATATTACGCCTTCCGATTTTGCATGGCCCGGAATGCCACGCACGCAGGATGATTCGCCTGACGGAATCTACGATGACGAAAAGGGCGAACCGGATAAAGCTTGTATGGTTGCCATAGCTTATATTGACTATGCGCGATTTACGGGCGAAAAGAAATATTTCGATATGGCGGAGACGATGACAAAGACCTTATTGAAATATATCGTTGCTGGAAATAAAAAGGAGTCGCCGCTGCCATTCCGTGTTAATATGCGTACGGGTGCTGTGATGGACCCTTATTGTTCAGATATGATAATGGCAGTCAATCTGTTGGATGAACTATTGGCTTCCAATACAACATTGGACAGACAAGAACTTCAACAGAAACGTCAGATGGTGATTGATTGGATCATGAAATATCCGATGGAAAACAACTACTGGTCAGCCTACTTTGAAGATGTGGCTTCAAACAGTTATGCCAATATCAATCAGCAAAACCCGATGGAAACGGCGCGTTATCTGATTGATCATCCGACTATGGATCCGCTTTACAAACAGTACATCCTGAAACTGATTAAATTTGTGAAATATCGCTTCGGTAATATATCCCGTTATGGTGCGACTAGCGTTATGGAGCAGGATGCCTGCTTTGCCGAGATGAGCAGTCATACTTCGCGCTATGCCTCGGTTGTTGCCAAATGGTTTGGCATGAGCGGAGACGAACAGATGCGTGAAGAGGCGCGTGCTTCGTTTGCTTTGGCTTCGTATTCAGCGTACAACAAGCATTCAAAAGATTCTTTGGCCATCAACTACACCGGTATCGGTTACGAATCACCTTGGCTTTCGGATTCCTATTTTGATTATTTGTCGCATTATATGGAAGGTATCGGTGAATTGCCAGAGATGATACCCGAAGGAACGAATCATCTTTTCTATTCGTCTTCAATGATTACCAATATCAGTTATGCACCAGATAAGATTGCTTATACCGCATACGATAACAATGGCGTTGAGCATCTGAAACTCACCTTTACACCAACCGTATATGCCAATGGAAAACCGCTTTCAAAATCTAAATGGAAGTTTGGTAAGTATCGTGGCATAGATAATATCTTGACTATCCAGCGCAAGGATGCCAGTTCGATAGAAGTTCATGCTAAATAATTATATATATATCATAATATGAAAAAGTTAAGTTGGATTTTGACATTGTTGGTCATGGCATTTGTAGTAAATGCACAGACACCTAATTTGAGGTTCCATAAGGATGGAACATTTAAGATCGTTCAGTTTACTGATATCCATTATATCTATATGAAGCCGGATTCTTCTAAATTCGCCATAGATAATATGAATGCGGTATTGGATGCCGAGAAACCGGATTTGGTTGTGATTACAGGTGATTTGATCTTTGCACCGCCAGCATTACCAGGTTTGGACAAAGTCCTTGAACCTTTGATCAAGCATAAGATTCCTTATGCTATCGCTTGGGGAAACCATGATGAGGAGCAGGGTGTCACTCGCGAGAATATTCAGAAATATGTAGAAACGAAACCCTATAATATGGGTAAGACAGCTGTTGGAGTTCCTGGATATTCCAATTTTGCACTGACTATTGAGTCTTCTGCTAGTGATAAGGCAGCTGCTGTGGTTTATTGCTTCGATTCACATTCGGGTTCGAAGTTGCCGGAAATAAAAGGCTACGACTGGATTTACCCGGAGCAGGTTACTTGGTACATCAATAAGAGCAAGGAGATTACACAGGCTAACGGAGGAAATCCGCTACCCGCAATGGCATTTTTTCATATCCCGTTCCCGGAGTATGAATATGCTATGGTTGAGCCTGAGATTCGTTGGGTAGGCTATCGTTGGGAAGATGTTTCCTGTCCGGCTATCAACAGTGGTTTGTTTACCGCCATGCTCCAGCAGAAAGATGTTGTTGGTGTTTTTGTTGGACATGATCATGATAGCGATTTTATCACCAAATATCACGGTATACGTCTGGCTTACGGCCGTTATAGCGGTGGTCATACGGTTTATAATCATCTGCCTGAAGGCAATGGTGCCCGTGTGATTGAACTACAGGAAGGAAGCCGTGATTTCACTACATGGATCAGACTTCATGATAATCGTATTCTGCAATTCTTACATTCTAATTTTTAGGTAATGATTCGACTAACACATTCATTTTTAGGCGTTTTATGCAGTTTACTGTTGTTTTCGGGCTACAGCGCTGCACAGAATCAGACTGTTTTTGGTAAGGCTTCATTAAAGGAACAGACTTCTTTTCAAACTTCGAGGCAATGGAAACCGGCTACCGATGTGCGTTCTGATGTTGTGCTGGTGTATGGAGCTGAAGATGAACCAAACATGACTTTCGAACAGCGCATCAAAAGTTGGCAGGATCATGGTTATAATACGCATTTCATGACTTGTATTGCTTGGGGCAGTTCGCTCGATAACTATTTTCAAGGTGCTTGGGATGGTAAAGAGCATACGGATGAATATCAGCGGGAGATGAATGGTAGTATTGTCGGACATAAGCATTACTATGTGCCTACACTCAACTACCTAATGTTTATGAAGCAGCATCTGAAGCGCGCTATTGATGCCGGCCTTGAAAGTATTTATATCGAGGAACCTGAGTTTTGGGCAGAATCAGGTTATAGCGAGAGTTTCAAGCGTGAGTGGAGAGGTTATTATGGTTTCGAATGGCGTCCGCAGCATGAATCGGCTGAGAATACGTATCTGTCCAATAAGCTGAAGTATTATCTGTATTATCGTGCCTTGAACGAGTGCTTCACATTCTGCAAGGAGTATGGCAAGACGTTGGGCAAGAATATCCGCTGCTATGTGCCGACACATTCATTGTTAAACTATTCGCAGTGGAGTATTGTCAGTCCGGAAGCTAGTCTGGCTTCTTTACCATGTGTTGATGGTTATATTGCACAGGTTTGGACTGGCACTTCGCGTGAACCGAACTATTTTAACGGCGTTCGTAAGGAACGCGTGTTTGAGAATGCATTCCTTGAGTATGGTTGTATGGAATCAATGACGGCTCCGACACATCGCAGAGTATATTTCTTGACTGATCCGATTGAAGACCGTGCACGCGATTGGGCGGATTATAAAGTAAATTATCAGGCAACATTCCTGGCAGAGATTCTCTATCCGAAGAATAATTATTACGAAGTTATGCCGTGGCCTGACCGTATTTATGAAGGGTTGTACCAGAAGAGTGCTACCAACAAAACGATGGAGCACATTCCGCGCTTCTATTCCACGCAGATGCAGGTGATGATAAATACACTGAACAACATGCCGTTGTCGGACAATAAGGTTAGCGGATCAACAGGAGTTGGTGTACTGATGGCAAACTCGCTGATGTTTCAGCGTGCTCCGCAGAAGGTGGAAGGCTACGAAGATCCGCAGCTGTCAAACTTCTATGGTATGGCACTGCCGTTGCTGAAGCGGGGTGTTCCGGTGCATATCCTGCACTTGGAGAATGTATCTTATCCAGAGACTTGGAAAGATACTAAGGTTCTCTTGATGACCTATTCAAACATGAAGCCGCTGGATGAGAAGGTTCATCAATACATCGCCGACTGGGTGAAGAATGGCGGCGTACTGTTGTATTGTTCAAGCGATACAGATCCGTTCCAGAATGTTTTGGAATGGTGGAACCAAAATGGCAATACATATAAACGTCCGTCGGATCATCTCTTCCAGCTGATGGGAATAGACAAAGAAGCCAAGGAGGGAGAATATGACTTTGGTGAAGGCACGGTTTATGTTATCCGCCAGGATCCTAAAGATTTTATCATGCAGGCGAATGGTGACAAGGCGTTGATTTCGACTGTAAAGTATCTTTATGAAAATAAGGCCAAGGCCGGTGCTTTGCAGTTCAAGAATAGTCTCTATCTAGAGCGCGGATTTTACGATCTGGCTGCTGTGCTTGACGAAGGTATCAGCAAAGAACCGTTAGTTATTAAAGGAAAGCTGATCGATTTGTTCGATCCGAAGCTGCCTATATTGATTGAGAAAAAGATTAATCCGGGTGAACAGTCATTTTTGTTGGATATCAACCGTGTGGAAGATCCATCAAGGCCTCAGGTGCTGTGTGGTGCCGCTCGCGTTTACGACGAGAAGATAGCCGGGTGCACTTATTCGTTTGTGGCCAAAAGTCCTGCGAATACGACTAACGTGATGCGCGTTCTGCTGCCCTCAAAACCGAAATTGATTGTCGTCAAAGATACTCAAGGTAAGGTGATGGAGGAAGCTACTTCGCAATGGGATGGCAAGAGCCGTACCGTTTTATTGATATTTGAGAATAACCCTGAGGGTGTTCAGGTAATTATGAATAGATAAATGAAAAATTGGTTACTATCTGTTTTGTTTTTAGTGGTCGATTGCCTGTCTGTTTACGGGCAGGTGTCGACTTCTTCAAAGCATTTCTATTTTGGTATTGATAATACTGGAGATAAGTGTGAATCCGACGAATTCTTCAATCCTTCGGCAATGGATGCTTTAGGCGTTGATTTTGTAGTTTATCATTATCATGGACCGAATGGAACGGCGGAAGAAGAGGCTGCCAGGATGCAGCATTTAGGAGAGAGGTTCAAACAAAAAGGATTGAAAGTAATAGTGAATACCGAAACCGGTAACTGGTCGATGAATCTTCTTGACAGAGATGGAAATGACTGGGTGAATCAGCCCGGAGGATTACATCTGTTTAAATTTCCCGCTTCAGTTGTGAAATCTTTAAGTCAATCGGATGCTGTTTGGGGCATAGAGTATGATGAGCTGGAACATTCGCAAATCACTCGTAATCTGTCGCTAACCTTGCAGGACGTCTCTGTTCATCCGATCAGTCTGGCGGAAACAAACGGTATGACTTTCAGGCAGGCCGACAGTGCTATATGCCACAATGGTAAGGCGTTGGTCGATGAACTGCATGGCTTAGGTACGCGTTATGTACTGTCGGAGCATGTTTGGCCGGTACTGTATCATAATTTTGCTCGTGCTGGATTTACGCCTGTCTACAAGCAGATGAAGGAAGGCTGGTCTGATGTTTGGGCTGCCGTCGCTGCAGGAGCCTGTTTGCAGTACAATCGCGAGTTGTGGGCGTGTCTGGATCTGTGGAACAACGATGTTTTCCCAGGTCATTCGGCAGCCGAATTGTATTCGAATATGTTGTTTGCATATTGGTTCGGTGTTGATAAGGCTTATGTCGAAGCAGTCGGCAACCATACATATTCCATTGAGAACAATACGATTGCGCTGAAGGAGAGGGGACAGAAGATTAGCAATTTTACACATCTCTATGTGCCAAAGAATCCACGTCCGTACACATTCCGCGATTATCAGCCTGAGATAGCCATCATTCGCTTTGATGATACCGATTGGGGGCAGGGCAAGACGATATATTCCGTCTGGGGCGACGATGTGCGGCTCTATTGGCCCGACTGGCTTTTTGGCGCCTATAATCTAAATGCCTCTCCGACAACAGAAGAATGGATTCGTGCCTGGCATACGATTACGCATGGATGGGTGAAGAAAGAAAGCTTGTCATGGGCGTCGTACGAGGCGTATAAAGGTATGCAGCACCGTTCATTTGCACCTGCAAATTCGCCGATCGTTTTTGATGGAACAGTATCGAAAGAACTTTTGAAGACAGTCCGTCTGGCTTTTCTTTGCGGACTTGAAATCAGCAGTTCTACTCTGCAGTCGGTGGAAGAACTGGTGAAAGAGAAAGGTCTTGTTGTCGTCACTTCCTCTCGTTTTGCTCCGCAGCGTTTCGCCAGCCAGTATACTGTCGGGACAAAAGCTTTTACAGATGGCAAAGGACGATGGATTCTGACCGACGATATGGCTTCCAACGAAGTGAAACGTCTGGTGCAGCCTTTCCTTGGTAAAGACAATGAAATTGTCTGCCGATTCAAAGGGAACAAAGTTGTTCGTATGAAAATATCGCCCGACGGCAACGAATTGCAGGTTTCCAAAAGCTTTAAGTAGCCTTATTCTTATAAGGCTTTCATTTATCGCTGAAATTGCTGTTATATACATTTTAGCAATTTCAGCGATAGATGTGGGCTCTTTTTACCTGTAACGTCACTTTCTGCATCAACTTCTTGCTGCCTCAACCTTTTTTTGCAATAATCTTTCTATATTTGTCAGACAGAAAACAGCATAAAGTCATGAAACCATTCTTACAGCAGGTAGCAGAAGCCTTTTTTACTCATTACGGCAGAGACATCAGTCAGTTGGCTTTTGTCTTTCCTAATCGCCGTGCCGGATTGTTCTTTCAGAAATATCTTTCTGAAGAGGCGGTTCAGCCACTTTTCTCGCCGAAGATTTTGACCATCAACGATCTTTTTGTGCAGTTGAGCGGAAAGACACTGGCTGACAAGATGAGCATGCTGTTCAAACTTTATGAGATATATTTGCAGCGGAGTGGAGCCGATGAAACTTTCGACCAGTTTATCTATTGGGGCGAAATGTTGCTGGGCGATTTCGACGATATCGACAAGTACATGGTCGATGCTCGAAAGTTGTTTACCAACGTCACCGATCTACGAATGCTTGACGATGGATACGGATTCCTTTCAGACGAACAGATTGCAGCGATCCGCACATTTTGGTCATCATTCTATCCTCAGGAGAAGTCGAAGCATCAGAACAATTTCTTGAGTATTTGGGAGGTGCTTTATGATATTTATGAAGCCTTGCGCACGTCGCTTACTGCAGAAGGCAAAGGCTATGAAGGCATGATCTTCCGTGAAGTGGTGGAGGAGTTGAAGCAGGGAAAGCCATTGGAACTGCCTTATGAAAAAGTTGTGTTTGTAGGGCTTAACGCTTTGTCGGTGGCAGAGGAGCAGTTTCTTCTTGAAATGAAGCGTGAAGGAATTGTCGATTTCTATTGGGATTATGATTCGCCTATGGTGAATGATCCGTCAAACAAAGCTTCTTTCTTTGTGTCGCGCAACCGCCAACTGTTTCCTTCGTCATTTACGCTTGAGGGTGGCGTTGCTCGAACGAATCCCATTGAAGTGATTGGTATTCCGTCAGGTATTGGTCAGGCCAAGTCGTTGCATGCACTTTTAGAAGAATTTTCACAGAACGGTGACGGTCTGAACAATGAGAAAGCATTGCGTACGGCAGTGATCTTGCCTGATGAGCGTCTGCTTGTGCCGGTGCTTGATTCGATTCCCGAATCTATTCAACATATTAATGTGACGATGGGTTATCCGCTTGCCGGAACGCAAGTGTCATCGTTGATTGAATATGTATTGGCTATGCAAAAGAACAGCAGGAGTCGCAACAGACAGTCCTCTTTCTATTTTCGTGATGTATTGCCGATCCTGAATCATCGTTATATTAGACTCGCTGATGCCGAAGGCGTTGTTCCTAATCTGGTAGCTGATATGGCAAAGAACAACCGCATTTATATAACAGCAGATGAACTGGGCAAAAATGAACTTTTGTCGGCCATCTTCGTGCAGGTGGAGGATGTTGGTGCTCTTTCGGACTATCTTTTGAATATCTTGCAGTTGCTAAACAAGTCGCTTTACACGGCAGAAGATCAAGAAGACGATGCAGGCGAAAATATTTCAACGCTGCGGAATGTGGAGCAGGAGTTTGTGTTCCATTATTTCGCAACCGTAAATCGGCTGAAGATGCTGATCGCTGAAACGAATATTTCTATGCGGACAGATACTTATACGCGTCTGCTGAAGCGCCTTGTCGATGCAGTCAGCATTGCTTTTGAAGGCGAGCCTTTGTCAGGGTTGCAGATTATGGGAGTGCTCGAGACGCGTGCGCTCGACTTTGACCGGCTGATTATACTGTCCATGAACGAAGGCGTCTTTCCGATGAAGAAGGCGGCAGGTTCATTCATCCCATATAATTTGCGCCGTGGTTTCGGACTCCCTACATACGAGCACCAGGACAGTGTCTGGGCATATCATTTCTATCGCTTGCTTTATCGCGCTTCCGACGTGTATCTGCTTTATGATACGCGCAGCAATGAGAAGCAGACAGGTGAGGTGAGCCGCTTTGTCCATCAATTGCAGTATCACTACGAAGTGCCTTTGGTTAAAAAACTGATGGTTTATAATGTATCTGCATCAACGGCAAGCTCATTATCCATGCCTAAGAATGAAGCGGTAATGAAGCGACTAGAGGCCTTTCTGAAAGGTGGAAGCCGTGGACTTTCGGCAAGCGCAATCAACGCCTATTTGGATTGTCCTCTGAAATTTTACTTCTTGGAAGTGGAGCAGATTAAAGATGAGGAGGAGGTGACCGAATCGATAGAAAGCAATGTTTTTGGTGATATTCTGCACAAAGTGATGCAACTCCTTTACGAACCGCTGTGCGGCAAACTGGTAACTGCCGATCTGCTTACAGCTATTGCAAAAGATTCGGCGACACTGACCGGTGCCATCGAACAGGCTTTCGCTGAGAAATATTTTAAGACGAAAGAGAAGCAGCCACTGACTGGCCAGGCATTTTTGTATGCGGAAATTATCCGAAAATACGTAGTGCAGATACTGACGGTCGACAAGCGACTGACGCCATTCCGTTACATCAACTCCGAATATAAGATGAATGAGATCTTTGAATTATCCGATAAACGTGAAATTCAGTTGAAGGGATTTATTGATCGTATCGATGAAGTGCAAGGAGTGGTTCGTATTATTGACTACAAAACGGGAAATCCGAATGTCGCCTACGCTGTGATGAGTGACCTGTTCGATAAGACGCTGGTCAATCGTCCGAAGTATGTTATGCAGGTGTTTTTCTATTCATGGATGTATCGCACCGGTACAGGAGTGAAGGCTATACGCCCGGGAATTTATGCGGTTCGCTCGACATTTGACGATGATTTTAATGCGGATATCCGCCATCGTTTGGATACTCGGCGTTCTGAAGGTGTTGCTGATTATATGGATCTGCATGATGAGTTTGAAGCAGGTTTACGTCCCTGTTTGGATGAAATATTTGATACGTCGGTTCCTTTTGTGCAGACAGCAACTGGAAAGGCTTGCGAATATTGTTCGTTTAAAGCCGTTTGTGGCAGATAAATCATTCGAGCATAAGGCTCATATAAGCATAGTTTTCTCCATTATTGAACAGGAGGTGGAGCAGCGACGTTTCGTCCATCGCCATGAGTGTCTCTTCTTTTTCTTCTGATGGATGGAGGGTCAGCCATTGTTTTACAAAAGATTTGCGGTCAATCAGATGGGCCATGCCATGGCGAATGTTTTGTTCGCCTGAAGATGCAGGCATGCGGCAGATGGCTTTTGCTGCATGATAAATGGAGAGCACCCTTTGAATGAGGAACGCCTTCGCTTGACTGTTTTCGTAAAGGAGTTCGTCAATGTACAAAACCTTTCCATCCCTCTCATCTTCAGGGAATTTTACGAAAGCTATGCCTATAGGAACTTTCTCATTGTTCATGGCTACCAGCACTTTCTCGTCGCTGAAATGACGGTCAAGTATATTTATATAGAGATCGTAATGATCGTGCAGAACACAGCAAGTCCGTTTCCGTATCTGACGGTCAAAGAATGCATGGAGTTTATCAATGGGCATGTGATTCGCCTGCTGGACAGTCATTGGTAAAGCAGGCTTGAAATCTTTGGCAGGAAGATATTCTTCTTCTTTATAAAAGAATGCTTCTGTGAAACTGTTTTTGCGATAGAGTTCAAACAGCCATTTTTCGGCAGGAATCAGAAATACTAGCCGGCTTCCACGTCGCCGTGCTTCTTCGAAAGTGTTTTGCAGTAGTTGATGCATCAATCCTTTATTACGTTCGGAAGGCTTGGTACATACGCCATAAATGTAGCTGATCGGAACATCCAGACCGAGATAATTCATTTGGTAAGGAAGCAGTTGCAAAGCCGAAACAATCTCTTCTTCCTGCTTGATGACAAGTGCATTCTCTTCTTTGTAAATGCATTGAAAAAAGAGGTTCATGAACTCGTTGGAGTCATCAAAGCAGACTTTCCAAAGGTCAATGATTTGTTGCTTCCTGTCTTTCATCTCAGATGATTAGTTTTTTGATGGCTGCCGATTTTTCCAGCAGAATTGTTGGTTGATAGGATAGTTTTGCCTTGCGAAGTCCTTCAATACCCAAATCCTCTTCACGGTTGACGTAGATATATTGTTCTGGTAGATGTGCCGCAAACTCTTTGTTGATGATAGCATACGAGCCTTCGTAGTTTACATCCGCTTTTTCTACATGAACACCAAAAGTATTGTACGTGATAGGAGCTCCGAATGAGAATGCCACAATCTGATGATTTACACAAATGGCACCGCCCCTGAGTCCCAGTTCTTCACAATGATTCAATGCATAGATCATCGAACGACGTTCGTCATTCAGTTCTTGTTCATCATCGCCGCCGCTGTTTGCTTTGAACCATTTACTTTCCAGTTGCAGACATTCGGGAACCAGTTCAGGAGTGATTTCAATATACTTGTATGGATAGGTCTTGACAAAATTGTTGACATGATTACGTTTGGCTTGATACTTCTTACCACGCAAAGTTGCCAGATCCTCTCTAAGATAAATATAATCGAAGTAGTCACGGTCAGAGAGATAGATGAAGCTTCCCGGCATTGCCTCTTCAAGTCTGATTTTTGCTTCGGGTGTTACGCCCAGCATGCACAGTTCGCGACCATTCTTTTTGGCATCGGTTTCCAATAATTCTATGGCATGCTTCAAATCTATCTGTTCGGTTGGCGCCATATAAACCATCTTTGTTTTATTTTCAATCCAAAAACGAATAAGCAGCATCTTGTCGACAACAGCAAACTCTGTGTCGTAAAGGAATCGCCAACTGCAGATATTTGAAAAGGAGTAATCGCAATTGCGATTATCGCTGGGTAAGGTGAATGAGGTAATAAGTTCTTTGTCCTTTATTGTAATGGGTCTAAAAGAAATTTCCATATTTTTTCCTTTTTATGCTGCAAAAGTAAGATTATTTCTTTTCTTCACGAACAGATATAGGATGTTTTTAAATAGACGCTTTCTATAGGATTATAGATGGAAATGGGCAGTCGACTTATTATTAGATGCATTGCTTTGGATTTACAGTATTTTGTGTACATTTGCGGATGAGATATTCGTAAATCAGTAAATATATCATATATGAAAGGGCAGATAAAACATTCTCGAATCGTCACCATTTGCGGAATGGCAATGGCTTCATTGCTTGTGGGTGGATTTGTCGATTCAAACGTCACGGCACAGTCTGTTGACCGATCAAACTATTACACGCGAGGTATAGGCCAGTATCCCGGCAGTCCGAAGGAAGACTTTTCGCCTTCATTGGCGCCTGATAACAGCACGTATCGGAATATTGCGCTTCTTCGTGCAGCATTTGGTTCGTCAAGTCATGATTATAATCTGACAGCGCAGTTGGCAACAGACGGCATAGTAACGAATAAGCAGCCTCAGTATTTGGATCTGTCTACTCCTGCTGGTCCGGTGCCTCGTCGTGAACGCGAATGGATGATTGACGAAGGTCCTTATTCCAAGAATACATTCACGGGAACAGATACTTATTTTCAGTTTTCATTATATAATTATAGTGAAACAGCGGTCAAGCTGAATCTGAAAGGAATGGTTGTTTATGATGAGAAAGAGGCCAACAGCGGCTACCAGATGATATGTTTGGCTTCCAACGATGGAGAGACCTGGACGGAAATTGGCAAGTTAGGCAGTAACGGACTGCCAGGTAAAGCCATGAGCTATAACCAAAGCAGCGATCCGAACAAGCAAGATAAGCAATCGGCCATGCAGGCAAGGCAATTGGATGAGAACATCATATTCAGTACAGATGCTGCTTATTCGTATTTCCGTGTTCATTTGAAGATGGCAGGTGCTCAGTCATGGGCGTTCACCGAAGCAAATTTCTATGATAAGAAAGGTGGATTGATTGAGATGAAGCCTTCGAAATTCTTCAATAGCGCATGGATGAGTGCAACAACGGGTGAAGAATGGTTGTACGTTGACCTTGGCAGTCGTTCAAGTTTCGACAAGGTCGTTTTGCATTGGATAAACAAGGCTGTTAAAGGTAAAGTGCAAGTTTCTGACGATGCTAAAACTTGGAGTGATGTTGCAGAGTTGCCCGGCGGACCGTCGTTGATAGATGAAATAGCATTGAGCAACAATCAACAAGCGCGCTATGTACGTATTTTGATGCAACAGCCGGCTAATGATAAGGCTTATATCTTGAGTGAGATGGAAGTG
The DNA here is from genome assembly GCA_036734445.1 of Tannerellaceae bacterium. Classification (GTDB taxonomy): domain Bacteria; phylum Bacteroidota; class Bacteroidia; order Bacteroidales; family Tannerellaceae; genus Parabacteroides. The sequence continues at coordinate 25,209 of DAIMYP010000003.1, forward strand.
ATGGGTAAAGGTGGTCTGGTCGCACATTCTACGGCGCTGCCTACAACGACAAAGAAAGAAATGAATCTATCCGGTGGAAATTGGCGTTTGCAGCGCGCTTCAGAAGTGGAAGCGACAGGCGAAATGATTTCTTCGGGGAGTTATAAACCGGCGAATTGGATCATAGCCACTGTTCCGGGAACAGTATTGAGCAGCTATCGGAATATTGGTGCTATAGCCGATCCGAATTATGCCGATAATCAATTACAGGTTTCCGAATCGTTCTTCTATTCGAACTTCTGGTATCGTACGGAGTTTGAAGTTCCCCAAAACTTCAAACAGGAGCGGTTGTTTCTAAATTTTGATGGGATTAACTGGAAAGCCAATGTTTATCTGAATGGCAAGAAGCTTGGACGCATTGAGGGTGCTTTTATGCGTGGTATATTTGATGTGACGGATGCTATCGTTGCAGGAAAGAATGTGGTTGCTGTTGAGATTATAAAAAATGCTCATCTGGGTGCAATCAAAGAGAAGAACAGACAGAGTACCGACTTTAATGGCGGTATTGTAGGTGCTGATAATCCAACATTTCATGCAACAATCGGCTGGGACTGGATCCCGACAATTCGCGGTCGTAATATCGGTATTTGGAATGATGTATCACTGACTACAACAGGAAAAGTGACAGTTGCCGATCCTTTGATTCAATCCGTGTTGCCTCTGCCTGATACGACTTCAGCCAAGTTGACAGCCGAAGTGATTGTAAAGAATCATGATGCAAAGGTGGTCAAGGGCGTGCTGGAAGGCAAGATTGGGAATATAACATTCCAGAAAGCTGTTCAGTTGGCGCCCGGCGAAGAGCGTACAATTTCTTTCAATGCAAATGATTTTGCACAGTTGAATGTAAAGAATCCGTGCTTGTGGTGGCCGAAAGGTTATGGAGAGCCAAATTTGTATGATGCGAATTTTACTTTCAAGATTAATAACAAGGTGTCGGATACTTACGATTATAAAGCCGGCATCCGCCAGATGACTTACAACGAAGATAATCATGTGTTGAGCATGTTCATCAATGGTCGCCGCTTCATTGGTCGCGGCGGAAACTGGGGCTTCGGCGAGTCGAACCTGAATTATCGTGGTCGTGAATATGATATAGCTGTAGCTTATCATGCTGACATGAATTTTACAATGATTCGCGACTGGGTAGGTATGATTGGTGACAAGGAATTCTATGAAGCTTGTGATCGCCATGGCGTAATGGTTTGGCAAGACTTTTGGTTGGCAAATCCTGCAGACGGACCTGATCCCTATTATCCGGATTTGTTTATCGCCAATGCTGAGGATTATGTCAAACGCATTCGTAGTCACGCTTCCATAGGTTTGTATTGCGGACGTAATGAAGGATTTCCTCCGGAAAAGATTGAAACTGCTTTGAGACGCATCATAAGTGAAGAGCATTCGGATATGCATTATATTCCAAGTTCTGCCGATGATGTAGTGAGCGGCCATGGTCCTTATCGTATGCTTCCTGCAAAAGTATATTTCACGTTGGAAACAGGCAACGACAAGTTTCATAGCGAACGTGGTATGCCAAATGTGATGTCGTATGAAAGTATGCTTCGTACATTCTCTCCTTCAGGATTGTGGCCGCAAGGCGATCAGTGGGGAATGCATGATTATACACGCGAAGGCGCACAAGGCTGTACTTCATTCAATGAGATTATAGCTAAAGGTTACGGTGAACCGCAAAATGCCAAGGAATTTTCGGAATTGGCGCAGTGGGTGAATTATGATGGTCATCGCAGCATGTTCGAATCGAGAAGCAAGAACCGCATGGGATTGCTGATGTGGATGAGCCATCCTTGCTGGCCGTCAATGGTTTGGCAAACATATGATTATTATTTCGAACCGACGGCTGCTTACTTTGCTTGCAAGAAAGCATCCGAACCGCTGCATATTCAATGTAATCCGGCTATTGATGAGATTGAAGTGGTCAACTACAGTGCAGGAACACATAAAGGTCTTGTTGCTAAAGTGCAAATATTGAACATGGATGCTTCTGTGGCATGGCAAAAAGAGATTATTGTTGATAGTAATGAAGATACAACAGATAAATGTATCAAACTGGAATTTCCTGATAATCTGTCGAAAGTCCATTTTATCAAGCTAACACTGACTGAGAATGGTCGAGTAATCTCAGATAATTTCTATCACAGAAGTCTGGAAGAAAATAATTATCAGGCATTAAAAGACCTGCCAAAAATTGCTTTGCAATCGAATATGACAACCGATAAAGCTGCCGATGGCACATGGAATGCAACGGCAATGATCGAGAATACTTCTTCTACTCCTGCCTTGATGATTCGTTTGAATGTGTTAGGCAATAACGACGGACAGCAATTTTTACCGGTATTCTATTCCGATAATTATTTTGCTTTGCTTCCCGGCGAGAAAAAGGAAATCCGTATTCATTGGAAAGATGAAGACACAAGAGGCAATGTAGCCAAGCTTGTTGTAACAGGTTATAATGTGAAATAATAGAACCTCGTTCTGTATAATAAAAAAGGACCTCTTCCGATTGATTATTCGAAGAGGTCTTTTTTATGTACTTTTCTAAATTCCTTTACATCTTTTCCATCTCATCGAGATAGTTGCAAGCCTGTTCTACGTTGGGCACTTGTTTGATGACGATGCTGCGTTTGCCGTTTTGGTCACGGAGATTGCAAGCACGCGGATATTTCTGGACGAATGCTATCAGCTTGTCGAATGCTTCACTTTGATAGTAAGGACTGTCAGTATTGTTGACCAGATAGATGCTCATCTGTCCTTTTTTCAAGATGATGCGTTCCATGCCCAGTCTTTTTGCCATGCGGCGGAGTCGTACTACGCGAATCAGTTCCATACCTTCTTCAGGAATTTTTCCAAAGCGGTCTTCCAGATGTGAAGTGAAAGTCTGAATGTCGCGTTCCTGTTCCATGTTGTCGAGTTCGCGATAAAGAGAAACGCGTTCGGAATCGTTTGGAATATACGTTGGTGGGAACATCATCTCCAGATCGCTTTCGAAAAGCGTATCGCGCACGTACTCGCTGCCTGTGTCGGCATGTTTCTGTGTCGCGTCTGAGTAGAGATCGGCAAATTCGTCCGTCTTGAGTTCGTCGACAGCTTCTTCCAAAATCTTCTGATAGGTCTCATAGCCCAGATCGGCGATGAAGCCGCTTTGTTCGGCACCAAGCATGTTGCCTGCACCACGAATGTCGAGATCCTGCATGGCAATATGTATGCCGCTGCCCAGTTCAGCAAAACTTTCAATGGCTTGCAAGCGACGGCGTGCTTCTTGCGTGAGAGTGGAAAGAGGCGGAGAGAGGAGGTAACAGAAAGCCTTCCTGTTGCTTCGACCAACGCGTCCACGCAACTGATGCAGATCAGAGAGCCCGAACTGCTGTGCATTGTTGATGATGATGGTGTTGGCGTTTGGCACATCGATGCCGTTTTCAACAATGCTGGTGGCAATGAGCACATCATATTCGTAGTTGACGAAGTCGAGGATGATTTTCTCCAGTTTCTCCGGTTCCATCTGTCCGTGACCGACAACGACGCGCGCATCGGGCACTTCACGTTTGACAAGCGCTTCAATCTCATAAATATTCTGAATGCGGTTGTTGATGAAGAATACCTGTCCGTTACGGCTCATCTCGAAGTTGATTGCTTCACGGATAATGTCCGGATTGAAGCGTTCCACTTCAGTTTGAATCGGATAGCGGTTGGGCGGCGGCGTGAGAATATTTGAAAGGTCGCGTGCGCCCATAAGCGAGAACTGCAGTGTGCGCGGAATAGGTGTAGCTGTCATAGTGAGTGTATCAACATTGGCTTTCATCTGGCGCAGCTTCTCTTTTACAGAAACGCCGAACTTCTGCTCCTCATCAATAATCAGCAGTCCCAAGTCTTTGAATACAACGTCTTTGCCGACCAATCTGTGTGTACCGATGATAATATTGATATTGCCTTCTTTCAGCTCTTTGAGAATCTCTTTGATTTCTTTGGGTGAGCGGGCACGACTGATATAATCAATTTTGCACGGAAAATCTTTGAGGCGATCGGTGAATGTCTGATAATGCTGGAAGGCAAGTACTGTTGTTGGAACCAGAACAGCCACTTGCTTATTGTCAGCTACAGCCTTGAATGCTGCGCGAATAGCCACTTCGGTCTTTCCGAAACCAACGTCTCCACAAATCAAGCGGTCCATCGGTCGTTCGCTTTCCATGTCATCTTTTACTTCTGCCGTTGCTTTCGTTTGGTCAGGCGTATCTTCATAGATGAAGCTGGCTTCCAGTTCGTGTTGCATGAAACTGTCCGGACTGAAAGCAAAACCTCTCTCGTTCTTTCTTTTCGAATAAAGCACAATCAAGTCGCGCGCGATGTCTTTTACTTTCGCTTTCGTGCGCTCTTTCATCTTTTCCCAGGCGCCGGTACCAAGTTTGCTGAGTTTCGGTGGTTCGCCACTCTCTTTCCCTTTATATTTTGATAGTTTGTGGAGAGAGTTGATGCTTACAAAAATGATGTCGTTGTGTTGATATATAAGCTTTATGGCTTCTTGTATTTTGCCGTTCACTTCTATGCGAACTAGTCCACCGAACTGTCCGATGCCATGATCGATATGTACAACATAGTCGCCTATTGAGAACTGGTTGAGTTCTTTCAGAGAAAGCGTCATTTTACCGCTACGTGCCTTATCACTCTTCAGACTGTATTTGTGAAAACGATCGAACAGCTGATGATCGGTAAAGAAGCACGATTTCAGTGTGTTGTCGACAAAACCTTCATGAATAGTATGACTGACAGGCGTGAAATGACGATCTTCTCCTCGGTCTTCAAAGATAGTCTTGATTCTTTCCGTCTGCTTGTCGACATCACTCAGAATATATAGTTTGTAACCGTTTTGCAAATATTCCTCGAAAGACTGGCTTACCAAGTCGAAATTTTTATGGAATATAGGTTGCGGTGTTGTGTTGAAAGAGAGGACAGCATCGGCTACACCTGAAGAATGTGAACCGAAAGAGATGCGTCTGAAGTCCAATACCGAATGCATAAAATCAGCATCAGTAGTCAGTTTGTTGCGCATCACAGAAATGTCTGTGAATGATTCTTCATCGCCGATAATCGGTTCGTCATTCCAAATACTGCCAATGCGCTCTTTTGTCCATGACAAGTCTTTGACTGCAATGAAAGTTTCCTTTGGAAGTGAGTCGAGCAGCGAAGAACTGCTTTCTGACTTTTTCTTCATTTCAGGAACGATATAGATGCTTTCCAGTTTTTCTTTTGAAAGTTGTGATTCGATATCGAATGAGCGTATTGTTTCTACTTCATTACCGAAGAAATCAATACGATAAGGAAACTCGTAAGAGAACGAAAAGACATCCAGAATACTGCCACGCAAAGCGTATTGTCCGGGTTCATAGACATAATCCACTTGTTCGAATCCGTACTGTCTCAGTACGTCGGACACGAACATGTTGTCAATCTTTTCGCCAACACTTATTTTTAAAGTATTTTCCTTTAGAATATCTTGGGCAACTACTTTTTCGGCGAGTGCATCCGGATAGCTGACAATGATGAAAGGATTGTTTTTCCCTTGAAGCATGCTCAGCACTTCCGTGCGCAATATTTCGTTAGCCGGATCAATATGACCATATTTGATTGCGCGACGATAAGCGGATGGAAAAAAATATATTTCTTCATCTTCAAGAAGTTGTACCAAGTCATGATAAAAATAGCCTGCCTCTTCCAAATCATTAAGGATACACAAACAGCGACCTCTCTCTTTCAGAAAAAGAGAAGCAATGGTCATAGCTGCTCCCGAGCCGTTCAGACCTTTGAAAAACAGGTTACGAGACGCATTGTCTTTAAGCAAGCTGTCTGCTGCTGCCACTTGGGGATGTGCAGCATACAGTTTCAGTAATTCTTGAATCTCCATGCAATAATTTGACATTGAATAATTGCCCGTTTGTTGGGACAATCAGCCGTTTCAGAGGGCAAAGATACTATTTTTGTCTAAAAATCCGGATTCAATTGAACTAAATCATTAAAAATCCTTATCTTCGCCGGTATATATTACAACAAACAGTTCATGGCTTATGTCAGATAGTATTGTTATTATTCCAACTTACAACGAAAAGGAAAACGTTGAAAATATTATCCGTGCCGTATTTGGCTTGGAGAAGGTTTTTCATATTCTAATCATTGATGACGGTTCACCGGATGGAACAGCTGATATTGTAAAGCGTTTGCAGACAGAGTTCCCCGAACAGTTGTTTATGATTGAACGGAAAGGAAAGCTGGGATTGGGAACTGCCTATATTTGTGGTTTCAAGTGGTCGATAGAACATAAGTATGATTACATCTTCGAGATGGATGCCGATTTCAGTCATAACCCGAATGATTTGCCACGGCTTTATGCTGCTTGTGCCGAACAGGGTGGCGATATTGCTGTTGGATCGAGGTATTGTAATGGCGTGAATGTGGTCAACTGGCCTTTAAGCCGTGTGTTGATGTCGTATGGTGCTTCGATGTATGTACGCTTCGTCACCGGAATCAATGTAAAAGATACGACGGCAGGTTTCAAATGCTATCGACGCGAAGTGCTAGAAACGATAGATTTGGATCATATTCATTTTAAAGGATATGCTTTTCAGATTGAAATGAAATATACAGCATATAAGTGCGGTTTTAAGATTATAGAGGTCCCAATTGTATTTGTCAATCGTGTGCTTGGTACTTCAAAGATGAATTCCTCTATTTTTGGAGAAGCGCTGTTCGGCGTTCTGAAATTAAGATGGTGGAGTTTGTTCCACAAATATCCTCAAAAAGGGGAGAAAAAGTAGGCTTAAAAAGATTCCTAGTATCTTGATGAAAAAAGTATATACTTTCGAATGTCAAAAGTATATACTTTCATACCTCAAAAGTATATACTTCCATAGTGCAAAAGTATATACTTTCGTATACTAAAAGTATATACTTTTTTGCGTATAATATAATGTTACTAAAAGAAATGTCTATTATTTAGTAAATCAGTTCCAAAGCAGTACATTAACAGAAGCACCTACCGCTATCATGTGAAGTATCTCGTGACGCTCCTGACGTTCGAATACTTTGTTGTCACTCAGTCCGAAACTTACATGGCGTGCTGGGATTACATTGTAATCGGTATAAATACGAACACTTAATTTTGGCTTTATAATGTAATTGACGGATATCCCCGTTTCATATCCAATATTGTAGGAATGTTTTATGTCCTCAATCTTTTGTTTTCCACTTATTCCGGTCTCTTCAGTTTTGTAATAAGCAGAAATACTGTTCGCTGGCGAATAACTGACACCTACCAATAGTTTGGAACCAATTAGACAGTGGTCGGTTAGTGGAAAAGAAAAATAAGGTCCGGCATAGGTTGAAATAATATCCAGTGGTCCGGATTCGAGCGCATCGACTTTGTAGACAACGCCTTCTTTGGCCACGTCAGCAATTGGGCGGACTAGTGATAGAGGCATACTTAAAGCGGAAAATTCGCCTCCGATACCAAAATATCGGTTTTTAAACCAAGCGCCTTCTAATTGCATTTTGCTTCCGGGAGAGGCTTTTAGTTCTATTTCCGGAGAGAGATTAAAATGTGTCGGCATCAGATTGAATCCCATGGATAGTCCGAAGAACGATGGAGGACGCTTATAATCAAAATTGTTGTAACTTAATAAATCATGGCGTAGTCCTCTATCTTTGAAAATCAAGTCTGCAAACAGATATCCCATTTCAGTTGAAAGAATTCCGATGCCTGCACCAACCATAATGTCCGAAAGCCAATGTCGGTTGTTCATGATTCGTGTAACAGCTGTGGCTGCCGCAGCTGAATATCCGCCGATACTGTACCACGGGCTTTGCGTCAGCCCATACTCTTTATGAAGCATAGTCGCCAGCATGAATGCGGTAGCCGTATGACCCGAAGGAAAAGAATTGCGTGTTGAACCGTCGGGACGGGGTACTTTCATCGTATATTTGGTTGAGTTGACGGAAGCAGCCATGAGTCCCACTGAAAAAAGATCAGACATCAACATCCGTCCCCATGAACTTCGTCCCTCAACGCCACATGCTTTTAGGGCCAGCATGGCGACTGCAGGTGAATATTGCAGATAGTCGTCATAATGATTCTTGAAATCCGGAATGTATGAATTACGCAAGTTTCGAAAATGGTCGTCTTCTTCCTTTACAATCAGGCCGCCAATAATGAGAGGCACGCCTACATATGTCATTTGAAATGATCGCTTACTGATGATCTTGTTTACTTTATCTTGAAATGACATCCATTGTGGCGATTCTTTAGTAAGTGTGCTGTCGTGTGCTAAAGACAACATATTTGTTTGAGCATTTAAGTGCCCAAAGGTGCATAATAGGATAAAGGTATATATGAATCGTATGCGTTTATTCACTTTTTTCTCAAAACAAGAACTTTTATTTGTTACGCAAAATTACGATTACATATGGGAAGTGATTAAAGTATAGTGTTAAAAAAAACGTGCGATAGAATTTTATTTTCTATCGCACGCGTATGATGTATAATATCTGTAAGAAATGAAATCCTACGACGTTATTATTGTTTTACCATGATCAACCCTGCTTCGAATGAAGTACATTCGTTCATGATTGAGTTCACGTTACTAAAGATTGTTGTAATCATAGCTGCTTTACTGCCCATCATTGAACCGACCATCGGAAGCAATTGATTGACTAAACCAAGTACACCTGTTGCAACTTCTTGAGTTAAAACGATCTGCATTACACCGTTGCTTATTGTGAATGTCAAAGGAACACCATCAGTAAGTGCTGTATTTGGATCCCATGCTTTTGTCTTCGGAATCAACGTTATTGCTTTCTGAATATCAATAACGAAGAATACTTGATTATTTTGGATATAGTAGTGAAGAAATCCATTCAATGTAGTTGGTGTTGTCGCATTCAGTTTCACAAATGTAAGATTTACATCGCCTCCTTCGGTGTATTGGACAGAAGTGAGATATGGAACATATTGTGCAAGTAATCCTTGGATAACTTGTTTGAATGCAGCATCTGGCATTTGTTTTACAATATATGGCTTCAGAGCAGATGGAAGCATATTAATAATACTATCGGAGAAAGTAACGTATCCGTTCTTGGAAGTGAAATTGAAGATGGATGCAGCACCTGCAGTTGTTACTTTAGGTTTCCATGTACCAACAATAGATGATAGGATTTTATATGTGATGGCACCATTCAATTTTTTGTTGGTGATTGTGCCGTTGAATGAAAGTTCGTATGCGCTTGTCTTTGATGAACCGCTGACTGTGTATGAACCATCACTAACCTCTTTGATTGTACAGTTCGGAATATCTACTGATGTTACGTTGCTTGGACCAGGAATAACGCCACTGATGCTGATTGTTCCGGATGTTTCAGAAGTAGCTTTCAATGAAACATAACCACTCGTTAAAGCAGCGCCATCATAAGTAATGGTGTTGTCGCTGGCAGTGTATGATTTGTTGAGTGTTCCATATCCTGAAGTTGTTACAGCCAAAGTAAGTAATGTCTTTGTTGCTGTACCAGTTATCTTAACTGTGAATCCACCATCCAAAGTACTGGTTCCTTCCAATTTGTAGCTGTCTCCACTTTCTGTAACAGTAACTTCTGCTGTAGCATTGTTGGCTACATTCGGGATCTTGCTGAATAGTAGACTGGCTTTACCTTTAGCAGTTGTCAGCAGTGTAACAGGGAAGGTATTGTTGGCTGTTCCGTCATAGGTGACATTCAGGCTATCGCCCGAGAATACATTGGAGATTGAACCCCAACCTGAAGTCGTTACCGTAACAGTCAGTTTGCCTGCTGTAGTTACATTCCCTTTTACATTTATCGTTAGGCCCAGATCATCGGCTTTTGTTGTTCCGTCGATGTTCGTGCTGCCTTCGAAGTCGTATGAACCTTCACTGATTTTTGTCAGTGCAACATTCACAGGAACAGATGCATGTTTGTATAATAAATTATTCAAAGTTAATACACCTGCATCTCCACTCTCAACTTGTAAACTTGCTGTTGCTCCAGAAATGGTTCCACCGTTCAATGACATGGTCACATTACTTGAAGAAATACTGGATGGAATATCTTTCCAGCCAGTATCATCGTCATCACCACAAGAAGTAAAAAGACTCGTGGCACAGATCAAAGCAAATAAGAATAGTAAATTCTTTTTCATTTTGTTATTCAACTTTTATAATTAATAATAATGTATATGAATTCGTTCTCTCAATCTTGTTGTCCATGACAACATACTTTTAAAACAAAAACAATAGGAAGATGTTGTGTATGGCTAATACTTTTTTTCTTTGTTTTATGTTCTAATTTTAATATAGGTCGTTTAGCGGGGAGCTTTGAAATAGAGATAAATAGCAATAAATGAATATATTATGTTCGGTATCCATGCGGCTAACCATGGGCTAAGGTTTCCATTGATGGCAAAAGTGGATGTTACTGTTGTGAACAAAATATAGGAGAAACTTAAGGCTAATCCAATACCGATATTAACTCCCATTCCTCCTTTTATTTTTCTGGAAGACAATGATACACCTATGGTTGTTAAGATGAATGCTGCCATGATGGATGCGTATCGTTTGTGATATTCAATTTGGAATGTTTGGATATTTCCAATGCCTCTTTGTTTTTGCCTCTTGATATAAGTGGCTAGTTCAGGTGATGTCAGTGTTTCACAATCATTTTTGGATATCAGAATATCCGATGGCAGAACAGTCAACGTCGTATCCAAGCGTGAACCTTCCGCGATTTGTTCACGCATTCCTTTGAAGTTGCGAATCATATAATCGTTGAGCGTCCATCGATACAATGAATCATGTTTGATGGAGTTGGCGGTCAAGCGCGATATGAGTTTTTTGTTTTTAAAGTGCTCAAGCGAGAAACGATATCCCATATCAGCTTTGGCATCGTATCGGTCGAAGTAGGCAAATACGTCTGGTTCTATTTCCAGTTGTGCTGCGCGTACATACTCTGTTTTTTTGTTACGGATATATTTGTTTTGGAAGTCAATTCTTATTTTGTTGGATGGTGGGATCAAGTAGGCATTCAGCACGAATGTTCCCAGTGCAATGATGGCAGCTGAAATGAAATAAGGGAGCATCAGTCGGCGGAAACTGATTCCGTTGGACAGCATGGCGATGATTTCTGAGTTATCAGCCAGTTTTGAAGTGAAGAATATAACAGCAATAAACGTAAACAGCGGGCTAAGCATGTTTATGAAATAGGGTATGAAATTCATGTAATAATTGACAATGATAGCTTTCAATGGTACATCCGGATTAAGAAACTTGTCAATCTTTTCATTGATATCGAACACAACACAGATAGCAATGATCAAAGCGATAGAAAAGATAAATGTGCCCAGAAATTGTTTGATGATATAAAAATCCAAAAGTTTCAACCGGTTCGTCCCGTCAGCATGTTTGAATATGTGTTTGGGCCTGAAACTCTTGATTGCTCTGAATCCGGATTTTATCTCTTCGATAAATTTGCGAATCACCTGCTTTATTGATATATGTTTCAATCTGAATTTCATCTCTCTATTCTTATAATCTGTTCGACAGTTGTTTGATCATGCTGCTTTTCCATGATGTAAACGTGTCATCCATAATTTTTAACCGTGACTCTTTGACGAGCCACAGATAGAATGCCAGGTTGTGGATGGAGGCAATCTGCAATCCCAAAAGTTCATTGGCTTTAATCAGATGATGCAGATAAGCTTTGCTGTAGAGTGTATCTACATATGAGTTGGCATCTTCATCGATAGGCGAGAAGTCGCTTTCCCATTTTTTGTTGCGCAGATTGATTGTGCCAAAGCGTGTAAACAGTTGTCCGTTGCGCCCGTTGCGTGTAGGCATGATGCAATCGAACATGTCGACTCCGCGTTCGATTGCTTCGAGCAGATTGGCCGGTGTTCCGACTCCCATCAGATAGCGGGGCTTGTCTTTAGGCAGGATCTCGTTTACTATTTCAATCATTTCGTACATTTTTTCCGTCGGTTCTCCCACAGCCAGTCCGCCAATGGCATTTCCGTCGGCATTCTTTTCGGCAACATTTTCGGCAGCATGCCGGCGCAGATCGGGATATACGCATCCTTGCACGATAGGAAAGAGGCTTTGTGAATAACCATATTTGGGTTCGGTGGCATTGAATTGCTTCAAGCACCGGTCGAGCCAATGTTCAGTCAGTTCCAGCGATTTTCGGGCATAGTCGTATTCGGCTGTTCCTGGGCAACATTCATCGAAAGCCATCATGATGTCGGCCCCGATGCTTCTTTCAATGTCCATCACTTTTTCCGGCGTGAAGAAATGTTTAGATCCGTCGATGTGCGATCTGAATTCAGCACCTTCTTCGTGCAGTTTTCGATTTTCTGAAAGCGAGAAGACTTGAAATCCTCCGCTGTCGGTCAGGATGGGTTTGTCCCAGGAGTTAAACTTATGCAAGCCGCCGGCTTGTTCCAAAATACTCGTTCCCGGGCGGAGATACAGATGATAGGTGTTGCCTAAGATTATCTGCGCTTTGATGTCGTTTTTCAGTTCGGGCACATGCACGCCTTTCACCGTGCCTTGCGTTCCAACAGGCATAAAAATAGGCGTTTCAATAATTCCATGGTCAGTGGTAATCACGCCCGCCCTTGCATTCGACATCGAATCGTTGTGCTGTACTTCAAATTTCATGGCCACAAAGATACGAATAAAAGGCTCTACTTTCACAGGTAGAGCCTTTTCCTTAATGAAATTTTTGATATTCTTCTCCTAGAAGCCAAAATCGTCAACTTCAACTTTCTTTTCCTGTTGTGCTTTCGGCTTGTTTACTTTCTTGTGAACCACGTTCGGTTTGATCATAATGGCGCGCATCGGACGAACCGGACAGATGGATTCGCAGCCGCCGCAACCGATGCACAGTGCAGGATTGACCTGCGGAATCGTCAGTGTTCCTTTGTAAGGGACCATGTGCACAGCTTGTGTCGGACAATGTTCGGAGCAGGCGCCGCAGTCTTGGTCTTTGGTGCTAACCACGCATCTGTCGATGAAGAATGTAGCTATACCGATCTGTGTTGTCTCTTTCTCTGTCTTGGTCAATGGTTTGATGGCTCCGACCGGACAAACATCCGAGCAGGTCGTACACGAGTAGTTGCAATAACTGCTGATATAAGCCATCCTCGGTTTGAGCATGTAATCGAGTCCATACTCCATTCCTGTTGGTCTCAGTACTTGCGTCGGACAGTGTACGACACAAATCTGGCAGCCTGTGCATTTGTCTTTGAACCGTGCCAGGCTGATTGATCCCGGAGGCGTTGTTGGCGACCAATGCTCTTCTCCGTGAGAAACTTGTTTCTTATTATTGCCTGTTTCGGCAGCGATGACAGAAATAACCGGCAGCGATGCAGCGATCGTTGCACTCGTTGTCAGGAAGTTTCGGCGGCTGTTCTGCTCGTTAGCCGTTGTTTCTTGTACTTTGTTATTGCAAGCCGCCGTTGTGGCTGTTGCCGTTTCTTTGCTTCTTTTAGGCAGAAAACGATATTTTAGTCCGCCTTTTGGGCAAGACGATGTGCAGTTGAAGCAGTCTACACAGCGCGAAGTATCAACCGTCATCGCTTTGCTGTCGATAGCTTCTGCTTTACAAGTGTGTTCGCAGTTGCCGCAGTGGGTGCAAGCACTACTGTCAAAAGAAATGCGGAACAGCGAGTAGCGTGAAAACAGACTCAGCAATGTTCCGACCGGACAAATCGTGTTGCAGAATAAGCGTCCGCGAAAGATAACCATGACGATGAATACGATCAGCGCGACAGCTCCCGCCGTTATTCCGGCTGCTGTAACCGTGGTGATTGTCACATGATAGACGGCATAGTTGTCCATCTTCATCAGCAGATCAGCCAACAGATTGTTGCCACCCATTACAACCGGTCTGAATAAATTCGTTGCAATACGTCCGAAGTTGCTGTATGGATCCAGTAACAGGCACAACTCGCTTATTCCGAATACGGCAAGAATCGCTGTTACAGCTAGAATCGAATAGCGCAGCCAGTTGTATGGCTTGTGATAATTGAAGCGTCGGCTTCCTTTTTTCTTTTTCTTTCCAATACAAAATATTCTGTTTATCACGTCTTGAAGAACGCCTGCCGGACAAAAGGTGGAGCAGTAGATCCGTCCCAAAAACAGGGCCAACAGCAGTTGAACGATGACTATTACGATGAATCCGCCCAGAACCGCTGGCATCAATTGAATGTGAAGTAAATAGTGTGTTGACTCCGGCAAAAGATTGGCAAAGTCGACAAAATATAAAAGTATAGGTATGAAAAAGAGGATTGCCAGCAGAACTCGCAATCCTTTTAGATAATTCGTTTGTTTCATCAGATCTTAATTCTTTTGATTTTCAAAGCATTTAAATTTGATGTTCCAAGACGCATTTCTTCACCATTTTTGATATGTGAAACAGCAGCCAGGTCTAACTTCTTAACCTGATTGAACAGCTTGAGCGATGCTGTATCGACGGCAATAATATCAGGCGAAACAATCAAAGATTTGAGTGTAGCTACATCGGCAGCACTTTGTCCTTGTGGTCCGTTCTGGAACATGATGCGATAAGCATCAACAATGTTCAAAACAGGTCTTTTTTGCCAAGAGCAGACATCGGCGATGCACTGTTGCAGGTCGTTCTTATGAAAATCACGTCTGTCCCAAACAATGCCCATGTAGTTCTTCATGGCGCAGGTCAGTTTTGCTCCACCATGATTTTTGAGCACAGGTACATTAATCCATGCGTCGGCTTCAATTAGCGCCTCATGAATCTTTGCTCTTTTTAAGTTTTTCCCATTCGGGAGAGATACTTCTTTGTAATATTTTTCATCATTTGCCGGAACAATAATTCCACCGGCATTCTTAACTGCTTCAGCTATTCCACTTGTTGCATAGCATTTCTGCCAGTTATCACATGTGTGATCAAAAACAGTCACCTTCGAAGCTCCTGCCTGGATGCATTTTCTTACCAATGCTCCAATCAGTTTTGGATTGGTGTTTCCAGCTAGTTCGGGTGTACGATCCCAGCCAATGTTTGGTTTGATAACTACTTTTTGTCCTCTCTTGATATACTTTCCGATTCCGCCTATTGCTGATAAAGCTCTATCCAGCATTACTTCGGGTTCTCCGCCCATAACGGCAACCATATCTGGTGCTTTTTCTACAGTAATGGAATTCGTTGACAGTGCTGCATGTAATCCGTCGAAGTTGAGGGATAACGCTGCTCCTGCTATTGCACTTGTTTTTAGGAAATCACGACGTTTCATTGTTAGTTGTTCAATTGATTTTTAATTTAACAAAGGTAAGTAATATTTCGAATTTAAGATGTACATTTGAAGCAAAATAAACTTAATATGGAGTTATATTCTTATCTGACATTAGAATCGTTTTTGGACGCTTCCAATGTATCAAACTCAAGGTCGTTGCGTTTGCAATTACCTAATCTGATGTATGCTTTCTCTGAAGATAAAATCTATTATGGTTTGTCTCTTCTTCGTCGTTCTATCCAACGTTATGAAGAAATACATTATATTTCGAAAGAAGATAGTAAAAGAGAAATACCATTTTTTCGCAATCGCCGAAAGATGCTAATCGGACCAGAGATGGAAATGTATGCCTGTTCGTTATATGAAACGCCTTCACTTCCTCATGATTTGGAGCAGGACACGTTGTTGATGAAAATTACTTTAGATTATGAAGCCTTGGCGGAGTATTGCCTAACAGAAAATTGTAACTTAGTTCGTTGTAAATATGATGCAGAAAAATGTATTGATAATTTCATTTCTCAACTAGATGTGGAGTATGACAAATTCTTTTACACAGAAGAGCACACAGGTTTTAAAACTGATTCACGATTTTTTTCGATGTTGTGTAATGCCTCTTTGGAAATAGTCGATTCTCGTTATGAGAAGGAGAAGGAGTGGCGTCTGATGCAGTTCTGCCCGCCGGAAGATGCTTCATATCATATTACAGGTAATGAACTGTTGCCTTATATTCAAATTTCTATTCCTTATGATTGCATCAAGAACATAGAACTTCTTGATTGGGAAAATCATAAATCCACATACGCTGCACTAGCTGGACTAATGCAGCGTATCGGATTGCCTCCCGAACGTTATTTGGAAGGATTGGTCGAAGAAGAATAATAATTACATATCCAGTTCTACTACATAATCGATGTCGTTTGGAACTTCATTCAGTTTCAGAACAACACCTTGTTTGTCCTGCATGAACTTAATCGGAGTCTTGTCTTTGAACAGAACAGCTTTCTTTATTTTCTGTGCCGTGATTGGCAGGAATAATCCTGTGTCTTTCAGATCCATGATATGCACGTACAGCTTGTTGCCTTTTTGCGTGGTGACGCCCCAGTTGCGTGGCGACACAATGCCTCCGCGTGTTCCGTAGATGGTTTCGCTGTAGGTTTTCATCCATTCGCCCATCTCTTTGAGTCGTTCGATAGCCAATGACGGCAGTTCACCGTTCGGTTGCGGACCGATGTTCATCAGCAGGTTGGCGTTGCGTCCGGCAGCATTTACAAGATATCGAACTAGCGTCTTGGTCGATTTGTAATCCTGATCGGTAATTCTGAAACCCCACATGCCGTTCATTGTTTCGCAAGTCTCCAGAGGCAGTTGGCTGATATCCTGTCCGGATAATCCAGCGTTGTTCTCGCCCGGCAGATCACGTTCAAACATCTGAAAGTCCTCGCCTGCAAACGGCGTTTCATGATGATTGTTGCCGATGAGGCAAGCTGGTTGGATCTGATGGATTGTGCTGTAGAGTTCAGGCAGATGCCAGTCGAACGACTTATTCTGGTCCTGATCCCACCATCCGTCAAACCAGATGGCGCCTACTTTACCGTAGTTGCTCAGTAGCTCAGTCAGCTGGTCTTTCATGAACTGGTTGTAGGTTGCCCATTCGCCGTGCGTCTCGCGGCCCACCTTCAGACCTGTGCGTCCTAAAGGATAATAGTCTGTACGATGCCAGTCCAGCAACGAATAATAGAAGTTGATCGTGATGCCCTGCTTGTGACATTCGTCGGCCAGCTCTTTGATGATATCGCGTTTGAAAGGAGAGGCTTTTGTGACGGTGTAGTCGGTTACTTTGCTGTCGAACATCGAAAATCCGTCGTGATGTCTTGTAGTGATACAGATGTATTTGGCTCCTGAAGCTTTAATGGCCGAAACCCATTCGGCTGCATTGAACTTGGAAGGATAGAATCCTTCAGCTAGCTTGGCATACTCCTTATAATTGATATTCCGGTTGTTCATGATCCACTCGCCGTCAGCCATCATGCTGTAGATACCATAATGAAGAAATATTCCGAACTTGTTGTCTTGAAACTCTTTTCTGGCTTCAAGATTGTCTTTTGACGGCACATAATTGCTTTGTGCCAGCATTGGCAACGATAATCCTGCTGCCAAAAATAAACTTAATAATCTATTTTTCATCGTATTGCAATTAATTTTTGATGATTAATACTATTCTTCGGCTACAAATATATGTAAAATATTTTAAGGTTAAGAGATAATGAAAGAAATGATTTCCATGCCTATTTGTTGACAAATGGGCTACAATCCATTCGTTTTGGAACAAAAAGAGAAACTTTTCTGTTGTAATTTTGCCGTGCTTTTTAAGTGGTGTTTCGAATAAGGGTTTTAAGTTTGAACAGAAAATGTGGAAAAAAATAATTCTATTGATATTTGCTTTGTTTGCATTCAGCTCAGTTGAGGCACAAAACATTGTACTCAAAGGTAGTGTTACAGACTCAATTACAGGAGAAGGCTTACCCTACGTTTCAATTATTTTTAAAGGAACAACTGTTGGAACAGCAACTGACGGTAACGGCAATTTTAGTTTCATAACTTCTACGAAAGCAAGATATTTGGAGATTTCATATTTAGGATATGATACGAAGACGATTCGTGTAGTGCCGGGAAAGATGTCGAATATGCACGTAAAACTGGTTCCTTCAGGTATAGCACTGAATGAAGTAGTCATAAAACCCAAGCACCAGAAATATACAAAAAAGGAAAATCCGGCAGTTTCATTCATCAAGAACGTCATTGATCGTCGTGGCGAGTTTGATCCGCTCAGGCATGATTACTTTCAGTATGAACACTATGAGAAAATGACCTTTGCAATGAACGATTATCAACCGAAGGTGCGTCCGGCAGGGAAGCGCGGAAAGTTCGATTTCATGGCTGAGTTTGTCGACACGTTGGACAATCATAAAACCATCCTTCCCATTTCTGAGAAGGAGAAGCTTGAGATGGTGTATTATCGCAAATCACCCAAATCCGAGAAACGAATCGTTTCGGGTGACCGCTCCGCCGGTGTCGACGAGATTTTCTCTCGCGACGGGATTAAGCAACTACTAGACCAGGTCTTTCGCGAAGTGAATATATTCCAGAACGATATTCCACTGTTGCTGATGCGTTTCGTGAGTCCAATCTCGACTATCGGCCCTAACTACTATAAGTATTATCTTTTGGATACGCTCCAGGTGAACGGTACAAAGTGCGTCGATCTAGGTTTCGTTCCGTTCAATGTCGAGACCTTTGGCTTCACTGGCCATCTTTATGTGTCGCTCGATTCGACATATTTCATTCAGAAGGTACTTCTTAATGTGCCGAAGAATATTAACCTCAACTTTGTTTACGGCATGACGATCGAGCAGACTTTCAAACGTGCCTCTGACAGCACAAGGATAATTACCAAGGATGATATTACTGTTGATTTTAAGCTAAGTGAGAAATCTAAAGGTATGTATGCAAGGCGTTTAAGTATCTATTCCAAACAGTCGTTCGATCCGCCTGTAGGCAATCTGGCAAATGTTTTTGACGTGAGTGCTCCTGTTATTTCTACAAAGGAAGCTTATCACAGGAACGAAGATTTTTGGAAATCCACACGTCCTGAAGATGCTATCAAACGAAATCCTAATACTGTTGAGCAATTAATGGCAAAGTTTCGATCGGTGCCGATTTTTTATGTCACCGAGAAGGTTGTGTCTATCCTTACATCAGGTTATATTCCTACTAGCACTGACAAGTCAAAGAGCAAGTTTGAGTTTGGTCCGGCTAATACTGCCGTGAGCTACAACTCGCTCGAAGGCACGCGCTTCCGTGTTGGCGGCACAACGACAACGGCATTCAGCAAGAACCTGTTTTTTGATACCTACGTGGCTTATGGTGCGGAGGACAAGAAACTTAAGTACGACGGCTTGGTGGAATACTCTTTCAACGATCGTAAAACCTACCGCAAGGAGTTTCCGCTCAACTCGATCCGTTTTGAATACATGTACGATATCAATGAACTCGGACAGAATTACATTTATGCAACGAAAGATAACATGTTCCTGGCGTGGAAAAGGCAGAACGATTCGCGCGTGACATATCTGCGTAATGCCGAACTGTCGTATTATCACGAACACTATAACGGCTGGGCTTATGGCGCAGCTGTTCGCAACCGCCTCGAATATTCTACAAAATATGCAGCGTTCAATCGTTTTGAGTCGGATGGAACGTTTTCACCTATACGTCGTTATGACATGAGCGAATTGGAGCTTAAGGTGCGCTATGCAAAAAATGAAAAGTTTTACCAGACACGAAATATCCGTTATCCAATTACTTTTGATGCATTGATTCTTAATGTAAGTCATGTGATGGCAGTTAAGGACTTTCTAGGTTCATCATACGATTATCAGCGTACAGATATCGGTATGCAGAAGCGTTTCTGGTTTTCAGCTTTCGGCTATTTGGATGTGATTACCAAAGCAGGCAAGGTATGGAGCAAGGTGCCTTATCCACTGTTGGTTCTCCCTAATGTGAACTTGTCATATACGATTCAGCCCGAACAGCTCACAAATATGAATGCGATGGAATTCCTAAGCGACCAGTATTATTTCTGGGATGTGACCTATTATCTTAATGGAAATCTGCTAAATCGTCTGCCTTTGATCAAGAAGCTCAAATGGCGCGAAGTATTCTCGTGTCGTGGAATGGGCGGCAGCTTGTCCGACAAGAACAACCCGATGATTTCCGGTGTCGATCACACCGGATTGTATCAGTTCCCCGAAAACTCCTACACTTTCGCCAATCATCCTTATGTGGAAGCTGGCATCGGTATCGAGAATATCTTTCGTTTCCTGCGTCTCGACTATGTTTGGCGTATGAATTACCTGAGTCATCCGGGCATTCAGAAACGCGGCATCCGCTTCTCAGCCCGAATCAATTTCTAAAGTTTACGCAATCTTTTACAAAAGATCGATTACTAAAGCGATGTTTAGTGCTGTGATAGCAATTCCTAACCCAAAGAGTAGTATTTTCATTCCTGTGCTGTTCACGTATTTGCCCATGACTGTGCTATTCGATGTAAGATAGACTTGCGTGAAAATGGTAATAGGGAGCTGAACACTCAGTAACATCTGCGAAACAAGTAGCCCTTTGAGTGGATTGTCAATAAAGAAGATGAGAATCAATGCAGGTATGAACGACGTTAATATACCTATTTTTGAGTGCAGATCCTTGTGGTGATAAGCTTCACCAAAGAATCCCGCGAAGATCGAAGCGCCTGCAATGCCACAAGTGATGGTCGACGAAACGCCTGCTAACAGCAACGCCGCGGCGAAGATCGTCCCTGCATTACCGCCAACTAAAGGTACCAGCATTTCTTGTGCCTGTTCAATTTCTGTGACCACTGTATGATTTTTAAAGAAGGTGGAAGCAGCCAGAATAACCATAGCTGAATTAATGGCCCAGCCGATGGTCATGGAAAAAATCGTATCGAAAACCTCAAATTTGAGTTGTTTTTTGATTGTTGTATCATCTTCCAAGTTCCATTCCCGGCTCTGTATTACTTCAGAATGAAGGAATAGGTTATGCGGCATTACGACGGCTCCTAGTACACTCATGATGACCAGTGTGGAATTGGCCGGGAAAGAAGGTTTGACCCAGCTTTGCACAGCCGTTCCCCAATCGACGTCAACTAACATCAGTTCGTATAGAAACGACAGTCCTATGATTGACACGAACGTGATGATCCATCGTTCAATTTTGCTGTATGTATTGCTAAGTAGCATCGCAAGACAGACGATTGTGACAATTACGGCACCAGCTTTGAGTGGAATACTGAACAGCATTTGCAGTGCAATAGCACCACCCAAAATCTCGGCGAGAGCCGTCGATATGCTGGCAAGCATAGCTGTTCCCAATATTGGATATCCTATTTTATGAGGAATATATTTGTTGACAGCTTCCGAAAGGCACAAACCAGTAACAATGCCTAGATGCGCCACATTATGCTGGATGATAATAAGAATGATTGAAGAGAAAGTAACAATCCAAAGTAATCCATATCCGAACTCCGAACCTGCAGCCAGATTGCTTGCCCAATTGCCAGGATCGATGAATCCGATGGTAACAAGCAATCCGGGGCCAATATATTTCAGCAAATCCACTGCACCCGATTTCGGATGGTGATTAAAGTTTAGTTTATCAATAAAGCTCATCGTTTGATTCGTTTTTTTTGTTTTGCAAATATAACCCTTTACCTGCAAAGACAATACTTTTTATTGATAAAAACAATTTATATGAGAATTGAGGGTGGCTATTGTTGTTAGTGGAGACGACGAATATTATAATAAAACAATATCTTGAATATGTTACGTATACAGCTCAATATTTTGATATCGTTTATTTTTTATTCGAATTAGTAAATTCATCTTACTGTTTTATAACAGAATAGCAGGTTATGGAATAAATACTTTTTTTGATGGATAATGTAAATAGTAAAAACAGGTAGTAGTGGACTAAATGTCACAATTGTATAATCTCTATTATCTACGGTAGTGTTTTATCAGCATTTGTATCATTTTTTAGTCTAACCTTATTTTATAAGTCATTCGGAGTAACCTTTTTAAAATGAAAAAGGCCACTCAACGCCTCTTATTTTTGCGTTGATGGTCCTCAATGTTGTGGTGTAAAGGATTAGTTCTTTGGGGTTTGGCTCTTCAAAGCCATTATTCGACGAATTTCTGCATTAAGCTGCTGGCTCATCGATCCATTACCAACAGATTTGTAACGTGCTGCTTGATATTTCAGCATAGCTAAATCGCGCATTCTTTTTTCATTGTCTACTAAAATCATAACTTTCATTTTTTACGTTCCTCACCCTTGAAGAACTCATTAATAAATATTCTAAACACTTTTCTCTCTTTATCTGATGCAAAGATACAGATTATGTTTTAAAATTATGCTTTACAACATGTTATTTATATCTGTTTTTATGCTTATTTAATCTATTGATAGTTTATTTTGTATTTATGATGAGACTGAAATGTTATTGTATATACCTGTATTTAAATGATATTGAAATGTTTTAATGCTTTGTAGACTCCGTTGTCGTCTACCGTTGTTGTAACATAATCAGCAGCATCCATCACCTCCTGATCGACTCCTCCTAAAGCGACACCAATACCTGCATAACGAAGCATGGGAATATCATTTCCGCCATCACCAAAAGCCATACATTCTTCCTTCCTTATGTGATAGTATTCTAGCATTTTCTGTAAACCTATGCCTTTGTTTATTCCTTGGGGTACAACGTCCGAGAATAAAGGGTTCCATCTTGTGGCTATACAATGAGGAAGGTTTTCCATAATCGGTTTTTCGTTTTCTGTCGTGAAAAAGGCGATTAGTTGGTAAACTTTGTTGCCTAGTACTTTTTTGTCGGGATAAATGGGAGGCGCTGGAAAATTGAGCATGTGATAGATTGAGAGGACGGATTCATTGACATAGTTCATGAATATTTTATCCTGCATGACATATCCGCAGGGAAAAGGATGTTTTTCCTGATAGCGGATAACGGCTTCTATATCGCTGTCTTCAATGTGATGCTTGTAAATTGTTTGATTGTCGGTTAGAACAATGCCGCCGTTAAGTGTTACATATCCATCGAACTGTAAATTATCCAAATTGTTGATGGAACTGATGTGTCGACCACTCGATATAAAAACTTTGATCCCTTTGCTACGTAAAATATCGAGTGCTTCGACGGCCGATGGTGGAACTTCATGTGTATGGAAACTCACCAAGGTTCCATCGATATCAAAAAATACGGCTTTAATCATTTCGTTTGAATTATTGTTTGATTAATTCTAATCCTTTTTTTAAGCGTTCAATGGTTCCCTTATCAGATAAAACCTCAAGAAAAGCCAGTGCAAAATCGAATGAACGACCAGCACCAATGCCAGTGATGAGTCGACCATCGATGGTTACTTTTTCGCCGGTATAATGGTAATCCTGCATTTTGTCGACTACGCTGTGATGACAAGTGATGCGGCATCCTTTGGCCAATCCGTTTGCAGCCAGAACGACAGGTGCTCCGCAAATGGCGGCTACATATTTGTCATGTTCAAGATAATATTTGACAATTTGACCAACCTCTTTGGAACCAGCTAGATTTGTGTACCCAGGGAAGCCTCCAGGCAAAACAAGTAAATCACCATCTTCAAGATGTGATATATTCCATGTTTGATTGGCTTTAACGGTTACACCATGAGAAGAAGTAACATATTCGTTTTCTGTTATAGAAACGGTTTCGACATCGATTATCTTACTTCTTTTACATATATCCACGGGAGTCAGGGCCTCAACTGTTTCGAATCCTTCGGCTAATAATACATATACTTTTTTCATACTTGATTCCTTTCTGTAATGGGTTTATTGATGCTGTTTTCAAAACATATATGTTTTAGAAAAAAAAGTATATACTTTTGAGATTAAAAGTATATACTTTCATATACCAAAAGTATATACTTTCTATATGCAAAAGTATATACTTTTTTAAGTAGGAGTGACTCATGTAGGATTCAAACCTACAACCTTCTGATCCGTAGTCAGATGCTCTATTCAGTTGAGCTAATGAGCCATTTATTTTAATAAGTTTGTCACTTGAGTGACTCCAGTAGGATTCAAACCTACAACCTTCTGATCCGTAGTCAGATGCTCTATTCAGTTGAGCCATGGAGCCAAAAGCTTTTAATAAGCGAGTGCAAAGGTACTACTTCCTTTGATTAATGCAAATGTTTTTTCTGTTTTTTTCTACTAATCTATCATTTTGGGGTTGAAGATGAGGTATCCGATATTGATGCCAAAGTTAAAGTTCTTAGATGGATAACTATATCCGTTTCCATAAAGACTGATAGTCGCAAATGGCAACTGAAGAACTAATGCTGCTTCACCCATATATTTAAACGATTGCAAGAATTTGCCATAGAATGGAATGGCCGTATAGAGGTTATTGTTTGTGATCTCTTCTTTTTCGATTTCATAGAGAGGGGCAAAACCATACATGTCTACACGGAAATGGAGCAGTTTGCTGAGCTTGACGACAGGTGAGACACCAAAGGCTGCATATTGATTGGCACGGAATGCCTCGTTGAATACGATTTTACTGTGAATGGTAGGAGTGAACGCCGGAGCTTGAAGAACAGAGGCTGTGTAGTTTCTCATCAGGTTCTTGCTTGAAATGACTACTTCGCCCAACAGACCCAGATTCAGATGAGATGATAAATTATAGTAATGTTGCATTTCGCCTTTCATTTGCAGCCAACTGTGTGTATGCGTTTCGTTGGCGTAATTGGCATACGTCGTTGGAGAAGGGGCGAAGTGTTCGTTACCAGTGACGTACTGTGCTGTCAGTGTGTGCTTTTTGCCGGAAGTCGGATAAAGAATATAATTCAATGAGTTTTGATCTATGCTAAGCGATCCACTAAAGAGATTGTACCAGCTGCGATCCGAGGAAGCATTCGAAAAGGTCATATTGGAAGTCTGGAAGTAGTCGTCGTTCAGATGTCCGTAAGCAAGACCGATTTCGGCTTTGGCTCTATTTAAGAAAGGAAAGCCAAGTTTCAGTTTTGTATATAGTTCTTTCTGGCGGATAAAAGCCGGAAGTACATCTTCGTAGAACAGCGATTGACTTTCGGAAAAACGTCGGTCAGAGAAAACGCCTTGCATATTCAGATAAGTCGGAATACGCGTCGGCAGATATACACGGCCGTTGAGCAAAATTCCACTGAAAGAGTTGCCCACTTGGAAGTTGGCATTGACGTCAGCTGCATAGTATCCTAAATATTGGTAACCGACGCCTAGAAATAGCTGGTTAGCCTGGTAAGATGAAATGTTGCCACCGAAGCCTACTTTCACTTCTTCACGCATCTTTACATCTAGGTAGAGATCGAATTTCTTCTCTTTCCAATTGTAGACAGCATGCGGCATGATTTCCTTGATTTTTGAGTAAGTGAGCATCTTGAAATAGGCTCGTTTGAAGTCTTCCATCGTAAAGTCCTTGTTGACGTCGCGATGCAATTGTGCCTCAATGTATTTGCGTTGCGCATCATTCATGCCTGTGACGTAGATATTGTGAAAGATTAGCGGAGGAAGACTGTCTCTGTAGGCTTTGCGGCGAGCGTTGACTTCGCTTAGTTCCACGCGGCGCGGAATACGAGCTTTGATGGAATCCATCATCTGCATCGTGCGTTTGTAGCCGATGTCCATGAGTTCGCGTGACTTTTGAAAGTCGAGCAGCGAGACGTTGGGAAAGCTAAACTTGAGCATGATGCCTTCTTCGTCGGGAACATCATAATCGGTTTTTTGCATGATCATTGATTCTACCTGATTATATATGTTTGACGACGGCTTATTGTTGCCGCCTGATACGGATGAACCGAAGATGAAGTCGGGATGAAAGGCATCACGCATCGGTCCGACAGGGAAGTTGTCGTAGATTCCGCCATCGAACAAAGGCACACTGTCGCGCCATATTGGCTGGAAGAAGAATGGGAAAGTCATGGATGCACGGACGGCATCGCCCAGATCGCCGTTCTTGAAGATGATAGGTTTCTTGCCGTAAACATCGGAAGCGACGCAGCGGAACGGGACGAACAGATTGTCGAAATTCCAAACAGCTTTGGCGGCTGCTTGAGAAAACAGAGCCATAAATGCCTGATTCATCTGAATTGGATTGATGAGACTTTGCGGGAGAAAGTTGGCCTTGACCTGCAAAGAATCGGTCATATCTATAGAAAAGTGTCCGAACTGTGGAGTTGGGTCGGGGCGAGTAAAGTAATATTGATATTCGTTCTCGACGGTTCCCGTCTGCCAATAGCTAAACTCTTCCGAAAGCATCAGTTGCACCATCTCCTCCGGCGTGTATCCCATAGCGTAGAGACTTCCAACGATAGCACCTGCCGATGTGCCGGTAACGTAATCGATCGGTATATTGTTCTCTTCCAGTGCCTTGATCACGCCAATATGTGCAGCTCCTTTCGCGCCACCGCCGCTTAGAACGAGTCCGACAGTCTGTCCGGATGCTGTCGCAATAATCAGAAGGGTGAATGATATGATAAATGCAGCTATTCTTTTCATGTAGATGTATTCTGTGTTACTTTTGAAGCAAAAATAGTTGTTATTTCCCGTACTTTGCACATTGGAGCCATAAAATCTCTAGATACGCAGTGAAAAAAGAAACCCCTTGACAAATACTTTTGCCAAGGGGTTGCATTATATAATTGAAAAAACGATGTTAGCCTATCATCTGAACGCTCCGTTTGATAAATTTGCTCAAAGCTTCGCCTTTGAGTAATCCGTTAGCAAGCAGAGCGAGATCAATCAGTTGACTTACCAACTTGTTACTTCCGGCATAATCGGCAATGATTTTGTCGCGTTGTGCAACCAGCTCATCTACCTTCTTGTTCGTGTTGGTCATGTCTTCTTTTTCTTCAGACGTGATTTCCTCTTCCTTCTTCTTGTTTTGAGTTTCACGCAGGTCTGACTGGCGTGCTTTCCAACCTTTCAGGTCGTCGGCTATCGGCTTCAACTGTTCGTTGCAAGCTTGCTCTTCGTCAGCAAGCAGCTTCTTTACCAATTCGTGGTCGGTGTTGACAACAAGATTGTAGTTGTCAGGCATCTCGCCATAGAACGCCATACCCGGTTGCAAGGCTGACATTTCGCGCATACGGCGCATGTATTCGCCCAGTGTAAGCATTACCGGATTGGCTTCGGCGCCCAGTGCTTCGAATGAAACATAGAAGTCGGTCTTGTCAATCTTCGGCAGCTGGCTCTTGAACATTTCCTGAAGAGCTTGCTTCTGGTCTTCGTTCAGCGAAACCTGGTTGGTGTCGTTCTTGCGGATCAGATTGTCGATAGTATCGCTGTCGACACGTACGAAGCGCAGTTTTTCGTTCTTCTGCTCCAACTGACTTACCGATGGCATATCCAGTTGACCATCCATGATCAATACGCTGTAACCCTTGTCTTTGGCTGCCTGGATGTAGCTGTACTGTTCGTTGACATTGTTTGTATAGAGGTAGATTAGCGTGTTGTCCTTATCGGTCTGGTTGGTCGAAACCAAGGTTTTATATTCGTCGAAGGTGAAGTATTTGCCTTCTACATCTTTTAGCAATGCGAACTTCGTAGCGCGGTCGTAGAACTTTTCGTCGCTCAACATGCCGTATTGGATGAAGAGTTTCAAGCTGTCCCATTTCTCTTCGTACTGCTTGCGGTCGGTTTTGAAGATATCTTCAAGACGGTCGGCTACCTTCTTTGTGATATGAGCTGAGATTTTCTTCACATTCTGGTCGCTCTGCAGGTACGAACGCGATACGTTCAGCGGAATATCCGGCGAGTCGAGTACACCGTGCAGCAGCGTCAGGAATTCAGGAACGATGCCTTCAACTGAGTCGGTTACAAACACCTGGTTGCAGTAAAGTTGAATCTTGTTGCGGTTGAGGTCGAGATTGCTCTTGATGCGCGGAAAATAGAGGATACCGGTCAGATGGAACGGATAGTCCACGTTCAGGTGAATCCAGAACAGCGGATCGTCAGCCATGGGATAGAGTTCATGGTAGAACTTCTTGTAGTCCTCATCCTTCAGGTCGGCAGGCTTGCGAACCCACATTGGGTGAATATCGTTGATGATGTTGTCTTCGTCGGTGTCTACATATTTATCTTTATCCCACTTTTGCTTTTTGCCAAAAACAATAGGTACGGGTAGATAGTGGCAATATTTGGTGAGTAAAGCGTTGAGTTTGTCGCGGTTCAGGAAGTCCTTGTTCTCATCATCGATATGAAGGATGATGTCTGTTCCACGGTCGGCTTTTTCGACCTCTTCGAGCGTATACTCCGGCGTGCCGTCACAGCTCCATTTCATGGCAACGGCGCCTTCCTTGTACGATTTGGTGACGATTTCGACTTTCTTCGATACCATGAACGAAGAGTAGAATCCCAGACCAAAGTGGCCGATGATCGAAGCGGCGTCGTTCTTATATTTCTCAAGGAACTCTTCGGCGCCTGAGAAAGCAATCTGGTTGATGTATTTGTCGATCTCCTCGGCTGTCATGCCGATGCCTCTGTCGGACACTTTTATCGTGTCGTTGTCGAAGCTGACATGGATGTTGAGGTCGCCCATTTCTCCCTTGAATTCGCCGACTGATGCGAGCGTCTTCAGCTTTTGTGTTGCATCGACTGCGTTTGAAACCAACTCACGAAGAAATATATCGTGGTCGCTATACAAGAATTTTTTAATGATAGGGAAGATGTCCTGACTAGTGACACCAATGTTTCCTTGTTTAGTACTCATGATTTATACTGTTTTTAAATTATTATTCAACATACGTTTGTATTTATGCAAAATGAGTGCCATTTTAGAAATAAATCATTGATGATGGCAAAATTGTCGGAAGGGTGACATTATGGCATATCGGTTTGTCTTTGAGATTGGGTTTTGCGTCATGATGCGACGTAATGCTGTGTATCGATCGAGGGCAACGCTGTATGTCGATGATGAGTAACACTGTTATCGGTGCTATATAAAAAAGACTTGAATCTTTGGTATTCTTACCAAATGATTCAAGCCTTACAAATATTTAAATGCTTGTAGTTACTTCTTTTCTCGCTCAGTCGATGGCTGCGGTTCGACATCGGTAGGAGCATCGATTTCACTCTTTCGTATGCTTGATACGATCTTGGCATTTGTGGTGTCGTAATCGACAACGATGACATCGCCTTCGCCGATGGAAGCGCGAATAATCATTTCTGCCATTTCGTCTTCAACATATTTTTGAATGGCTCGTTTCAGCGGACGGGCGCCGAACTGTACATCGTAGCCTTTGCTGGCAATGAAGTCTTTGGCAGCATTAGTTAGTTCGAGTTTGTAACCTAAATCGGCCACACGCTTATAAACGCCTGCCAGTTCAATATCGATAATCTTGTGAATGGCATCCTTGTCCAATTGATCAAACATGATAATGTCGTCCACACGGTTTAGAAACTCTGGTGCAAACGCCTTGTTCAGTGCCTTTTGGATTACGCTGCGCGAAAAATCTTTGTCTACATCGCCCCCCATTTCGGAACTAAAACCGATACCTCGTCCGAAATCTTTCAGCTGACGTGTACCAATGTTGGATGTCATGATCAGAATCGTATTTTTGAAATCGATCTGACGTCCTAGACTGTCTGTCAGGCGTCCTTCATCCAACACCTGAAGCAACAGGTTGAATACGTCGGGATGAGCCTTCTCAATCTCGTCAAGCAATACGACGGAGTATGGTTTGCGACGCACCTTCTCGGTTAATTGTCCGCCTTCTTCGTAGCCAACATATCCCGGAGGCGCACCAATCAGTCGTGACACGGCAAACTTCTCCAGATATTCACTCATATCGATGCGGATCAATGCATCCGACGAGTCAAACAGATACTCGGCCAGCTTCTTAGCAAGGTAAGTTTTGCCGACACCAGTCGGACCGAGGAACATGAAAGTACCGATAGGCTTGTTTGGATCTTTTAGTCCGACGCGGTTGCGCTGTATTGCTTTGACTACCTTCTGAATGGCATCATCCTGACCCACAACTTTCTGCTTCAGTACGTCACCCATCTCAAGTAGTTTTTGATTTTCTGCTTTAGCAATACGCTGAACCGGGACGCCTGACATCATAGCAACAACTTCGGCTACTTTATCTTCGTCCACTGTTTCGCGATGTTCTTGCAGTTCCTGTTCCCATTTATTCTTGGCTGCTTCGAGTTGCAATAGATATTGGCGCTCCTTATCGCGAAAGCTGGCTGCCAGCTCGAAATTTTGTGATTTGACAGCTGACAGTTTTTCATTCTTTGTTGCCTCGATTTTGGCTTCTAGCTCTTCAATGCTCTTTGGTACTATAATGTTAGATATATGTACGCGAGAGCCTGCTTCGTCGAGAGCATCGATGGCTTTATCTGGAAAATTGCGGTCACTGATATAGCGTTCAGTCAGTTTTACGCATGCCTTGAGAGCTTCGGGCGTATAAATGACATTATGATGTTCCTCATAGCGGTCCTTGATGTTATTCAGAATCTGCAAAGTCTCTTCGGCAGTAGTCGGATCGACGATGATCTTTTGAAAACGGCGTTCGAGGGCGCCATCCTTTTCAATATTCTTTCTGTATTCATCGAGAGTCGTTGCTCCGATACACTGTATCTCGCCTCTGGCCAGTGCCGGCTTTAGCATATTGGCAGCATCCATTGAGCCTGAAGCCGAACCGGCTCCAACAATGGTGTGTATCTCATCAATAAACAAGATGATGTTCGGGTTCTTTGATAACTCATTGAGGATGGCTTTGATACGTTCCTCGAATTGTCCACGATATTTTGTACCTGCAACAATAGAGGCCATATCGAGACTTATCACTCGTTTGTCGAACAAGATGCGTGATACTTTCCTCTGTACAATCCTTAAGGCCAGTCCTTCAACGATAGCCGATTTACCAACGCCTGGTTCACCAATTAATACAGGGTTGTTCTTTTTCCTTCTACTCAATATCTGAGCGAGGCGTTCAATTTCTTTTTCTCGTCCTACAATTGGGTCAAGACGGTTCTCAGCTGCCGCACGTGTCATGTCGGTTCCGAAATTGTCGAGTACGGGAGTATCGTTAGGTGATTTAGGCTGCGAAGCATTACTGCTGTTCGAATGTGAATCGTTACGATGCAAAGCGTAATCGTCATCGTCATCCTCTTCATCGTCGGTATAGCCTGCGGTGAATTCTTCTAAATCTTCCTGATTTTTATCATTGATATTGTCTTCCATACGTTCTAAATTTGTTCCACTGATTAAATAGTTATAAACACTGCGATAATTTATTCCTTCTTCATTTAATATCTTGGCTGCAATGTTGTAGCCCTCTTTAAGTATTGCCAAAAGAAGATGTTCACTATCGGTTTCTTTCATTTTGAAAAGGCGAGATTCTAACATGCTCATACGCAAAACACGTTCTGTCGTCTGGGTAATTGAAATCTCATTCGGAGTTGAATTATCATTCGTGTTTTTGATTTCTTTCTCGATTTTTCGTTTGAGGTCTTGTCCATCAATATGTAAATCGGTAAGAGCTTGTATGGCTTTGCCTGTCCCTTCACGAATGATACCAAGCATTAAGTGTTCCGGCCCTATATAGCTGCTTTGAAGCCTTTGAGCTTCTTCACGACTAAATTCTATTACATCCAATAGTCTGACTGAATAGTTATTTTTCATATGTTATACTTGTGTCCCTGCAAAAATAATAAACTCTTTCCATAAAACTAACAAATATCGTGCCATTATTCTTTAATAAACCAGTAAAAGGGCAAAGAACTAAAATTTCAAGAGAAAACTTTAGTAGTATGCGGAAAAAAGCGTACCTTAGTGCACTTTTTTGAAAGTGTGATATTGAGTGTATTAAAAATAAGACTAAATGGTTGATCAAGACAGAATTATTAAGATTAACATCGAGGAGGAAATGAAGTCGGCCTATATTGATTATTCAATGTCGGTCATTGTTGCTCGTGCCCTTCCGGATGTTAGGGATGGTTTTAAACCGGTCCATCGTCGAATATTGTTTGGAATGAATGAACTGGGAAACACGTCCGACAAACCTTATAAGAAATCTGCAAGAATTGTTGGTGAAGTTTTAGGTAAATATCATCCTCATGGCGATTCATCTGTTTATTTTGCAATGGTTCGTATGGCTCAGACATGGGCAATGCGTTATCCGCTGGTTGATGGACAGGGAAACTTTGGTTCCGTGGATGGAGATAGTCCGGCGGCTATGCGTTATACTGAGGCAAGATTGAGTAAACTTGCTGAAGAGATGCTTCGCGATATAGATAAGGATACTGTAGATTTCATGCCAAACTTTGACGATACTTTGCAAGAACCTGTTGTACTGCCAACACGAATTCCTAATCTGTTAGTGAATGGTGCTTCCGGTATTGCAGTAGGTATGGCAACGAACATGCCAACACATAATTTAAGTGAAGTGTTGGATGGTTGTATGGCTTATATTGATGCCCATGGAGAAATTGAGGTTCCCGATCTGATGAAGTATGTAAAGGCTCCTGATTTTCCAACAGGCGCTACTATCTATGGTTATGCTGGCGTGAAAGAGGCTTTTGAAACAGGTCGTGGACGTATTGTTATCAGAGGTAATGCTGAGATTGAAACGGAAAATAATCATGAAAAAGTGATTATTACTTCAATCCCTTATGGCGTTAATAAGGCAGAGCTTATAAAATACATAGCCGATCTGGTTAATGAAAAGAGGATTGATGGTATTTCGAATATCAATGATGAATCTGACCGCCAGGGCATGCGTATTGTCGTTGACGTTAAACGTGATGCTAATTCAAGCGTTGTTTTGAATAAACTTTACAAGATGACGGCTTTGCAATCTTCGTTCAGTGTTAATAATATTGCTTTGGTTAATGGTCGCCCAAGGCTGCTCAACTTGAAAGATCTGATAAAGGCTTTCGTGGAGCATCGTCATGAGGTGGTTATCCGTCGCACAAAGTTCGATTTGAAAAAAGCTGAAGAGCGTGCACATATTTTGGAAGGTTTGATTATTGCATCTGATAATATTGATGAAGTGATAGCTATTATTAAATCTTCACAAAATAAGGATGAAGCTGTAAATCGATTGAAAGAACGTTTCTCTTTATCGGATTTGCAGGCCAATGCTATTGTGGAGATGCGTCTCCGTCAATTGACTGGCTTGGAACAAGACAAATTGCGCGCTGAGTATGAAGAGATTGAAAAATTGATTGCTTATTTAAACCAAATCTTGGAAAATGATGATCTTTGTATGAAGGTTATTAAAGATGAACTTCAGGAAATTAAGGATAAATATGGTGATGAACGTAAGACTGAGATTGTATATGCTTCTGAAGAATTGAATCCGGAAGATTTCTACGCAGATGATGAGATGATCATTACTATTTCCCACATGGGGTATATCAAGCGTACACCACTGAGTGACTTCCGTGCTCAAGGAAGAGGCGGTGTAGGAGCTAAAGGTTCTGAAACACGCGATGCTGACTTTGTGGAATATATTTACCCGGCCTCAATGCATGCTACTTTGCTTATCTTTACGGCAAAAGGTAAATGCTATTGGCTGAAGGTTTATGAGATTCCGGAAGGTGCTAAGAATTCTAAGGGTCGTGCTATTCAAAATATATTGAATATTGAATCCGATGACAAGGTTAATGCATTCATTCGTGTCAAGAATTTGACGACTGATATGGAATTTATCAGTTCTCACTACCTGTTGTTTTGTACACGTAAGGGTGTTATCAAGAAAACACTACTTGAAGCTTATTCACGTCCACGTCAAAAAGGTGTTAATGCTATCGAACTTCGTGAAGATGATGGCTTGATTCAGGTCTGTATGACGAATGGCGATCGTGATGTTGTTATTGCTAGTCGTAATGGTCGTGCTATTCGTTTCCATGAAAGTACAGTTCGTGCAATGGGACGCAATGCTTCGGGTGTAAGAGGTATGACGTTAGAAGGAAAAGACGACGAAGTAGTGGGCATGGTTTGTATTAAAGACAAGGAGAAGGAAACGATTCTTGTTGTTTCAGAACAAGGCTATGGTAAACGTTCAAGCATTGAAGATTATCGCATAACGAACCGTGGCGGTAAAGGTGTGAAGACACTTAACATTACAGAAAAAACGGGGAAAATGGTAGCTATAAAGAATGTTACCGAAGAAAATGATATCATGATTATCAATAAGTCAGGTATTACTATCCGAATGAACGTGAACGATTTGAATGTAATTGGACGTGCAACACAAGGCGTCCGTTTGATAAATCTGGAGAAACGTAGCGATGAAATTGCTTCCGTCTGTAAAGTGATGTCCCAGACAGAGGAAGAGCTTGCTGAAGAAAAAGCACAGCGCGAAGCATTAGAATCAGGTACGGCAAATGAGCATTTTGTAAATGAAAACCGAGATACATTTGATGATAAAGAGGAAAATGATGAGGTTGAAGAGAATGACTCGGAAGATAAAGACGAATAATTATTAATTAAATAGAGTATTAATCTCAAATCACTAAACAATGAAACGAGTATTGTTAACAGTTGCGCTATGTGCTGCAACATCTGTTGCTTTCGGTCAAAAGAAGGCAGTGAGTGACGCTCAGAGTATTGCTAAGGGAACCAATCCTGATTTCACTGAGGCAAGATCTTTAATTAAGGGCGCTTTGGATAATTCGGAAACGAAAGATGATGCTAAAACTTGGTTTATAGCAGGTTTTATTGAAGATCAGCAGTTCAATACTGAGAAAACAAAACAGATTCTGGGACAGAAACCGGATGAAGCAAAAATGTATGAAGCAGTATACGCTGTTTATCCTTATTTTAAAAAAGCACTTGACTTGGATCAGGTTCCGAACGAGAAAGGAAAGGTTAAACCTAGAGTTACAAAAGATATTAAGAGTATCTTAGGTGCTGATCACGTATATCTGTTTAATGGCGGTGCTTACTATTTTGATCAAAAGAACTATCAGAAAGCTTTTGATTTCTTCAATCAGTTCCTTGAAATCTCAGATATGCCTTTATTTGCAGGAACACCGACAGCAGCTAAAGATTCAACTTTTATGACAGTTCAGTTCTATGCTGGCGTTGCATCTACTCAGCTTAATAATCCACAAATTGCTATTAAAGCTTTGGAGCGTGCAAAGAACACAGCATATCGTCAGAACGATGTTTATCAGTATCTTTGCTACGAGTACGAACAGGCCAAAGATACTGTTGCTTTGGAGAATACATTAGCTGAAGGCCAGAAGCTTTTTCCAGATGAAGATTATTTCATGAATAGTTTGATTAACATCTATATCTATTCAAATAGAAATGATAAGGCTATCGAATCATTGAATGCCGCAATAGCAAAGAAGCCGAACGATGCTAATCTGTATAATGTATTGGGCCGTGTTTATGAAACAGGTCTCAAGGATTATGCAAATGCAGAAAAGAATTTCAAGAAGGCATTGGAACTGGATCCTAATTTGGTTGATGCAATGTCGAATATTGGTCGTATTTATTACAACCAAGGTGTTGCAAAACAGAGTGAAGCCAATGCTATTAATGATACAAAGAAGTATCAGGAAGAAGTTGGGAAAGCAAAAGACTTGTTCAAACAAGCTCTCCCTTTCTTCAAGAAAGCTCACGAAGCTAAACCAGATGAAACAGAATATATGATTGCCTTGAGAGGTATATACTATAATCTGAACATGGGTGAAGAATTGAAAGCTATTGAAGCTCAAATGGGCAATAAGTAATTTCTATATTCTTTTTGAAAGAGGCTATGCCATTATGACATAGCCTCTTTTGTTCTTATTTAAATACTATTTTGAATTTTGTACCATCAGAGGTGTAATTATAATTTGTTTTATTGGTAAAAATGAATCGTATGAAAAAGAATTTTATTTTTCGAATGACTATTTTTTCTGTAATACTTTTATCTTTCTTTGTCTTATCTTGCAATACGAAGACCGATTCTAAATTCACAACGAAAGTGATTAAATGGAAGCAAGAGATCAAGCAAGAAAAGTTGACTGCAGAGTGTCAGATTTTGGCGGATTATCCAGATAAAGGCAATCCTCTTTTGCTTCGTGGAATTCGCGAATGGATGAATGAACAATTGGGAGGTATTTATACAGGTGACCTTAATACAGGTGACAGCGTTGTCGCTTATTATGGAAAAATGGAAATTGATAGTTTGAAATCACAGTTGGAAGTGTTGGGTGACTCTGAATATGATACGGGATTAGATAATGATAGAACTCTACGTTTGGTTTATGAAACAAATCGTTTTGTGACTTATGGTGACACAAGTTATATTTATTCAGGAGGAGCACATGGTTCGCAGACAATTATTGGAGCTACTTTCAGAAAAGATGATGGACGTAAGTTTGGATGGGATATGTTGATAAATACAAATGAACAGGGATTCCATGACTTGCTTCGTGAAGGATTGAAAAGATTTTTTAAAGTTGTGACTGATCAAGAATTAAAAGATAATTTGATGCTTGAAAATGAATTTGCTTTCACCTATTTTCCTTTACCTCAGACACCTCCATATATTGGAGAAGATGGTATGCATTTTATTTATCAACAATATGAGATAGCATGTTATGCTGCTGGTCATCCAGAAGCTGTTATCCCTTTTTCTGAATTGACTCCATATTTGACTGTCACAGTTTCTGATTTGTTGAAACCTTGAAGTTATTGAGTAATATTGATAAAAAGGAAAGAGAGTATGTCTTAAAGGCATACTCTCTTTCCTTTTTATTAATTAATTGTTTTAATGAAAAAGCATCTCTGGAGTAATTGGTGCAAATTTTTCTGCATCTGCTTTGCGAAGGCTTACACTTCCATCATTCCATTCAGATGGCCATCCTCCAATGATATGACCTAGGAATACAATTTTTATTTCATGTAACCCTTTTGCCAGAGCCACCGAACCATCATGGCGTGAGAAACGCTTTACTTCACCGCTATTGTTGATGAGCATTTTACCATCTATCCAAACTTCTTCATTGTCAGAAGAAATGTAATAGATTCCATCTTCTGGAATTTTGATATACCCTGTAGCAACCGCTGCATGATTTTTAATTTTGTCGATTTCTTCGTTGTCATCCGTCAGCCCCATGGTCAATTCTTTCAAATCTTTGATCATCGATTTCTTCCAAGTGGAAATATCCCCCATCTTTGCGCTGCTTAGGAACATGCTGTCTAATGATTGTACGTTCAACCCTGGAGTCGTTTTTGCTACCTCTTTTGCCGGAGCAAGAGCCTGTTTCTCCACTTTGATTGTACGAACTTTACTCATTTTACCTGACTGCAGAACAGTACGGATTTTTAACACACCCGACTGCGTGAATTCAATAGGTTCACTGTATACGGTCGATTTTTCAGTAGGTTCTGTTCCATCGGTTGTGTATACCATTTTTTCAGGAATAGTCGTTGTGAATTCCAAAGAGGCTTTGTCGGTAAATGCAACAAAATCACATGAACCCTTGGGTTGTTCAGGCAGAGGAATATGATAATTGATGCCATGCATATCCAAACGCACCAAAGCGTTATCTAGGCGACGTTCGAAATCTTTGTAATCCTTGCGGGTCGTTGGGGTCCATGCAATTTCGGCAAGAGCCAATGTACGAGGATACATTCTATATTCCAGTAAATCTGTATTATAGATATATTCAGTCCAAATATTGCACTGTACACCTTTGATGTATTGATCTTTACCAATTCCGGTTAATGTATCAGGTGTTGGATTGTATTTATAAATATCCTCCAATGAAGTATAACCGCCAATAGCTACAGGTTCAATTTTGCTGTCACCCTGATAATGATCCAAATAAACAAATTGGCCCGGAGTCATAATCACATCGTGATCCATTGAAGCAGCGGTGATTCCACCTTCTTCTCCACGCCAAGACATAACCGTTGCCGTTGGAGAAACACCTCCTTCAAGAATCTCATCCCAACCAATCATTTTTTTGTGATACTTTTCGTTGAGAACTTTTTCTATACGCTGGACGACATAGCTTTGCAACTTTTGTTCAGCTGTATGTTGTTTGTCAGCTTTTAGACCTTCTTCTCGTATACGTTTTTGGCAGAGTGGACATTTTTCCCAACTTACTTTCGGACATTCATCACCGCCAATGTGAAAATATTCACCAGGGAAAAGAGGAGCCACTTCAGCAATCACATTCTCTAAAAAGGTAAACATATCTTCTTTACCAGGACACATTACGTTTTGTTCAACACCCCAAATAATACGAGGAGTTGTCGGTGTACCTTTACATGAAAGTTCTGGGTAAGCAGAGATTGCAGCCATTTCATGTCCCGGAAGTTCGATTTCTGGAATAATGGTAATAAATCGTTCTGCTGCGTATGCAACCACTTCTTTAATCTGTTCTTGTGTATAGAATCCACTGTATTCTGTACCTTCGCCATCAATACGTTTCGAACCAACTTCTGTCAGTTTTGGATATTTCTTGATTTCAATACGCCAGCCCTGATCATCTGTCAAATGCCAATGAAGACGGTTGATTTTGAACATTGCCATTGCATCAATTTGTTTTTTGACATTTTCAACCGGGATAAAGTGGCGACAAGCGTCTAACATGAATCCACGGTATCCGAAGCGTGGTTCATCTTTAACAGCTACACAAGGAGCTGTCCAAGCAATGTCATTCACGACTTTTGTACTTTCGATCTCAGCCGGAAGGAGTTGTAGAAACGACTGCATACCATAGAAAAGTCCTTGAGGTGTTTTAGCTTTAATTATAACGCCTTTTGTGGATACTACTAAAGTATAGCCTTCATTGTTTACAGAAGCCAGTGTCGGATCGATCATTAAATCGATGTCACCTGAAGAGGCTTTGTTTGTTGTCGTGATGTTGTAGCCGGTTGACAACTTCATCTTGGCAGCAAAGAATTCTGCCACTTTTTTCGATTCAGGAGTAGAGGCCGCAATTGCAGCGCCTCTGCTTAGTTTGAACGTGCCTTCGTTTTGTGTCAAACTTACAGGTTGAGGAATAATATGGATTCCTTTATTATAAGGCATCTCTTTTGTTGTTCCTCCGCTACAAGCTGTCAGTGCACAAAGAACTGCGCCCATACAGATTGAAATCAGTGTTTTCATACGTTTATTGTTTTACCATGCGAAAATTGGATACTCTTTCATAATGCTGTTAACTTTATTGCGAACAGCAGTAATTGTATTATCATTCAGTGGATCAGCTAGAACCGTATCAATCATTTCAACAATCTCACCCATCAATGCTTCTTTTGCGCCACGAGTAGTGATTGCCGGTGTTCCAACTCTGATACCAGAAGTTTGGAAAGCTGAGCGACTGTCAAACGGTACCATATTCTTATTTACTGTGATATCAGCTGCAACCAATGCTTTTTCAGCTACTTTACCTGTCAGTTCCGGGAATTTCTTCCTCAAATCAATCAGCATGCTGTGGTTGTCAGTACCATCGGAGATCACTTTATATCCTTTGTCCATGAAAGCCTGAGACATAACAGCAGCATTAGTCTTTACCTGCTTTTGATAAACTTTGAATGAAGGATCGAGAGCTTCGCCGAAAGCAACTGCTTTGGCAGCAATAACATGTTCCAGCGGTCCGCCCTGGATGCCTGGAAAAACAGCAGAGTCAAGTAACTGAGACATTTTTTTGATTTCACCCTTTGGTGTGCGTTTGCCCCACGGATTCTCAAAATCTTTTCCTAACAGAATAATGCCACCACGTGGTCCGCGCAATGTTTTATGTGTTGTTGAGGTAACAATATGAGCATATTCCAACGGGTTATTCAGTAATCCCGCTGCAATTAATCCTGCTGGGTGAGCCATATCAATCATCAGTAGTGCACCGACTTTATCGGCAATTTCTCGCATACGTTTGTAATCCCATTCGCGTGAATAGGCAGAACCGCCCCCGATAATCAGTTTTGGCTTTTCTTTCAACGCCATTTCTTCCATGTGGTCGTAATCAACGCGACCTGTTGCTTCATTCAGATTGTATCCGACAGCTCTATATAAGATACCAGAACTGTTAACGGATGATCCGTGAGATAGGTGTCCGCCATGAGCCAAGTTAAGTCCTAGCAATGTATCGCCTGGATTAAGAACAGCTAGAAGAACAGCCGCATTAGCTTGTGCTCCTGAGTGAGGCTGAACATTTGTCCATTCGGCATGAAAAATTTCTTTCAACCGTTCAATGGCGATGGTTTCACTCTGATCAACAACTTCGCAACCTCCGTAATAACGTTTTCCGGGATATCCCTCGGCGTATTTGTTGGTCATACAACTTCCCATGGCTTGCATTACCTGGTCGCTTACAAAGTTCTCTGAAGCAATCAACTCCATACCCTTGAGTTGGCGCTGATGTTCTTTCTCAATGATGTCGAAAATGATATTGTCTCTTTTCATTACATGTGTAAATTTGGTTATACCAATGATTCCTCAATATTCACTATTGTAGAGGATTGTTGCAAATGTACGATAAATATTTGTATGTAGAAATAAAACTCTTCTGAAATGTATTGTGTTAATGATTTATTCTATTTTTATGACAGTTTGTTCGTGACTGCTTTTAATTGCTGCTTCAATAAGTTGAATGACGGGTAGTACATCTTTTGCATCAGTTATTAGTGCTTCCTTGTAACGTAAATGGGCAAATATGTTTGCATAAAATTCAGCATAATTGCCTGCTACACTTGGATATTTACCACTGAACGATGAGCCTCCTTTTTCGGTGCGAAGTAATCCCCATATACTTTCATTTTCTTCGCCCCAATGCGGTGAATTAGGCTTTTTCCCTGCATTAAGATCAGCTTCCTGACAATCGAAGCCGTATTTTATATATGAACCTTCTGTTCCGTGGAGTATGAAACGCGGCTCAGGTTCACACATCAAATAGCTTGATTTAAGTGTTACTTTTAGGCTTGGAACTTTTGAAGGATGAATAAAATGAATTAAGAAATAGTCGTCCACTATTCCATTTGTACGCATAGTATCAATGTCCGCATATAGTGCTTCAGGCACTCCAAAAAGTTGGACAGCCTGATCAATTACATGTGAACCTAGGTTATAAATCAATCCACCGCCCTGTTCTCCTGTTTCTTTCCAAGTATTCTGTTTAATATAATTGCGATATCGTGGGAAAGTAGATTCGAATTCTACCAATCTTCCCAATAGTTCGTAATCAATAATTTCTTTTATAGTCAAGAAATCTGAATCCCATCGCCTATTTTGAAAGACACTTAACATTAATCCTTTTTGTTTTGCTAGAGTAATTAGTTCTTTGCCTTCTTCAGTAGTTGTGCAGAATGGTTTTTCAATAATCACATTCTTTCCGGCTTTGAGTGCTTGTCGTGCAAATGGATAATGTGTGCTGTCTGGTGTATTGATGACAACAATTTCAACATCTGAAGCCAGCAATTCCTCAAGGCTTCTCATTATATGTACTTGAGGATAACGAACTTTCGAAAGATCTTTGCTGCGTTCAACAATCGCAGTCAGTTCAAAATTCATATTTGTACTGATAAATGGTGCGTGAAATATCTGTCCTGACATACCAAATGCTGCTAGTCCTATCTTTATTTTTTTCATAAATTTTATATTACCATTAATGGATTCATTGTTCCTTCCGTTGCAATATTATTCATAATTTGTGAGATGAGCAATATCTCTTTATGAAAAGTGGAACTTTATTTTTTAAGTATAAAATGTATGTATTTTTTTGGGAAATAAATTGTTAAAAGGAATGTGAGATG
Organism: Tannerellaceae bacterium; assembly: GCA_036734445.1. GTDB lineage: Bacteria > Bacteroidota > Bacteroidia > Bacteroidales > Tannerellaceae > Parabacteroides. The sequence goes on from DAIMYP010000003.1 coordinate 66,944, forward strand.
GAACAATGTACGATGACATGCTAAAAGTAAAAGTAAGATATGAGTTATATGCATAAAATGATTATATTTGCCAATATCCAATAAATATATCTTTTCTCTTTTAAGTAGATTGCATTATAAAATATGGAGTTAAGGAGGAAATGTTGATGAAAAAAGTTTTAGGTTTGGTCATGATTGTTTTGATATGTCACAGTATGGAAGGATGGGCACAAGATTTGCGAGATATTGTTTCTGACGATGATCTTTCGTTCTTGAAGATGATGACTGTTACGGTTATAGATAGTTCATGCGTGCATACAGGACAGAGCGTAAGTATTTTGTCCGGTCAGAACAAAACCGGTGGAACATTAATACTTCCCGGAGCTAGAGGCTGTTATCCGGCATTTTGGATTCGCGATTATGCCATGGCACTCGATTGTGGTATTATTGCTCAAAAAGCACAACAGCACATGTTGAATGTGACGGCAAAGACGCAGTGTACTCAGACTTGGATTACAAAAAATGGGTGTTTGATCCCGTTTGGTTCGGTGGCAGACCATGTAAGGATAAATGATGGGTTGCCTGTCTATTTTCCTGGCACATATAGTTATGAGGAGCAAGGAGATGGAAGATGGGGAATGACTCCACCATACACTGATCAGTTCCTTTTTATCCACATGGCTTACTGTTATACGAGAATGTTTGAAATGAGCAAAGTTCTTAGGAAGTCTATCGGAGGCTATGAATTGATGAATCGACTCGAATGGTCTTTCAATGTGCCGCCATCGCATAAGGATAATCAGATTGTTTATACTACAAGTGATTTTAGAGGCGTCGATTTTGGATTTCGCGATGCGATTGTCATTGAAGGTGATTTGGCAATTTCTTCAGTCTACAAATATCGTGCTGCAAAGGAAATGGCTGAGTTATTTGGTCTTTTGGGAAATAAGGTGAAGATGAAATATTACAATAATGTTGCTGCAGCGTTGAAAAAAAATATCCCAGTTGTATTCTGTAACAAAAGAGGACTTTTGATGGCGGGAACAAAATTAGGACGGCAGGGCGATGTTTGGAGTACAGCTTTGGCTGTATATTTTGGAATTCTTGAGAATGAAGATAAAGAAAAAGCCTGTCGTGCGTTGGCTGAAGGTTATAAACATAAAATGTTGTCCTATAAAGGGAACATTCGCCATGTAATGTGTGATGAAGACTTCAGTGAATTGTCGATGTGGGAAGTCGGTAAACAAAATAATTTACCCAAAAAGGGAACATACCAGAATGGTGCCTATTGGGGGACAGCTACAGGATGGGTTTGTTATGCTATAGCTCAAGTCGATATGGCTGCGGCACAACAGTTGGCAAAAGAATATATCACAGATCTGCGAGAAAATGATTTTCGTCAAGGAGGAAATTGCGGTGCACCTTATGAATGTTTCAATGTGGATTATGCTCAAAATCCTATTTATATGACAACTGTTGCATCACCACTAGATGCTTTTCTTGTGATGAAAGGTCAGTCTTGGTGGCAAAAGAAAAGCAACGAATTGACAGGCCTTACGACCTTTGGTGGAGGCGGAAGCGAATCTTCATATTTTGACACGATTGATAGCGCTATTACTGAAGAATCTCTCAATCCATTGAAAACGCGAGTTGAAGAAATGAACCATACTCCCGACGTAGAACATTGAGAACAATGTACCGACTCCAATAAGTTTCCAGTCCCAATGACCGAAGAAAATGAAGCAGCAGACAATGCCGATGAAAACGAGCGTGGTGTCGCTGCCAATCTTGACTTTTCCAAATTCAATGTTGAAGGTTTTCGAAACAGCTTGGAAGAATCCTTCGTAAGCCATCAGCAAGACTTTGCAATGGACTTCTAGGGTGATGCCGTAAGCCATAATTGCCCCTCCGGCGCAAAGCTGAAGGAAGCGGATAAGATAGCCTGATAGTGTACTGTCGAACTGGAAAGGTATAGTCATCCACATCGTTAGATCGGTATAGAATCCAAAAAACAGACTGATTACGATCTGTAACAGCTGGATTTTTTCATAGTTTTTTCTTAACAATAGAATCTGAGTCAGTATAAGCATCATTTGTATGCAAATGATGTATTCGCCCATCGTTAACGGCGAACCAGGAACCAGACTTAGTATGTATGGCGGGCAAGAAATGGGCGACGATCCTAGATTGGCACGGATGGAAAGCGATGTGCCGAGGGCAATAAGAAAGAGAGAGATAAAGAAAACTGTGTATCTGCGCAGTAATTCATTTTTGTTTTTGTTTTGTTTCATCGTATGAATTAATATGCTTTATTGTTATTTTTCGGAGGCGAAAGTAAGAAAAAGGATTTTTTGCACTTATATTTGCTCTATGAATTGTTTTTATTGTTTTAATTGATTTTGCTAATGGAACTTACTCAATTGAAGTATTTTGTGAAGCTTGCTGAAGAGTTGAGTTTCACTGAAGCGGCGAAGAAGCTGTTCATCACGCAGAGTGCACTCTCGCTCAGTATCAAGAAGTTGGAAGAAGAATGTACTACGCCGCTTTTCGACCGCATTGGCAAATATACATACTTGACGGAAGCGGGAACAACTTTTGCAGATTTTGCACAGCGGGCTATCAAAGAAGTTGAGACGGGAATGAAATGCATACAGGAAAAAAATGGCATTTATACGGGGAAACTGCAGGTAGGAGTAGTGTACAGTCTTCGTGATATTCTGAACGAGTGCGTCCTGGAGTTTACGCAAAAATATCCCGAAGCAGGACTGAGTATCGTTGAAACTAATTCGGTGAGGGAGCTAGCTGATCTTGTGCTTAAGGGTAAAATAGATTTTGCTCTCACTTACAAGTCCAAGATGATGTCGCCACTGCTAGAATGTTCGATGCTTTTCGAGACGCCATTGTGCGTCATTGCACAAAAGGATCATCCTGTAACAGCAAACATGAGAATATCTCTTAAGCGACTGAAAAAGTATCCATTTGTATTCTTTCCCCAAGGAATCCATACGCGGATGGAAATCGAGCAAATGTTTATCAAAAAGAATCTACCTGTACTGACACCGCGTATCGAAGTGAACGATGCGAGTCTGATTTTGCAACTTGTTAGTTCAGGTCGCTGGTTGACAATTCTCTCGGAAGGCGTTGTTGAAAGCTGGGAAAATTTGAAGGCAATTCCTATAACTGGTGCTGCGGAGAAACTTAAAGGTTGTTTGATCCGTCCTAAAGAAAAGTTTATGCCCATACTCGAACACGAATTCTATCGCATTGTGAAGGAGCATTGGGGAAAAACTGTATAGGGCGGAAGAATACTTTCTCTTTTCTTTGTACTTCAAGGATTTTTAGGTATTTTTGCGCACAGTTTTAAACAAAATGTGCAATGTCGATTATAGTTTCTAAAACACGGGATATGTTGATTGATGTGGCAAGACAGTTGTTTGCCCGGATTGGTGTCGACGATACTACGATGAATGATATTGCAATGGCTTCAAAGAAGGGGCGTCGTACACTATACACGTATTTCAAAAATAAGAATGAAATCTATCAGGCTGTTGTGGAGACTGAATTAAATAGGCTCTATAAGATGTTGCAAGATGTGGCGGTAAAAGATTTGCCTGCTGACGAAAAATTAATCACTTTCATATATACTCGCTTGGATGCTATCAAGGCAATTGTATTGCGCAACGGAACGCTTAGGGCAAATTTCTTTCGTGATATCTGGCGTGTCGAGAAGGTGCGCAAGAACTTTGATATACGTGAAACAGAATTGATTAAAGGCATACTTGAGGCAGGTATTAAGGAACATGTGTTCGAAATGCCAGATGTTGGCATTACAGCAGTCGTGTTGCACCATGCGCTTAAAGGACTTGAAGTTCCTTACATACGTGGAAGTATGGGCGATACGACTAATCAACGCCTGAGACGTAAGGATAATGTTGTGAATTTGATTTTTAATGGAATAAAAATAAAAAAATTATAAACATATTGATATGAAATTATTAGATGGAAAAGTGGCTGTTATCACAGGTGCAGCCCGTGGAATTGGCAAAGCCATCGCTTTGAAGTTTGCTTCGGAAGGAGCAGATATTGCATTTACAGATTTGGTAATCGATGAGAATGGTTTGGCAACTCAGAATGAGATTGAAGCTCTTGGTGTGAAAGCTAAAGGTTATGCATCGAACGCTGCAAATTTTGAAGAAACTCATAATGTGATTGCCGAGATCGTGAAAGATTTTGGTCGTATTGATATTCTTGTAAATAATGCAGGTATCACAAAAGACGGATTAATGCTTCGTATGACGGAAGCACAGTGGGATGCAGTTATCGCTGTCAATTTGAAGTCTGCATTCAACTTCATCCATGCATCTTTGCCTACGATGATGCATCAGAGAAGTGGAAATATTATTAATATGGCATCCGTCGTTGGTGTTCATGGTAATGCTAGTCAAGCTAATTACGCTTCATCGAAGGCTGGCCTGATTGCTTTAGCTAAATCTATCGCTCAGGAAATGGGTCCGAAGGGTATTCGTGCCAATGCAATTGCTCCAGGTTTTATTGAGACGGCAATGACAGCTGCCTTACCGGATAAGATTCGCGAAGAGTGGATTAAGAAGATTCCATTACGCCGTGGAGGTCAGGTTGAAGATATCGCCAATATCGCTACATTCTTGGCATCAGACATGTCGTCATATGTCTCTGGACAGGTAATCCAGGTCGATGGCGGAATGAATATGTAATATTGTTTTATGGAAGTTATTTACGAAGATAATCATATCATTGCAGTTGATAAGACATGTAGTGAGATTGTTCAAGGAGATAAGACCGGTGATGCTCCTCTTTCTGACATGCTTAAGGTATGGCTGAAAGAGAAGTATGCCAAACCGGGAAATGTATTTGTCGGTGTTACACATCGCTTGGATCGTCCCGTGAGCGGTGTTGTCATTTTTGCAAAGACTAGCAAGGCTCTAACCCGCATGAATGACATGTTTCGTGATGGCGAAGTAAAGAAAATCTATTGGGCAATTGTGAAAAACGAGCCACCAACACATGAGGGTGAACTTGTGAACTGGCTTGTACGCAATGAAAAACAGAATAAAAGCTATGCGTACGATAGCGAACGACCGGATGCTAAAAAAGCAGTTCTCGATTATAAGGTGATTGCTCGCTCAGATCATTATTTTCTGCTTGAGATTGAGTTGAAGACAGGGCGACATCATCAGATTCGTTGTCAATTGGCAAAGATCGGCTGTCCAATCAAAGGCGACTTGAAATATGGTTTCGCGCGTTCGAATCCCGATGGTGGAATTAGTCTACATGCGCGAAGTGCCGAATTTATACATCCTGTTTCAAAACAAAATGTTAAGATTGTGGCACCTGTTCCCGATGAAAATTTGTGGAAAGCGCTTACTTCTTCATTGACTGAATAACTTTGTAAAGTTCTTCATTTGAGAGATCTTTACCATAAGTAGCGTAATCCATCCGAAAATTGCAACCGTTTTTGTATTCTGAACAGCCATAGGCAGTTTTACCACGGAGAATCGTTCCTTTGTGACAGACTGGACAGAGCAAAATTGCTTTTGAAGCTTTTTTTGGCGAGGATTTTACTTTCTTTTGTTCTAGCTCTTTCCTTTCGATAGTGATGCTATGTCTGCTTTGATCGGAAAGCACATTTTGTACTACCTGCTTAACCATCTGTTTTAATTCTTCCAAAAATAGAGGCGCTTCGTATTTACCTCTTTCTATTTGGCGCAGTTTTTTCTCCCAAAGTCCTGTCAGTTCGGCACTTTTGAGTAATTCTTCCTGAATGGTGCCAATAAGTTCGACACCAGTAGCTGTTGGATATAGATTCTTGCGCTCTTTGCGGATATAGTTGCGTTTGAATAGTGTTTCGATAATGGCAGCGCGTGTAGATGGACGACCTATGCCATTTTCTTTCAACGCATCGCGAAGTTCGTCATTATCAACAAGTTTCCCAGCAGTTTCCATTGCTCTCAGGAGCGTTGCTTCAGTGTATGGTTTCGGTGGTTGTGTCCATTTTTCGGCCAATGATGGCTGATGAGGGCCGCTTTCGCCTTTGACAAAGGCTGGAAGGACACGTTCGTTGTTGTCTTCTTCGTCGTTATCGCTGTTCTTTTGTTCACTGCCGAAGATAATACGCCATCCTGGTTTAAGAATTTGCTTGCCATTGGTTTTGAAATCAACTTTGGCAGCCTTTCCCAGTACAGTCGTTGTCGATATTTCACAGTCGGGGTAGAATGCAGCAATAAAACGTCGGGTTACCATGTCATACACTTTTTGTTCGTTCTCGGACAGTCCTCGAGGAGTAATTCCGGTTGGAATAATGGCATGATGGTCTGTGACTTTCGAATTGTCAAACACTCGTTTATCTTTGCGCAGTTTACCGGTCAGCAATGGCATAGTGAAGTTCGCATAATTGGCCAATCCTTTGAGAATATTTGGGACCTTAGGATATATGTCGTCGCTCAAGTATGTAGTGTCGACACGTGGATAAGTAGTCACTTTTTTCTCGTATAATGATTGAATCAGTTTCAGTGTATCGTCGGCTGTAAATGCATGTTTTTTATTGCATTCTACTTGCAGTGATGTCAAGTCGAAGAGACGGGGAGCATACTCTTTACCTTTCTTTTCAGAAATGTCGGTAACTGTGAAATCAGATTGTTTGATAGCTTCGAGAAACTGTTCGCCTTCTTCCTTAGAGGAAAACTTGCCTTTGCTTGCAGAAAATGTCGTGTCGCGATAAACTGTTTTTAGTTCCCAATAGGCTTCGGGCTTGAAGTTTTCGATTTCTGCTTGTCGATTGACAATTAGAGCGAGTGTTGGTGTCTGCACACGTCCGATGGAAAGTACTTGTTTATTTTGTCCATAACGAAGCGTGTACAGTCGTGTCGCATTCATGCCGAGCAGCCAATCTCCAATAGCACGAGAAAGGCCTGCTTCGTAAAGCTTGTTGTAGTCTTTCTGATCTTTGAGACTTTTGAACCCTTCGCGGATAGATTCTTCGGTGAGCGAAGAAATCCAAAGGCGATATACAGGGCATTTGCAGCCTGCTTTGAGCATCACCCAGCGTTGGATCAGTTCTCCTTCTTGTCCGGCATCACCGCAATTGATTACCATTTCGGCATTTTGCATCAGTCCTTTGATGATTTCAAACTGTTGTTCATAGGTTGGATTGGATATCAGTTTGATGCTGAAACGGGGAGGAATCATCGGCAAGGAACTAAGGCTCCACCGTTTCCAGCTTTCGGTGTATTCCTGCGGTTCTTTTAATGTGCATAAATGGCCGTACGTCCAAGTCACTTGATATCCATTACCTTCGATATATCCTTTTTTTGACTGGGTCGCACCGAGTACTTCTGCAATTTCACGTGCTACACTGGGCTTTTCTGCAATACAAACTTTCATTCGCAAATTTTCTTCTCTAATGATACTGCAAAAGTAAACAATTTTTCAGTACTTTTGCTTCGATTAATCTAAGCAGACACGAATTACACATTTAACAATGGATGAGGTCAATCTAATTCGCGGATTAAAACAAGGTTCAAAGTCGGCATTTGATGCTATCTATGCGATGTATTTCAAACGCCTGTTTGTTTATTGTCTAAGGTTTACCAAATCAAGTGAAGATGCAGAGGAAATAGTACAGGATGTTTTCCTTCGTTTATGGAATATTAGAGAATCGATTCAGCAAGAAGATACATTGCGTTCGCTTTTGTTTATTATTTCAAAAAATTATCTGATCAATGCTTTTCATAAAAATATTAATTCCCCAGTTTACGAAGATTATGTGAATTACCAAGAGCAGATTGCTGTTGATAATATCAGTCGGATGGAATATGAGGAATTTGTACATCAGTTGAATCATGCAATGTCGCGATTACCCAAAACACAACAGCTGGTTATTGAACTTTCACGTTTTAAACAATTGTCGAATAAAGAAGTTGCTGAGCGGTTATCTTTGAGTGAACAGACGGTGAAGAATCAGCTGTCATTGGGGTTGAAGATGCTTCGCTCGTTATTGGGAAATGCACCTATTATAGGGCTATTTTTTATTTTAAATGACCTTTTTCGGTACGTCGACAAATAATTATTGTCATTATTAGTAAAGAAGGAATATGAAAGACTTATATAAGAAATATGTAACGGATCACTTGACACATCAAGAACTTGAAATGCTGAAGAATACAGATCCTTCCATTTTAGATCGAGAACTTGAGCGATTCATGGAAGAGGAGTGGCAGAGTGATATGTTGGATTCATCAAATGTCTCCGAGGAACTGATGGTTCGTGTCAAATCGCAATTGGATGAGAAGATTCAACTTCGACGTTTGAGCATGCCTCTTTATGTGAAAGTATTTGCTTGGGCTGCAGCAGTTTTATTGCCGTTGCTTATTCTTTCGACTTTTTATCTTTATCATGAAAATCATCAGTTGGTTTCTGAAGAAATGGTTGTAGCTACAGGTTTGGGTGAACGGGCAACTATTACATTGCCTGATGCTACAAAAGTGACACTTAATGCAGATTCGAAGTTGACCTATATTCCAAAGGTATATAATAAGAAAGAAAGAAAAATCAAGTTTTCAGGAGAAGGTTATTTCGAAGTTTCAAAAGATAAAGAACGTCCGTTCCTTATTGATGCAAAAGGATTAAATATTACTGTTCTTGGAACAACCTTTGATTTGTTAGTGAGGAATAATGAAAAAACGGCTGAATTATCTCTTGAATCAGGTAAAGTGATGTTTCGTTCGCTATTAAGCGGAAAATTTGTAATCTTGAATCCAAACCAAAAAGTCGTTCTTGATCAGTCGACTGGCAATTTGGTGGTTATGAAAGACGAATCTCAATATGTGGCACCATGGAAACGAAATGAATTGGTATTTCGAAATGCTCCTTTGTCTTCAGTTCTTTCGAGCATAGAAAAAACGTATGGGGTACATATTGTTATGGGTTGTAAGGAATGTAATTCAGATTTGTTCACGGGAACTTTAGTGACAAATGATATTAATGGTGTATTGGAAGTAATTGAAGAAGCTTATCAGCTTAAGGCGGTAATGAACGGACATGAGATTTCTATCGTTAAAGTAAAATGATATTTGTGTATTATCGGAGAACCATTTCTTTTCATCGATTAGAAATGGTTTTTTATGTTATATAGCATATTATTTTTTCGGTACATGTTTAAAAAAGGCTTGTCTTTACCGTCAAAGATCTAACAAAGGTCACAATTCATTATTAACTTTAATTTTGAGTAAGATGGATAAACATCGAAAAGTGAATTTTTTCGCAGTATTGTTCTTTTTGTCTTTATTCTGTTGCTTCAGCATTCAGGGACAAGAACAGAAAGTAGCAGTTAATTTGAAAAATGCTTCTTTGAAAGAAGTATTTAGTGTAATTGAGAAACAAACATCTTATCGTTTCTCGTATCGCAGTGCCGCTATTGATAACCGAAAGGATATCAATGTACAGAAAAGTGGTGTATCAGTTACAACGGTGCTTGATGAAGCTTTGAAAGGACGTGATTTGGAATACAAGATTGTCTCATCGAAGATGATTGTCATTTCAAATAAAGTCACCAATAAGGCTATACCTTTCACCAAGCAGAAGAGGGTCTCGGGTGTTATCACGGATACAAAAGGAGAACCGATAATTGGGGCAAATGTGGCTGTGAAAGGAACATCAAATGGTACTATTACGGATATTGACGGGAAGTTCGACATCGAAGTTCCTGCCAATACCACATTGAAAATTTCATACATTGGCTATCAGCCTATGGAAATAAATATTGGCAACAAGAGTACGATAGATATAAAACTTTCTGAAGATACGCAGGCTTTGGATGAAATAGTTGTTGTTGGTTATGGTACGCAAAAAAAATCGGATGTTTCTGGTTCTGTAACGACCGTTTCGGGTGAAAAACTTGCTAAAATTCCTACAGCCAATGCAGAAACTGCACTTCAGGGAATGGCTCCTGGTTTGTCAGTCAATTTCGGAAGTGGTTCGGCTGGATCGACAGGAACCTTACAAGTGCGTGGTGTAACAACGTGGGGAACCGATAACTCGCCTTTGGTTATTATTGATGGTGTACCTGGGGATATGTCGTATTTGAATCCTGAAGATATTAAATCAATGTCTGTATTGAAAGATGCAGCAACAGCTGCTATTTATGGTGCACGGGCTGCCGCAGGTGTGATTTTGATTGAGACGAATAGAGGAACAGTACAAGCACCAAGAATCCAATTCTCAGCTTATTTAGGAATGGATGACTTGCCTAAACGTATGGAAGTCTGCAATTCTGCAGAATTTGTAAAAGTTCGCAAGATGGCTCTTTCAAATGCAGGAATAGCTGAAAGCCGTTGGCCGAAATATATTTCTGCATATGAGAAGGATCCTACTCAGTTCGCTGATACGGATTGGCAGAAGGAATACTACCGCAGAGGACTTACTCAAAAATATAATGTTGGTTATACGAGCGGTAATGAAGTGACAAATGTAGCACTTTCTACATTCTATTCAAAGACCGATGCTATTGTCATTGGTACAGGTGATACAAAATATGGTTTCCGACTCAACTCAGATGTTAAGAGAGGCAACTTTAAAATGGGTGAATCTGTAAGCTATAGTCGCTGGGAATCAGATTTAGAAGCCAGCTCTGGTTTTCCAAGCATGTATCAGGTAACAAATATAGAACCACTTGCTTTTGTTTATGATAAAAATAACGATGGTGGATACGGTGGAGCTATTGCCGGAATGGGAATGTCGGATGCTGCAAACGTTGTAGGTTATAATAAACTTGTTGAAAACACAGCAGCTAATGACTATATAGCAGCATCAGGTTATCTTCAGTACGAACCGATTAAAGATTTGGTTTTAAAATTCAAAGCAAGTCGAAATATTTATTTCGGAAGTTCAAGAAACTTTACTCCAACTTATGAATTGGGCGTGATGAAAGTAAATAATCGTGCATCATTATATGAAGAGCGGACAAAGACAATGAGCGATTTGTTGGAATTTACAGCCAATTGGAATAAAACTTTTCTACAGAAACATAGCGTACAAGCTCTATTTGGTATGTCACAGGAAGAAAATCGCTATGACGGCATCAATGCTTCAGGTAAAAAGTTTGAAAATAATGAAATGAGTTTACTAGGCCAGGCACAGGAGGATTTTGCCATTGGAGGAACTAAAACACGCAGTGGTTTACGGTCAGTGTTTGGACGTTTGAATTATAATTATTTGATGCGTTATATGATTATGGCCTCTTGCCGTTATGATGGTTCTTCACGTTTTGCCGATGGAAACAAATGGGGCGTTTTCCCGTCGGTCTCTGCCGGGTGGAATATCGCCAATGAGCCATTTTGGGGAAACATGAAAGAAACGGTTTCGACTTTAAAATTACGTTTGAGTTATGGTGGTTTGGGTAACCAGTCTATAGGTTTGTATAAATATATTCCTAAGTTGTCATCAAACACCGATTATTTGAATTATCCTTTTGGAGGGAAAGATGTTTCTTTAGGTTATGCAATAACCGAGTTGCCATCATCTAACATTAAATGGGAGACGACTATTTATAAGAATGTAGGTATTGATGTAGGTCTTTGGAATAATAAACTTGAACTGTCAGCTGAAGCTTATATAAAGAATACAAAAGACATGCTTTCGACAAAGAATATTAGTCTTTGTACCGGATTTGGTTCATTAACGGTTAATGACGGAAAGCTGCGTACTACTGGTTTTGAAATGCAGGCAATTTATCATGGAAATGCAGGCAAGCTGAAATATGATCTGGATATGAATCTCACACATTATAAGAGTGTACTGAAGTCGATGGCCGATCCGAATTATCTTTATGAATATGGCGCTATGAGAACGTATGTCGGAGGCGAGATCGGTGAGTTCTGGGTAGTCAAGACCGATGGTATTTTCCAAAGTGCACAAGAAGTAACTGAGTGGAACAAGATACATGGCTATTATGACAAGAATAACGAATGGCATGGTATGCAACCGTCAGCTAAACCGGGAGATATTAAATTTATTGACCAGAATGGCGATGGAATGTTGGATTCAAGTGATAAGGTGAAAGTGGGAAGTGGAACGCCAAAAGTAGCTTTGGCATTTAATGTGAATCTGACCTATGGCGATTTTGATTTAGTAGCTAATTTCTATGGACATTTTGGTGTGAAACGTTATAATTATACCAAGTATCAGTTGCAGCGCATGGACCAAGTGTTTAATTATGGCAAGGATGCATTGAATGCATGGACTCCTGAGAATACCGATACCGATGTTCCGCGTGCCGTACAAGGCGATCCGAACAAAAATAATCGCGTGTCGGACCGATATGTAGAGAATGGCGATTATTTGCGTCTGAATAATTTGCAGTTGGGTTATAATCTTCCTGCAAGTACTTGTCACAGCCTAGGCATTTCCAACTTACGTGTATATATTGGAGGTGAACGTTTGTTTACTATAACAGGATATAAGGGCTACGATCCTTCAACAGGTTCGACAGTTGGACGCATCGGCTATGATTATGCTTCAACACCTCTGAGTCGTACCTATATGGCTGGCATCAAATTTAGTTTCTAACATTAAAAAGTAAGCAAAATGAAAATAAAGAATATCATATTAAGTACAGCTGTTTTATCGAATCTGCTTTTAGCATCCTGTACAGGCTCATTCCTCGATGAGGATAGAAACCCGAATTCACTTTCTCCAAATATATTTTGGAAAAGTGAGGCAGATATAATGAAAGGGCTTACAAGTGCGTATGCTTATATGCAGCCGAACGTAGATTGGGCAATTCCATATGAAAGATATATTGTAATAGACAACTACAGGAGCGACGAGATTGATTTTCGTGCCGATGTTAGTTCATGGATGAGCATTGCAATGTTTACAAATGATCCCACAAATTCGGTTACCGAAACGGAATGGACAAATTTGTATACAGGTATCAATTATGCAAATCAGTGCATTGATAATATTCCAAATGTGCCTGATGATGACTCAAAGTTGGGTGATGTCAAGAAGCAGGCTCTTGCTGAAGCTCGTTTCCTACGTGCCTATTATTATTATCGCCTTTATTTGAACTTTGGCGAGAATGTACCTATTTACACGCATGAACTAAAAGGAACAGATGAGGAATTTTATCCTAAACAGGCTACCAACGGCGAACTGGTCAGCTTTATTGAGTCTGAATTGAAGGATATTCAGTCAGATCTTCCTGAAAAGTATACGTCAGAAAGCGACGGAGGACGCATAACGCGTTATGCAGCTGCAGCTGTACTTGGTAAGTTTTATATGTTCCGTCACGAAACAGCGAAAGCTGAACAGGAATTCAAAAAATTGATTGGAAAATACGAACTGATGGATAACTATGCAGATAACTTCGACGGACTGCATAAGAATAATAAAGAATCGGTACTTGAAGTTCAGTTTACTGGTAATATGACAGGCGGCCATTATGAATACAATTTATTCGCTATTCATTTAGCTCCGTTCTCGGCTTATGATGGTGGTTATGAAGAAGCATATCCCTCGAATTGGCTTTTTGATTTGATGAAGACAGATAAGACAGTTGATGGGAAATATAGCCCTCGAACGTTGGCAACCATAATTTTTGACGATCCTGATTGTCGCCCTTCTTATTATGAGGATGGCAAATCGTTCTCTGATTATCATGAACCGGGACAATTCTTCTGGCATAAATATGTAACATGGGATAAATCCTTAAGTTCTGACTGGTATTACAGCGGATATAATGTGACATTAATTCGTTATGCCGACATTCTGTTGCTTTATGCGGAATGTTTGAACGACAGGGGTGCAACGTCTGAAGCTATTCGATATATTAATCAGGTTCGTAATCGTGTTAATGTACCAGAACTGCCTGTATCTATGTCTAAAGATCAGGTCTTGAAACATTTGCAGGATGTTGAACGTCCATGCGAGCTGGCATTAGAAGGTGATCGCTGGTATGACTTGATTCGTTGGAATATTGTTGGAACTACTTTGACCTCTCATAAGAAACCTTACGTAGAAAACTATGTAGACAGTAAACACAAATTGTTCCCTATTCCTCATAAGGAATTCTTGATGAATCCAACGTGGGAACAGAATCCAAATTTCAGTAAATAAAGCTTTTTATCAGGATTTCTTTTTTATATAGATATTTCTATAACTATTCTCCGGAAAACTATTTTCCGGAGAAAGTTTTAAATCACTTATTTAAATGTATGAAAAATAGAATAAGGCAGCTGATAGCTGCAGGGGCTGTTATGGCTTTTAGTATACCGTTTCTTGAAGCTCAAAACCAAGGAGAAGAGCGTTTGCTGAAGGAACAACAAGATTTCTACAATCTGATTCGTGTGAAAAATGTCCCTGCTCAGGCAAGAGATTATAATTTGTCAGTTTTCTCGGATTTAGGTGCATGGTCAGGATATGCTCTCCCTGAAAATGAGAGCGATCAGTACGCAGGTGCATTTATCGGACCAATGTCGATGACAGGAGGATGGGTTGCAGCTACTTTATCAGAACCTGAACTGATTGTTGACGGCAAGCGCTATGATTTGGCTCGGAATATACAAACATCGTTGTATCAGCCGGGGAAACTGGTGCAGAATTTCAATAACGGGCAAATCCATGTCATGACGGAACTTTGTTTTGCCACTTCGCGTTCGGTTATTGTACGTACGACAATGCAGAATGTGGGAAGCGCTTCTGCAACTGTTTCAATGCATTGGAAAGGCGGTGTTTTTGATAAGCAATCTCTTTCGCGTCAGGAAGGGAATCGTGTTTTGATGATACGAAAGAAAGACTCGTTGCTGACAGCCACTCATTTTCAGACAGCGGATAAAGTTATGTTGCTTCATAACGACAGTCTGAAAGTGATAGAGAAAGAGTCGTTGAGTCTTAAGCCCGGAGAAATTTATCAGGCTGTATATGTGCAAAGTGTTTTGTTGCGTGGCGACGATTGGCAGAAGGAATTTGCAATGGCCGATGCCTTGAATGTCGAATCCAGCTTCAAGATGAATACGATACGATGGAATGCAAATATTTCGGCATTACTGTCGGATAAGAAGGTTTCAGCAAACCGTTTTCTTTCCAAAAATGATTATCGGAAAGTGCTTGTAAAAGCCATGATGACCCTTAACAGCAACTGGCGTACTGCCGCCGGCGACTTGAAGCATGACGGTAGTTATCCTTCCTATAATGAGTTTTATGGATTCTGGTCGTGGGACAGTTGGAAGATTGCTTCCGGAAATGTGTTCTACAATCCTGAGATGGCGAAGAATGAAATGCAAACGCTTTTTGATTATCAGGCTAAAAATGGCATGATTCCGGATTTTATAGGATATAACAAGGCTCACAACAACTGGCGTGATTCGAAGCCGCCATTGGCTGCTTGGGGTGTGATGAATATATTTGAACAGACAGGCGATACGCTTTTCGTCAAAGAGATGTTCGACAAGTTGTGTCTGTTCCATCAATGGTGGTACAAGGAGCGCGACCACGATCATAACGGCGTCTGCGAATATGGTTCGACCGACGGAACGCTGATTGCAGCTGCATGGGAAAGCGGAATGGATAACGGCGTGCGTTTTGATGATACGAAGCTTCTGAAAAATGGGGATAATGCCTGGTCGATGAATCAGGAAAATATCTGCCTCAATTCGTTTCTCTATGTCGAGAAGACAATCCTTGCGAAGATGGCAGCACTGTTGAACCATAAGGAACTTGCCAGGCAATTTGACAATGACGCTAAAAAGCTGAAAGAATACATCCAGACCAGGATGTATGACAAGACAACCGGTTCTTTCTATGATGTCCGTTTGGGAACTGGCGAGTTTGTTAAGATTATGGGCGCAGAATGCTGGTTGCCTCTTTGGGCAGGTATTGCTACAACGGAACAGGCTCGCACAGTGAAGGATGTGATGATGAATCCCAGTCGGTTTAATTCATATTTGCCTCTCGGAACACTCGATGTGAGCGATTCGCACTTGAAACCAGTAGCCGGATATTGGCGGGGACCTGTTTGGGTTGACCAAGTTTACTTTGGAATTACCGGTTTGCGCAATTATGGCTTTGAAAAGGAAGCCGATTTGTTGACTGAGAAGTTCGTCAATCATGCTTACGGACTGCTTTCCGACGGTCCGATACATGAAAATTACAATCCGCTGACAGGCGAGGTGCTAAACTGCCCGAACTTCGGATGGTCGTCGGCATTAATCATCAAAATGTTATTGAAAAACTAAGCTATATGAGCAATATTATTATCAAGACAATTTTATGTTGCCTGCCAATGGTAACTCTTCAAGCACAATATGATGGCGCACCAATGGAGAAGCAGCAGGCGCAGCAGAAAGTACAGGCTTCTGAAACAGTGAATCGCAATAAGTATCCACATTCCGACAATGACTGGGAAAATTTCGACGTGCTGCATATCAATCGTTTACTATCGGCTGCCGATTTCTTTGCCTATCCATCGAAAGAGGCGGCCCTGAAAGCTGATCGAACGGCTTCGCCTTATTTCAAATCACTGAACGGCGTTTGGAAATTCAACTATGTGCCGCGTTATGACCAGCGACCGATGGATTTCTTTCAGAATGGTTTCGATGTGTCCGACTGGAAAGATATTCCTGTACCATCAAATTGGGAGATGGAAGGTTTCGGTTATCCGTTTTATGTCGGAAGTGGCTATGGCATAAAAAAGAATCCGCCGCTAATTGCTGTTGAGAACAGTCCGGTAGGTTCTTATAAACGGACATTTGCCATTCCTGCCTCTTGGAAAGGAAAACAGATTGTGTTGTATTTTGGAGGTGTGGCTTCAGCATTTTATGTTTGGGTGAACGGGCAGATGGTCGGTTATTCGCAGGATTCGAAAACGCCTTCCGAATTCGATGTGACTCCTTTTGTGAAGTTCGGCAATAATGATATTGCTGTACAGGTATTCAAGTTCAGTGACGGCTATTATTTAGAGGACCAGGATTATTGGCGATTGGCAGGCATTCAACGTGATGTATATCTTTATGCCAGACCGAAGGTACATGTACGCGATTTTGAAGTTGTAACTGATTTGGACGATGATTACAAGAACGCTCAGTTGAAACTTTTTGTTGAAGCGGGTTGTGCGCCAAAGACAAACATTAAAAATTCAGAGGTTGAAGTCTCTTTGTTGGATATGCAAGGCAACTCTCTTTATCAGGAACGTAAAACATTAAAAGCAGGAAAGGAAGTGGCTTTCGACAAGAAGATAGATTCTCCTCATCTGTGGAGTGCCGAGAAGCCGAATCTCTACCGTCTGCTGCTTACGCTTCGCACAAATGGAAAAGCCGAGCAATATATTTCCCGTTTTATCGGTTTCAGAAAATCAGAAATCAAACATGCGCAGTTACTAATCAATGGAAAGCCGGTATATATTAAGGGTGTTAATCGTCATGAACACGATCCTTTCAAGGGGCATGTTGTTGACGAGGCCTCGATGATTCGTGATTTGAAACTGATGAAGGAAAATAATATCAACAGCGTGCGTACTTCGCATTATCCAAACGATCCGAGATGGTACGAACTGTGCGATATTTATGGCATGTATGTCGTTGATGAGGCAAACATAGAAAGTCATGGAATGGGCTATGACGCCGACAAATGTCTGGCAAATCAACCGGAATGGCAGAAAGCTTTTATCGATCGGACAGAAAGAATGTTTGAACGCGATAAGAATCATCCTTCCATCATCATCTGGTCGCTTGGAAACGAAACTGGCGAAGGCTGCAATTTTGCTGCGACATATAAATGGATTCATGCCAACGACCGATCCAATCGTCCTGTACATTCAGAAGACGGAATTAAGGGACCGTATACGGATATTTTCTGTCCGATGTACAAAAAGCTGGATGTGTTGATTAATCATACCCTTTATTTACCTACAAAACCGCTCATTCTGTGTGAATATGCACATGCGATGGGTAATAGTGAAGGCAATTTGCAGGATTATTGGGATGTGATTGAAAAATATCCTTCTCTGCAGGGCGGACATATTTGGGATTGGGTAGATCAAGGCTTTGATGCAAAAGATGCCAATGGAAGAAAATATTGGGCTTATGGTGGCGACTTGTGTCCGAAAGGGACACCCAGCTCGGCAAATTTCTGCATGAATGGATTGGTTGCTGCCGACAGATCATTGAAACCACACATACATGAGGTAAAAAAAGTCTATCAAAACATCGCATTTCGCCTGGCCGATTATCACGACGGATTGGTGGAACTCCAGAACAAATATTTTTTCACCGATTTGAATGACTTTAATTTCACCTGGCACCTTGAAAGGGACGGTTCAGTGATTGCTCAGGGCAAAATAGAGAATGTTAGTTTGCAACCGCAACAGAAAGCTATTTTTAAGACAAACTTACCGACAATTGATTTGCAGCCGGGAGCTGAGTATTATCTTAATCTTTATGCAGCTCTTAAAGCGGATGAAGGATTGCTTAAGGCGGGAACAGAATTGGCTAGTGCACAAGTAAAACTTCCGTTTTTCATACCTGAAGAAACGGAGCTCACAGCTTCGAACGTCACTGCAAATGAAACGTCAACTCTATTGACACTGAAAGCCGGTCGGATGCAGGTTGCTTTTGATAAAACCGATGGTCGTTTATGTTCTATTAAAGAGGGCAATAAGGAAATGATGAAAGAGTCGCTGCGCCCGAACTTCTGGCGTCCGGTAACGGATAATGATATGGGAAACGGCATGAATAAGACTCTGCGATGCTGGCGCAAGGCAGGGCAGGATGCAAAGCTGGTTTCGATGAAGACAAACGCACTCAATGATAAGACATTCGAAGTGGTTTCTTCCTATAAATTGCCAGTGGCGGAATCCGATTTCATTATTAAATACCATTTCTCTGGCGAGGGTTTTTTGGATGTGAACTGTACATTCATTCCTGGCAACGATACGCTGCCATTTTTGCCGCGCGTAGGCGTAAGTCTTACGTTAAACAGAGCATTCAATCAAATGATGTGGTTCGGCAGAGGCCCGCACGAAAATTATATTGACAGAAATACGTCGGCCTATGTAGGTCTTTATAAAGGAAGCGTTGCCGAGCAATATTTTCCTTACGACCGACCACAGGAAAACGGCAACAAGACGGAAGTTCGTTGGATTAGTTTTACCAATACAAACGGAGACGGACTGATGGCTATCGGAGCTCCATATATCAGCACAAGCGCCTATCTTTTCCCGACCGAAGATTTGGATGAACCGGGTGTGAGAAAATCTCAGCGTCATCCGAGCGATATCATCGAGAAAGATATGGTAACGTGGAATATTGATTGGAAACAGATGGGCGTTGGCGGCGATACAAGCTGGGGCGCGTATCCACATCAGCAATATCTGATCCCAGCAACACGTATCAGTTATTCGTTCCGCCTTTGCCCTGTAAGTAAAGCGGAAACTGCAGCCAATTCGATTTATCACCAATACAAGCCATGAAAATAAAATGTTTAGGAAGGGTTGATTTATAAAAGCGTTTTTGTTCCCTTCCAAAATTTGTAGTAGAGTGTAAACGCCGTGTTATTTTATCTCTGAAGTTCGGATGATTGAAAAACGCGGCGTAATTTTATTATTTATGTTCGAATAGTATGAAAACTCCGCTTTGCTACTCCATTAGAATTGATATAATACAAAAACGCGTTTTGCTTTCGAAGCCTGATATCAGGCAGAAAGAAAACGCGTTTTTTATATAGTGATAAATATGAAATCCTATTGCACCTCAAGACTGATTGCCCGTCGATGTTTATTCGGCTGTAATCTCATACATGTGACTTGTTGTCTGCATAGTGCTGAAAACATTCAGTCCCACTTTCATCAGATAATCGCCCGAATAAATTTTCGGACCTTCATTGCCGGGCATCATCGGAGGCATCATCGGACGATCGCCTTTGGATCTTGGCATTTGATTGATTTCCTCAATCTTATAGTTCTTTGTCGGATCCAAACCTTGCAGTTTGACAGGCATCATCTTTTCTTGGAAGCGTGGATGAATATCGAAAGCGTAAAGAACGGCCTTGTTTTTATTGTCGCCTACATACATTGTGGCTGTATGGTTGCCTTCGTATGGAGAAACAAGACGATACATATCGCCATCGAGGGTGATATTCTCCAAACGTTTGTAGTTGGCTACAGCAGTCTTGCAGTATGTCATTTCGTCGGGCGTCAGATTCTTTAGGCTCATGTCGAAGCCTAACTTGCAAAGCATGGCAACGTCTGTGCGGAACTTGATGCTTGTAGTTTTGTTCCAATCAGTTACATGTGCGCAAATCGCCTTAGCAGGGAAGAACTGCGAGAAGCCCCATTGGATAAAGAGACGTTCGATCGGATCAGTATCATCACTTGCCCAGAACTCGGTAAAATATTTCAATGCTTCATAGTCGCAACGGGCACCGCCGCCTGAACAAAGCATAATCGGAAGGTTAGGATATTTGGCTTTCACACGATTGAACACATTGTAAAGACCTCGTACATATTTTACATACAACTCATTCTGTTTCGTTTTTAGATATGGTGAGTATATGTTGGTGATCGGGCTGTTGCAATCCCATTTGAAGAAGGCAAGGTTAGGATTTTCAGTCATTATATTGTCCAAAACTCCGAACACATGGTCTTGTACCTTCGGATTACTCAAGTCCAGAACCAACTGATTGCGGAAATAATAGGTTTCGCGATTTGGCTGATGGATAACCCAGTCTGGATGTTTCTCAAAGAGCTCACTCTTCGGGTTTACCATCTCAGGTTCAATCCAGATGCCGAACTTCACACCAGCATCTTTAGCCGCTTTAACCAAATATGGAACGCCATTAGGCAGTTTGCTGTGAGTTACTTCCCAATCACCTAGTCCGGCATGGTCGTCTTTGCGTGGATATTTGTTGCCGAACCATCCGTCGTCAAGCAGAAACATATCAACACCTAATTCTTTTGTTTCTTTCATCAGGCCGCTCAAAATTTCTTCATTAAAATTGAAACCGGTGTTTTCCCAGTTGTTCAGCAAAGTCATACGACTGCCTTTGCCGTCTTTCAACTGATAATTGCGAGCCCAATTGTGAAAATTGCGGCTTGCCTGGCCTGTACCACTTTGGCTGAGAGTGAAAATAAATTCAGGTGTGTTGAAAAGTTCGCCCGGTTGCAGATCGTAAATAGAGGCATACGGATTGATGCCTGAACTGATACGAAGAACGCCTGCGTCGTCTACTTCGAAAGTGAAGCGGAAATTGCCTGTCCAACCGATTGTACCAAGCAGAACTTCACCTTGCTGTTCATTTGCCGGAGCATTGACACCCAATTCGAAAAATGGTTGAAGCATCATTGCTGCACGCGAACCCAATTTGGTGTCGAGCACTTTTTTGCCGAACTCAAGCTTTTGTGTGTGCATTCCTACTTCCTTTGCCCAATTGCCATCGAACTGAGTCAAATAATAGGATGCATTGTCAAGATAGAGCATTGATGAAGCATATCGGCTCATCAGAATAGCACCTTTCTCGGAATGCGAAATCTCAGTCCATGTCTTGAATATGTTTTCTTTGGCATAAGTAATGTAATGAATCTTTACTGTAACTGGGTAGACATCATCTTTAAGTGTGATAATCGTTTCTGTCACATTGTTGTCCTGATTCTTGACATCAGATGAAACATACTTCAGATAAGTGGTCATGTTTCCATCGACATGCGTGATTGCCAGTGCCGATTCATAATAATCTTCAGCTCCGGAAGTTTGATACACTTCGCCGCTGTTTACACCCATTGGAGGCATTCCTGGTCCACCGCGACGTACATCTTTAAATTGGTTCAAATCAGACTCATTTATCAGTTTGACTCCAAAATACTTTTGATAGAGTCGCCCGTTCTGGCCGACATTCAATATCAAGTCAGTTTCATTAGTAGAAATGCGGATTAGTTGAGAACCATCCGCTGCAAGTGCCTTTACATTCATAAAGAACAAACTTAAAATAAATAATGCAATGATTTTTTTCATGGCCATTGTGATTAATTAGTAATTCTTTAATTGGATGCAAATATAATTAAGTTTCTTTGAATTTCTTATAAAAATAGGTTTTTGCTTGTGTAAAAACTTCCGTTTTATAAAAAATGCCTATATTTGTGTACTGACAAACTAAGAAAAAAACTGAATAATGGACGAATATTTAAATTATCTATATGTGGCTATTCGTGCTGCAATCGATGCCGGAAGGGCAATTATGGAAATTTATGATAGTACGAAGGAAAATATTGTCGTTGAATGGAAAGCTGATAATTCGCCTTTGACTCAAGCCGATAAGCAGGCTCATAAAATCATATCCGTTATTCTTTCAGCAACACCGTTTCCGGTTCTGAGCGAAGAAGGGAAGATGATTCCTTTTGCAGAGCGTAAAAAGTGGAAAACACTGTGGATAGTTGATCCACTTGATGGGACGAAAGAATTTATCAAACGTAATGGTGAGTTTACCGTAAATATAGCATTAGTGAAAGAAGGAGTTCCAGTGATGGGCGTGATTTATATTCCTGTTCGTGAGGAACTTTATTTCGCTACAGAAACTTTGGGAGCTTACAAGCTGAATAAAATTAATGGTATCAGTCAGCCGTCGGTGAACGACATGATTGCAAAAGCTTTGAAATTGCCAAATGCAACAGGACATCAAGGAATTGTTGTCGTAGCTTCTCGTTCACATCTGAACGAAGAGACGATGAGTTATATTGACAACCTGCGCCGTCAAGGACAACCTGTAACATTGATTAGTAGCGGAAGCAGTCTGAAAATTTGCCTAGTAGCCGAAGGATCTGCTGATATTTATCCGCGTTTTGCGCCAACGATGGAATGGGACACAGCTGCTGGACATGCAATAGCTCGCGCTGCCGGTTGTCAAATTTATCATACTGATGAGATGACGCCATTGAATTACAATAAAGAAGATTTACATAATCCTTGGTTCATCGTCAAAGCGCAGCAGGCATGAGTTTTGAAATCATATTTGTTTTGTTGGCGTTGATCGGAATGGTCGCCGCATTGATATGGGATAGAATGAGGCCTGGAATGGTGCTTCTAACTGTCGTTGTTGTATTTATGTGTGCAGGTATTCTGACACCAAAAGAGATGCTTGAAGGATTTAGTAACAAAGGAATGATCACTGTCGGACTGCTGTTTTTGGTGAGTGAAGGAATCCGACAGAGTGGAGCTTTAGGGCAGTTGGTTAAAAAACTTCTTCCTGTACAAAAAACGACAATTTTCAAGTCGCAACTCCGTATTCTTCCTTCTATTGCTTTCATCTCTGCCTTTCTTAATAATACACCTGTTGTTGTCATCTTCGCCCCGATTGTTAAGCGTTGGGCAGAATCGATAAAACTTCCAGCTACAAAATTTCTTATTCCACTTTCTTACGTTACTATCCTGGGCGGTTTGTGCACATTGATTGGAACGTCTACGAATCTTGTTGTTGATGGTATGATTCAAGATGCCGGATATGAAGGGTTTTCCATGTTCGAACTGGGAAAGATTGGTATTTTTGTAGTCCTTTTTGGTATAACATATTTGTTTATTTTTTCCAATAAACTTCTTCCTGATTCGCGCAAAGATGCTTACGAAGAGGAAGACGAAAGCAATACAGGCAATCTTCGAAGAGTTGAAGCTGTGTTGGGTCCGCGTTTTCCAGGCATCAACAAGTC
The DNA here is from genome assembly GCA_036734445.1 of Tannerellaceae bacterium. Lineage (GTDB taxonomy): Bacteria > Bacteroidota > Bacteroidia > Bacteroidales > Tannerellaceae > Parabacteroides. The sequence continues at coordinate 90,642 of DAIMYP010000003.1, forward strand.
GTTGGGTGATTTTAATTTCACACGTCATTATGGTGCAATTGTTAAGGAAGTTAGAAGCGGCGGACAGTGTTATTCGCACGATTTGGAAAGGGTTGTTCTTCATGAAGGCGATACGCTGATTCTCTGGGCCGATGATTCGTTTGCTGCCACATGGGGAGAGTCGAGCGTGTTTCTATTGCTCGCCAATAGTAAAGACAAAGAGGAACCGTTCTCGAAGAAAAAACGGTGGCTGGCACTCGGATTGCTCATCTTTATGATAACGGGAGCAACGGTTGGCGAATTGCCGTTTATGAAAGAGATGTTGCCCGGTATGCATTTGGATATGTTTTTCTTTGTTTGTGTCACAACGATTATCATGGCATGGACGAAAATTTTCCCTCCAAAAAAATATACCAAATATATATCATGGGATATTTTGATAACGATTGCATGCGCGTTTGCTATTAGTAAAGCAATGGAAAATTCAGGCGTTGCTGCTTGGTTGGCTCAAAATATTATCGGATTGTCGCATAATATGGGGCCGTATGCATTGTTGGCTATTGTTTATATTATTACTAACGTTTTTACGGAACTTATCACGAATAATGCCGCGGCGGCTTTGAGTTTCCCTATCGGACTTTCTGTCGCAACTCAATTAGGCGTGAATCCGACGCCTTTCTTTGTGGCTATTTGTGTAGCGGCATCAGCAAGTTTCAGTTCGCCGATAGGTTATCAGACGAATTTGATTGTACAAGGTATTGGCGGTTATAAGTTTACTGATTTTGTGAAAATCGGTTTGCCTTTGAATGTGATTACATTTTTGGTTTCAGTGATTCTGATTCCAATGATTTGGAGTTTTTAAGTTTTAAGGATGAAAGAAGAACAACAACATATTTATCCAGTCTTCGACAAGATGTTGAAGCGTGAAGACAAAGAACAATTGTTGAAGCAACGCAGTGTGATGATTTGGTTCACAGGGCTAAGTGGTTCTGGAAAGAGTACACTGGCAATTGCTTTGGAGCGTGAATTGCACCGGCATGGTTTGCTTTGTCGCATCCTGGATGGTGATAATATTCGTTCTGGAATTAATAATAATCTGGGTTTTACAGAAGCTGATCGTACAGAAAACATACGTCGGATTGCGGAGATCGGAAAACTTTTTGTTGATACGGGAATTATCACGATTGCTGCATTTATCAGTCCGATGAATAGTTTGCGCGAGATGGCTGCTTCTATCATTGGCAAAAACAATTTCCTTGAAATATATGTTAATACATCGTTAGCAGAATGCGAACGACGCGATGTGAAAGGTTTATATGCCAAAGCACGTCGCGGTGAGATAAAAGAATTCACGGGCATTTCGGCACCTTTTGAAGCACCATTGGATCCTGATTTAGTATTGGATACTTCAATATTAAGCGTGCAGCAGTCTGTGAATGAATTATTAAAATTGATTTTACCCAGGGTAATGGTAGATAAATGATATGTCAGAATATAAATTAAGTCATTTGCAAGAGTTGGAGGCTGAGTCCATTTATATTATTCGTGAAGTGGCTGCCGAATTTCAGAATCCTGTGATGCTCTATTCAATAGGTAAGGATTCGTCGGTGATGGTGCGTCTTGCCGAGAAGGCTTTTGCACCGGGGAAAGTGCCATTTCCTTTGATGCATATCGATTCAAAATGGAAGTTTAAGGAGATGATTCAGTTCCGCGATGAGTATGCGAAGAAATATGGTTGGAATCTGATCGTTGAATCGAACATGGAGGCTTTTCGTGCTGGCGTTGGTCCGTTTACACACGGAAGCAAAGTTCATACTGATTTAATGAAGACGCAGGCTTTGTTACATGGTCTGGATAAATATAAGTTCGACGCTGCCTTTGGTGGTGCGCGTCGCGATGAGGAAAAAAGTCGTGCTAAAGAACGAATCTTTTCATTCCGCGACAAGTTCCATCAATGGGATCCGAAAAATCAGCGCCCAGAATTGTGGGACATCTATAATGCTCGTGTCCATAAGGGTGAAAGCATTCGTGTTTTTCCTCTTTCGAACTGGACAGAATTGGATATTTGGCAATATATTCGTTTGGAGCAGATTCCAATAGTTCCGCTTTATTTTGCTAAGGAACGTCCATGCGTGGAAATTGATGGAAATTTGATTATGGCTGATGATGATCGTCTACCCGAAAAGTATCGTGACAAAATTAAAATGAGAAAGGTTCGTTTTCGTACTTTAGGCTGCTGGCCACTGACGGGAGCTGTTGAAAGCGATGCAGATACAATCGAAAAGATTGTGGAAGAGATGATGACGACAACCAAAAGCGAACGCACGACGCGAGTCATTGATTTTGATCAGGATTCGAGTATGGAACAAAAGAAACGAGAAGGATATTTCTAATTGTCAGAATAATAGACGCAAGACAATAAACAGAATATGAAATTTAGATGAAAGGAGAACAACAAAATATAAATTCAAAAAGCCAGTTAAATATCAAGGAATTTCTTGATCGCGACGAACAGAAAGATTTGCTTCGTTTTCTAACTGCCGGTTCGGTGGATGATGGCAAATCAACTCTGATTGGGCGTTTGCTATTCGACAGCAAGAAGATTTATGAAGATCAACTCGATGCGCTCGAACGCGACAGTAAGCGTATGGGCAATGCGGGTAATCATATCGATTATGCATTGTTGTTGGATGGACTAAGGGCTGAACGCGAAGAAGGAATTACCATTGATGTGGCTTATCGTTATTTCAGTACGAATAATCGAAAATTTATCATTGCCGATACGCCTGGTCATGAGCAATATACGCGTAATATGATAACTGGTGGTTCAACGGCAAATCTGGCCATTATTCTTGTCGATGCCAGATTGGGTGTGATTACACAGACGCGCCGTCATACTTTTCTAGTTTCGCTTCTTGGTATTCGTCATTTGGTATTGGCGGTGAACAAAATGGACCTTGTGAATTTTGATCAGCAGACTTTTGACAAGATTGTTGCCGATTATAAGACTTTTGTTGCTCCATTGGATATTCCAGATGTGACATGTATACCGCTTTCGGCTTTGGATGGCGACAATGTTGTTACAAAAAGCGAACGAACACCGTGGTATACAGGAAAATCATTGCTCGGTTTTTTGGAAACAGTTCCTATTGATCTTGATCGCAATTATAGCGATTTACGTTATCCTGTGCAATATGTTCTGCGTCCGAATCAGAATTTTCGTGGTTTTAGTGGTAAGGTGGCGAGCGGTATTGTGCGTAAAGGTGATATAGTGAAAGCTCTCCCTTCAGGTAAAATCTCGAAAGTGAAAAGCATCGTAACATATGATGGCGAATTGCAGCAGGCTTTTCCTCCACAATGTGTTACACTGACCTTGGAAGATGAAATAGATGTTTCTCGAGGCGAAATGTTGGTTCATCCGGATAATCTTCCAATGATCGGACGACATTTCAAAGCAATGCTTGTCTGGATGGATGAGGAACCGATGGATATGAACAAGCCGTTTTATATTAAACAGACGACGAATGAAACTCGTGCTCATGTAGATGAAATCCATTATAAAGTTAATGTGAATACGATGGAACATCTGTCGCTTGAGAACGGATTGCTGACAGAGGCGTCGCTTCCCATGCAGTTGAACGAGATTGCTTGTGTCACATTTACTACAGGAAAGACGTTGTTTTTCGATTCCTATAAACAGAACAGGCAGACAGGTTCGTTTATTTTGATTGATCCGATTACAAACAACACTTCGGCAGTTGGAATGATGATTGCACTTGACGATTCTCAATCAGTTACCGATTATGTTAATGGGTTGACAATCGATTTGCAGGAGTTGAAAATAGGCGAGGAGCATTACGAGGCTATCCGTAAAGTTTGTGACGAATTGCAAAAACAAGGTTGTAAAGTGAATTTGATAGAATAAAAATAGAGGTAAAGACAGGGCTTTCGACAATAAAGTCGGAAGCAAACTGTGGATTATCAATAGTGTATTAATATGGGTTTATTGGAGTTTAGTAAATTACCGATCAACACATTAGTTGGTGCCGATTGGAGGACATTCAAGGAAGTGACGGCCAATATGTCTATCGATAAAGAGTATCGTAGTAAGTTCTATTTGACAAAGGCCGTTTGCCGATTGTTGAGTTTACTTGTTCCTATCGAAAACGCTTGTTACCAGAAGTTAATGAATAATCCGATAGAAATGGATCCGTTATTTATCCTTGGTCACTGGCGTAGTGGAACTACATTCGTTCATAATGTTTTTGCTCAAGATCAGCATTTTGGCTACAACACAACTTATCAGACTGTTTTCCCAAATCTGATGCTTTGGGGACAATCTTTTTTTAAGAAGAACATGACTTTCCTGATGCCGGACAGAAGACCTACGGATAATATGGAACTCAAAGTGGATCTTCCTCAGGAAGAGGAATTTGCTTTGGCAAACATGATGCCGTATACGTATTATAATTTCTGGTTTTTTCCTAGACATATGCTGGAATATTGTGATCGCTACATGTTGCTCGATAATATTAATGAACATGAGCTGCAAGTTTTTAAAGAAACTTTTCTCAAGCTGATTAAAGTGTCACTTTGGAATACACATGGAGTCCAATTTTTGAGTAAAAATCCGCCTCATACGGGGCGTGTCAGACTTTTACTGGAGATGTTTCCGAACGCGAAGTTTATTTATATGAAACGCAATCCATATACAGTTTTCGAAAGTACACGCAGTTTTTTCAAAAATACAATTGTTCCTCTTCGTCTTCAGAATATATCGGAAGAACAATTTGAAAGCAATTTGTTAGAGGTCTATCGTCGTCTGTTTTATAAATTCGAAGAACAAAAAGTGCGTATTCCTAAAGGAAATCTTGTTGAAGTGAAGTTTGAGGAATTTGAACGTGAACCTATGGAAATGACAGAAGCAATATATCAACAATTAGATTTGCCAGGATTTGCTGAATCTAAAGATCGGATTTTTAAATACATCCATTTAAAAGATGGCTATTCGAAAAATCATTATAAATATGATGACAACACACTGAAGACAGTGGAAGAAAATTGGGGAATGGCGCTTAAAGCTTGGAATTATTCGTTGGAACAATCATAGAATTTGATGAAATTATGAAGAGTCGTTCTGTTTGTTTTTTTATTTTATTTCTATTAGATTGCTTGCTGTTTGAAGGATATGCTCAGCGTGTTACCTCATTGTTGTATGGCGATATGGACAATTGGATTGTGCGCAAGATCCATGAGTCGGCTATTATTGGAGGACAGACAAAGTACGTTTATGAATTGGGTCCGTCGGATACAATAATTGGCAATATTCCTTATACAAACAGAGGAGGCTCGCCGTGGGGAACCTCTAATGTGATGGCCAAAGTGGCTGGAGTTGTGAAAACAAATACTTCTGTTTTCCCTGAGAAACGGGGCAACGGATGGTGTGCACGTCTTGAAACGCGTTATGTGGGTGTCAAAGTGTTAGGGGTTGTAAATATTGAGGTGATTGCAGCCGGATCTGTTTATCTGGGAACAATCTATGAGCCTATTCGTGGAACGCGCAATCCACAATCAATGTTACAAAGTGGAATTCCTTTTACAAATCGACCGAAAGCCCTTCGTTTTGACTATAAAATAAAGCTTGCGCCAGAAAAAAATCGTATACGAAGTACGGGTTTTAGTCGGAAAACTTCTGTCGCAGGTTGTGATTCCATTGCTGTTGTTATGCTTTTGCAAAAACGATGGGAAGACAAGGATGGCAATGTCTATTCTAAACGAGTAGGTACAATGATTCAGCGTTTTGGATCAGAATCAAAAGACTGGATCAATGGGGCAACTTTCCCTATCCAATATGGCAATATTACTTCGCAGCCCTATTTTAAATCCTATATGCGTTTGCAGGAAGAAGAGCGATATACGCGTAATAGCAAAGGTGAAAGCGTTCCGATCAGGGAAGTAGGATGGGCAGATGCTTCTGAAACGCCCACTCATGCGATTTTACAATTTTCTTCCAGTCACGGAGGAGCTTATGTGGGTTCGCCAGGAAATACGCTTTGGATTGACAACGTACAGCTCGTATATTGATTATCATGCATTATGTGTTTCTATTCAAATTGTAATTATATTAATTATTTCGGCTATAAAATGTTAAAAAAATCATTCGAATGCGCGAACCATTTGATTCGAATGAAATTTTTTTTCTTTCGAATCAAATGATCGTCGTATCCGAATGTATTGGCTGTTACATTCGGATGAAATTTGGATAATTATCGAATGTGATTTTCGATAAATGTGAAAAATATTTGCAATAAGATTTGGAAGATCAAATGAAAGGTGCTAATTTTGCAGCCTGAATTCTGCAGAGGGTAAACAAGTGATACTCTTAAGTGTATCCACCCCCGGGACATAACCTGTTTAAATAGAAAAAGACAGATGTACGTAATCGTAGAAATTAACGGACAGCAATTTAAAGCTGAGCAAGGCAAGAAGTTGTTTGTTCATCACATTCAGAACGCCGAAGGCGGAGCTGTTGTTGAGTTTGACAGAGTTCTGTTGGTCGACAACGAAGGTGCTGTAACAGTTGGAACACCTACAGTAGAAGGTGCAAAAGTGGTTTGCGAAGTTGTTTCTCCATTAGTAAAGGGAGAGAGAGTTTTAGTATTCCACAAGAAGAGAAGAAAAGACTATCGTAAATTGAATGGTCATCGCCAGCAGTTTACTGAAGTGAATGTGAAAGAAATTGTTGCTTAACGTTTAAAGGAGGAAAAGAAAATGGCACATAAAAAAGGTGTTGGTAGTTCTAAGAACGGTCGTGAATCACATAGCAAACGTTTAGGTGTTAAAATTTTTGGTGGCGAGACAGTAAAAGCTGGTAATATTCTCGTTCGTCAAAGAGGTACAGTTCATCATCCTGCTGAAAATGTAGGCATGGGTAAAGATCATACCTTATATGCACTAATTGACGGAATTGTTTCTTTCCGCAAGAAAGCAGAAGGAAAATCTTATGTTTCGGTGAAAAAAGTAGAGGCTCAAGCTTAATAGAGCTTTTGCATATGTCATAATGAGAGAGCGGGTTATCGTAATGATTTCCCGCTCTTCTTATTTTAAAATTATTTTGAGATGCAATTCTGAACTTGTTTCGACTATCATCTTTTTATGATCTGCTTATTTGTAAGCCTTTGTCTGAAAGGCTCATCTCTACAAAGCGAGCATTGGCGTTTTGTGGAGAAACCGTCAGCTCTTTACGAATGCGCGCTGCTGCTGAAGAATCTTTGGCAATGATATACAGATAACCTCCACCTCCTGCCCCGGGAAGTTTGTATCCTAAAGCATAGTCTTTGATGCGACTGATCAGTTCTTCTACGGCTGGAGGATTGGTCCCGTTATCAAGCGCCTTATTTTGTTCCCAAGTTTTGGCAACGAGTCTCCCAAAAGCATCAAATTCACCACGCTGAATTGTATCGTACATATCCATGGTATGCGCTTTCATGGTAGTTAGAATATGCAAATGAGAAGCGCTGTTGAGGAACATTCCTTGAACTATCTCTGAAAGTATGTCTTTAGCCGTACGTGTGATTCCCGTATAATAAAGTAGATGGCAGGCCTTATATTCAGGATCTGTAAAAAGATAGTCGGGGAGCCAGCGTACTAAAGGATTTTGATTGAATCCTTCATCGGTCTGCAGTAGTTTTAGTCCGTGCAGAATTCCGCCATATTGATCTTGCCATCCACCGCCAGTTGTGAGCAATTGTTCTAAAATCAGTGTGCGGCGACCAATTTCATTCTTATCCCACGACAAACCACAAAAATTGGCTATTGCACCAAGAACTGTAGCCGCAAGGATAGAACTTGTGCCTAGTCCAGATCCGGCAGGAATAGCAGCCAATAGCGTAACCTCCATTCCGCAACCGAAGGCCTTTAATTGATCTTCAAGTGATTTATATTTCTCTGCTGCAAACTCTGGAGAGAAGCCGGCTAGCGACAGCGCTGCTTTAGGAATAGAGAAAGGTGAACCTACTTTGTGATAGTCTTCGAGTTCTTCCCAAGTTGTGACAATATCCATCGCACCTAGATCAATGGATCGGAGAATGATTTTATATTCTTTGGCAGGCTTAATATATACTTGCAAAGGCGGTTGCCCATTGAGCTCAATAGCAACGTTTACGACATTTCCTCCTGAATACATGCAGAACGGTGGTGTATCGGTCCAACCTCCAGCTAAATCGATGCGGACAGGACTGCGTCCCCAAACAATCTGATCGCGGTATACATTGAGGTTCGGTGACTGCTTCTCGGCATTGACAGTACCTATCAAACCTTCCCGCAAGAGCGAAAAAGCCTTTTGTTGCTCAGTCTGATAAGCTTTGCCTGTAAGTTTCAATATGCGAGCGCGGAACATACTGTCGTGAATACGCTTCATAAGTGGTACGTTTTGTGACAGAGGCGACGGCATTGCTATTTGATGTGTAGCAAAATTTTCTGCTGCATCAGCTAAATCCAGCTGATAAAAGACACTCTTCTCGTGATTAGTGGCCAGTGCTGACCAGTTTTTGATACGGAAATTTTCACGCTGTGTGAACAAACGGCGTAAATTGGCTTTATCGGATATTTCGTTTGCTGATAGTTTTTGTGCTTGTTGCCAAACAGCCTTGCCTGTTTCGAGATGGGGTTCAGAAATCATCCAACGTAAAACTAGACCTAGTTCGTCAATTGTATGACATACTGGAAATAGAGCCGTGTTTTGTATATCTTCATTCCAATCAGTATGAATTTGTCTCTCTTGGATCCATTGTATGAGTGGCTTGCCTAAAAAAAGTGTATCTGTTTCTTGAGCTCTACCTTTAAAGGCATCGTTGAAACCGTATGGACGGGCTATAAAGTCGCTTTTGCCAATCGGAACGATGTCAATGCAGATTTCTGAAGGAAGATTCAGAGGCCAGTCATTGATTGGAACGCCGGTTATGACATGGCGGTTTTCTAATTCCCAATCTTTGCCGATGAAACTGTTCTCAATCCATAACTCTGAATTTGTGGCAGTAAGCGGATATTTTACTTCGGCATTTTGTACGAACATTGCGGGATGCGGTTTCACTTTTCGCTGCATAATAGCTCGTTGATCGCGTACTAAGTTTTGTACGGCTAAAGTTGACGAGATAAGTTCAGGGCTTGTACCGTAATGATAAAACTCACCTCCGGGCAGCGGAAGTATTGCTACACTTAGTCGGTTTAGTTCAGTATCAGCAATGCGTGGATGTTGTCCTAAAGCTAATCCGAACTCAGAATACAGGTCGTATTCTTTCATTGACAAATGATCTATATTGTAGGAATGTTCGACGAGCAATTTGACAGCTCGGTCACTCAATAGCCATACACCAATATCCATCAGGAAAAGATGTGTTTGTGCCAGTTTACCTAATACAGCCAATGAGGGCTTTTGCAACATGAAATCTAGAACTTCCGGATTTTTTCGGTCGGATACGAATACGCCATGGTGAGTTGCTAGTGTCGGGTCAACCCATAAGCCGTAGCAAACGACATCGACTTCGGGGATGTTTTGTAATGGTTTGTTGTTTCTTAAATATACATCACCACTGGCAATAAGTGTGTGAATTGATTCGGGAGCTTTGTGCATAATCTCTTCATAAAGCGGCAACTGCAGTGATAGCAGATTTTGCGAAAGTTTTTGACCTCTAGCCCAACGAAACACGGGTATTGGTGTGAGAATCTTTCCCGATGGAGCATATCCAGGAAGCCGTCGCCCTTGTCCACCTGCATGCAACAGAATACGTTTTTCTTTTGGCAGCCATTCGGTAAGTAGATTATTACCAGTCTCTTTTTGGCAACATGCGTTGAGTAGCCACGTGGTTCCTCCTCCTGAACCCAGACGTTTACCTACAGGGTCTGATGTACAGAACCATTCTTCAGTATTTGTATGTGTTATTTCATGAAAACTCTCCACTAGGTTGGGAGGCAATGATAATAGTGTCTTCATATATGAATGTATGTTTTTTGGCAAAAGTACTTTTTCTTTTGTTAAACAGCAATATTTTTAGGTAGTAATCATATGCCCAATGATTTCAAATAGGTGATGAAATGTTAGTTATTACAGTATTTTACTTGAAATTAATACAGTTTGAAAGATAGATTTGCAATAATTTCGCATCAATATGTGGTTTTATTAATATCTTTGCAAGAAAGTTATATTATTATATTGATATGGAAAATATAAATTGGTCTGATCTGTCATTCGGATATATGAAGACAGATTATAATGTGCGTTGCTATTATCGCGACGGAAAATGGGGAGAGTTGGAAGTTTCCTCTTCCGAAATCATTAATCTTCACATGGCTTCTACCTGCCTACATTATGGTCAGGAATCGTTCGAAGGCTTGAAGGCTTTTAGAGGCAAGGATGGCAAAGTACGCATCTTCCGCATTGATGAGAATGGGAAACGTATGCAATCATCAAGCCGTGGCATTAAGATGGCTGAATTGCCTGTTGAGAAGTTTGAAGAAGCTGTTCTCAAAGTAGTCAGACTAAATGAGCGTTTTGTTCCACCTTATGAGAGTGGAGCAGCTTTATATATTCGTCCGTTGATGCTTGGTTTAGGCCAACAAGTTGGCGTTAAGCCGGCTCCTGAATATATGTTCCTCGTTTTCGTTACTCCGGTAGGACCTTATTTCAAGGGTGGTTTCAAACCATCAAAAGTTTGTATTATGCGCGAATACGATCGTGCTGCTCCTTATGGAACAGGTACAATCAAGGTGGGTGGTAATTATGCAGCTAGTTTGGTAGCCGGTGAGATTGCTCATTCTAAAGGCTATGCGGCTGTTCTTTATCTCGATCCGAAAGAGAAAAAATATATTGATGAATGTGGCCCTGCGAATTTCTTTGGAGTTCGTGGCAGCAGCTATATTACGCCAAAGTCGCATTCAATTCTGCCGTCAATCACCAATAAGAGTTTGCAGCAGTTAGCCAAGGATATGGGTTTAACAGTTGAATGTCGTCCTGTACCTTATGAGGAAATTGCTACTTTTGATGAAGCCGCAGAGTGTGGTACGGCAGCTGTAATTGCTCCAATATCAACTATCGATGATCTGGATGAAAACAAATCATATATGATTGCTAAGGATGGCAAACCAGGTCCTGTTTGTGAAAAGCTTTATCATCAATTGCGTGCTATTCAATATGGTGATGAACCTGATAAATATGGTTGGGTAACTGTTCTTGATTAAAATAGACGACATCAATGGACAATTGATGATTAAATTTGCTATCTCGATATTGCAATATTAAATACTTTGTTTAATTTTGTGGTGTTAATAAAGAATGGGTAGTTCAATTTTTATCATCGATTGCCCATTAATGTATACGTATAAGTGGAAGCATTCTATAGAACACATAAATATTTAGTTGAACATCTATATTCTCCAGTGCGCCGGGGACTGATGGAAGAAATTAACTGGGATGACCGGTTAATCGGTATTAAAGGTTCACGTGGAGTAGGAAAGACGACGTTTCTATTGGATTATGCTCGTGAATATTATGGTGCTGAGAATAGAGAGTGCTTATACATTAATCTGAATCATTTTTACTTTACCGAACGAACACTGATTGATTTTGCAGCCGAGTTCAAAGCGAAAGGAGGAAAAGTCCTTTTACTTGATCAGGTGTTTAAATATCCGGGATGGTCAAAGGAACTGCGATATTGTTACGACCACTTCCAAGATTTGAAGATTGTTTTTACGGGTTCTTCTGTGATGCGTCTGAAAGAGGAAAATCCGGATTTGTCTGGTAGGGTGGTTTCTTATAATCTGAGAGGATTCTCGTTTAGAGAGTTTCTCAATCTGATGTCAGGCAATAATTTTCCTGCATATAGTTTTGAAGAAATATTAGTTAATCATCAGGAAATTGCAAAACGTATATGTGCGGTGACAAAGCCAATGGCTTACTTCCAGGATTATCTGCATCATGGATTTTATCCGTTTTTTCTGGAAAAGCGCAATTTTTCAGAGAATTTGTTGAAGACGATGAATATGATGTTGGAAGTAGATGTTTTGTATATAAAGCAGATTGAGCAGACTTATCTTCCGAAGTTGCGAAAGTTGCTGTATATATTAGCAACAACTTCACCTTGTGCGCCAAACGTAAGCCAGTTGAGTATTGATATTGAAACTTCTCGTGCTACAGTAATGAATTATATTAAGTATTTAACGGATGCACGACTGATAAACATGCTGTATAAAGAAGGCGATTCGTTTCCTAAGAAACCTGCAGAGGTTTATATGTATAATTCGAATCTGATGTATCCGATACGTCCGATAGAGGTTAATCCGCAGGCAGTACGCGAAACTTTTTTCTTCAACCAGTTGTTAAAAGATAATCAATTGAATGAAGGAGGAAGAAATGTATCTTTTTTGGTAAATAAGAAATATGATTTTAAAATTGAGGAGATAAGAAAAGGTAAAAATAATCCTGACTTATATTACGCTGTCGACAAACTTGAAGTGGGGAGCGAGAATGTGATTCCTCTTTGGCTTTGTGGATTTTTATATTGATTTTCATTTAATATTACTAAATAATTAAGGTCTATGACAAAACAGAAAAAGTTTTTGACTTGTGATGGTAATCAGGCTGCTGCTCATGTTGCATACATGTTTAGTGAGGTTGCAGCTATTTATCCTATCACTCCCTCATCGCCTATGGCTGAGTACGTAGACGAATGGGCTGCTGCCGGACGTAAAAATATCTTCGGCGAGACTGTATCCGTACAGGAAATGCAGTCTGAAGGTGGTGCTGCTGGAGCACTTCACGGTTCGTTGCAGGCAGGTGCTCTGACAACAACATTTACAGCTTCTCAAGGTTTGTTGCTGATGATTCCGAACATGTACAAGATTTCGGGTGAGTTGCTGCCATGTGTTTTTCATGTCTCTGCTCGTACTCTGGCTTCACATGCATTGTGTATCTTTGGTGATCAGCAGGATGTGATGTCTTGCCGTTCAACTGGTTTCGCTATGTTGGCTGAAGGTTCTGTGCAGGAAGTGATGGATTTGTCAGGTGTTGCTCATCTGGCAACAATTAAATCGCGTGTTCCATTTGTAAACTTCTTTGATGGTTTCCGTACTTCTCACGAGATCCAGAAGATAGAAGCTCTGTCAAACGAAGATTTGGCTCCGCTTATCGACCAGAAGGCATTGGCAGAATTTCGCTCACGTGCTATGAATCCGAAGAATCCTGTCGCTCGTGGTATGGCTGAGAATCCTGACCACTTCTTCCAGCACAGAGAATCTCCTAATGCATATTATGAGGCTGTTCCGGCTATCGTCGAAGAATATATGAACGAAGTATCCAAAATTACAGGTCGTAAATATGGTCTGTTTAGCTATTATGGAGCTGAGGATGCTGATCGCGTGATCATCGCTATCGGTTCAATAACTGAGGCTGCTCGCGAAGCTATCGACTATCTGCGTTCTAAAGGCGAGAAGGTTGGTCTGGTTGCTGTTCATCTGTATCGTCCATTCTCTGCAAAGCATTTCTTGGCTGCTGTACCAAAGACAGCTAAGCGTATTGCTGTTCTCGATCGTACGAAGGAACCGGGTGCTAATGGCGAACCGTTGTATCTTGATGTCAAGGATTGTTTCTATGGTATGGCTGATGCTCCGATAATCGTTGGCGGCCGCTATGGTCTGGGTTCAAAAGATACTACACCGGCTCAGGTGCTCTCAGTATTTGAGAATCTTTCTTTACCAATGCCAAAGAATCAGTTCACTATCGGTATTGTGGATGATGTTACATTCACATCACTTCCAGTGAAAGAAGAAATAGCTTTGGGTGGCGAGGGTATGTTTGAAGCTAAATTCTATGGTTTGGGCGCTGATGGTACCGTTGGTGCAAACAAAAATTCTGTAAAGATTATTGGCGACAATACCGACAAATACTGTCAGGCATATTTCTCTTACGACTCAAAGAAGTCTGGAGGTTTCACCTGCTCGCATCTACGTTTCGGTGATCATCCAATTCGTTCGACCTATCTGGTTAATACACCAAACTTCGTCGCTTGCCATGTTCAAGCATATCTTCACATGTATGATGTAACACGCGGTTTGCGCGAGAACGGTACATTCCTGCTCAACACAGTTTGGAGTGGCGAAGATCTGGCAAAGAACTTACCGAATAAAGTAAAACGTTACTTTGCAAAGAAACATATCACTGTTTATTATATTAACGCTACGAAAATCGCTCAAGAGATCGGTTTGGGTAACCGCACAAATACGATTCTGCAGTCGGCATTCTTCCGTATCACAGGTGTTATTCCTGTTGATTTGGCTATCGAGCAGATGAAGAAATTCATCGTCAAATCGTATGGTAAGAAGGGTGAAGATGTTGTCAATAAGAATTATGCAGCTGTTGACCGTGGTGGTGAATATGAGACGTTGACTGTTGATCCTGCATGGGCAAATCTGCCTGATGATGAAGAGAAAGCAGCTCACGATCCGGCATTTATTAAAAATGTTGTCCGTCCAATCAATGCTCAAGATGGCGATTTACTTCCTGTTTCTGCTTTTAAGGGTATCGAAGATGGTACATGGCAGCAGGGCACAGCCAAATATGAGAAACGTGGTGTTGCAGCTTTTGTCCCAGTTTGGAATGAAGCCAACTGTATTCAGTGTAACCAGTGCTCATATGTATGTCCTCACGCATCTATCCGTCCGTTTGTATTGGATAGCGAGGAACAGAAGGGTGCCAAGTTTGCTATGATCGATGTAAAGGCTCCGGCTGCATTCAAGGGTATGAAGTTCCGTATGCAGGTCGATGTTCTCGACTGTCTGGGTTGCGGCAATTGTGCTGATATCTGTCCGGGATTCAAGGGCAATAAGGCTCTGTCAATGGTTCCACTCGAAGGTCAGATGGCAGAAGCCGACAATTGGGAATATTGCGTCAACAATGTAAAGACCAAACAGTCGCTGATCGATATCAAGTCGAATGTCAAGAATTCACAATTCGCTACGCCGTTGTTTGAATTCTCTGGTGCATGTTCTGGTTGTGGTGAAACTCCATATATCAAATTGATTACCCAGTTGTTTGGTGACCGTGAGATGGCTGCTAATGCAACAGGTTGTACATCTATCTATTCAGGTTCTGTTCCATCCACACCATACACTAAGAACGAAGAGGGTCACGGTCCTGCATGGGCTAACTCCTTGTTTGAAGATTTTTGCGAATATGGTTTAGGTATGCAGCTGGCCAACGAAAAGATGCATGCACGTATTGAGCGTCTGATGAAAGATGCTCTGGCTTCAGAACATACACCTGAAGATGCCAAGGCTCTGTTCACAGCATGGATTGAGAATCAGAAAGATGCCGATAAGACAAAGGAACTGGCTCCACAAATCGATGCTGTTGTTGAAAAGGGTGCTGCTGCTGGTTGTCCGATTTGCGCTGAACTGAAAAGTTTGTCACAGTACTTTGTTAAACGTTCACAATGGATCATTGGTGGTGATGGCGCTTCATACGATATCGGTTATGGAGGATTGGATCATGTTATTGCTTCAGGTAAGAATGTTAATATTCTCGTTTTGGATACTGAAGTTTATTCGAATACGGGCGGCCAGTCTTCGAAGGCTACTCCAATGGGAGCTATCGCTAAGTTTGCTGCTGCCGGTAAACGTGTACGCAAGAAAGATCTTGGTCTTATGGCTACAACCTACGGATATGTATATGTAGCACAGATTGCTATGGGTGCCGATCAGGCACAGACTTTGAAAGCACTGCGCGAAGCAGAGGCTTACGAAGGACCATCTTTGATTATTGCATACGCTCCATGTATTAACCATGGTTTGAAGAAAGGCATGGGCAAGTCGCAGGCTGAAGAGAAAGATGCTGTTGCTTGTGGCTATTGGCACTTGTGGCGTTATAATCCAGAACTGGAAGCTGAAGGTAAGAACCCATTTACACTCGATTCGAAAGAACCGGATTGGAGCAAGTTTAAAGACTTCTTGAAGGGCGAGGTTCGTTTTGCTTCTGTCATGAAGCAGTATCCTTCTGAAGCAGAGACACTGTTCCAGGCTGCTGAAGACAATGCAAAATGGAGACTGAATTCTTACAAGCGTTTGGCAAACCAGCAGTGGATTTCTGAATAATGTAAAAGCTAAGCTATTCAAGGCAAAGAGATTTGCCTGATATGATAAGAGGCTACTCGAGAGAGTAGCCTCTATTGTTTTCCTTTAAAGCGTACTTAGAAATATCTGTTTTTGTGTATCACATAATTATGTATCTTTGTTGTCAAAATGAAAAGAATATCATCAAATGGAAGACATACATATTATAGAAGTTACGGTTTATGATCCAACCTTTGTACCGCGTATTAACGAATTGTTGAAACAACTGACTCCTGGCATTTGCTTTACTGAACAGGATTTGAGAGATATCGTAGCATCTCCTAGCAGTCATCTTTTTCTGCTTTTTTATAATGATGTGATTGCGGGCATGCTGTCAATAGGCTCCTATCAAATACCTACCGGTCTTAAATATTGGGTGGAAGATGTTGTTGTAGACGATTGTTATCGAGGAAAATCATTTGGTAGACAGCTTATCATGTATGCAATCGATTATGTTAGTCGACAGAAAGATGCCACTTTGATGCTCACTTCCAATCCGTCGCGTGTGGCAGCTAACAATCTCTATCAGTCAGTAGGCTTTCAACAAAAGCTGACGAACGTGTATAAGATGGCGTTTACTTCAAATATTTGAATCATGGATATAGAACGATTCCCGAAAATGGACGCCCATTTTCATGCTACATGTATGGATTCCACATACTGGCGCTTAGCAAAAAAGTATAATTTGAGCTATATAAATATCAATACTGATGTAGAAGGACTCTTTCCGCCTATCGCTGAGCAGGAGCGTGTTGCATTGGAATATCAGAAAGAACATCCCGGATGGTTTTATTACATCTGTACTTTTCCCATGAACGGCTGGCTCCAGCCATACTGGATTGAGAGTGTGGAAGAGAATATACTTCATTCTATGCAACAGGGTGCTATAGGTGTGAAGTTTTGGAAAAATATCGGAATGGCAGTTCGCAAACCTGATGGTTCTTTTCTGATGATCGACGATGATATATTTACTCCTTTGTTTGAATTTCTTGTGGATAGAAAGATTCCAGTATTGGCTCATTTGGGAGAACCACTTAATTGTTGGCTTCCACTAGAGAAGATGACTTCTGTGAGAAATCGGACATATTTCTCGCTGCATCCGGAGTTCCATGCTTACCTTCATCCTGAAATACCGTCGTATGAGAAACAGATTGAAGCACGTGATCATATCTTGCAACGTTATCCGACGATGATCTTTGTCGGGGCTCATCTAGGAAGCTTGGAATGGAACTATAAGGAGTTAGCCAAGCGTTTGGATGATTATCCGCAGTTTGTAGTTGATATGTCGTCACGTATGGGGCATCTCGAGCTTCAGAGTATCAGTGATTATGAGGGTGTACGGCAATTTTTTCTTACGTATGCTGAGCGGCTTATCTATGGAACTGATGCTTATAATAATTTGGCGAAACTGGAAACGTCGCTGGTCAGCGACTGGAAATTTCTTTCTACTGATCAGATTTGTTTTTCTAATGAAGTAGAGCGTCAATGTCGGGGATTACACCTGCCAGAAGATGTCCTTCATCAGATATATATTGAAAATGCTAAACGTATTTATAGAATTACACCTACTAATTGAATTTGAGTGCTATCCTTCGCCGAGAGTTTTCATTCCCTTGAAGTACTCTTCGAAATGCTTTTCTAAGAATTCGCGGCTGAAGCGTTCTTCGGGTGGATATAGAGTCGCTTCGTGACGCAAAATTTGATCGATAGTAAATTTGGCAGCAATGACGTGTGCAGGGTTTCCTACAACGACGCCATAGGCAGGCACGTTTTTAGTAATAACACTGCATGCACCAGCAATGGAACCTCGACCGACAGTCACGCCACTCAGTATCGTCACATTCGCGCCAATCCACACATCTTCTTCTAGCACGATATCTTGTTCGCGCTCATTTATGCGCAGTATTGGCAAAGAATAATGAGGAATACCGACTGTTGGAATATGATTTCCTGTGATTATTGTTAGTCCAGGTGCAATGCCAGTATATTTTTTTACGATAAACTTGCCAGTAAATGAGATGATTTTCGCGTATGCTTGTAAGCGCGTATGTTCATACATATAGATATTTTGAGGATTAGGAATATGTGTTGGCATAAGGACTAATGACGTTGGGTCGCGATAGCCGAATTTGCTTGTGTCCTGTGATTGCAAGAACAGGTAACGAAATGAGGTGTAGGCAGTATACATCTTATCGATGAATCGGTTATGCCTGCGGATATATGATGTTAATTTCATGATGAACCATTTTTTATTTGTCTATTTTAACCAGATACCTTTTGCTGTCTTGTTCAATATCTTGTTGATCTGCGTAGTAAAGAAGCAGGTGTAAATAATATTGATGCAAGTCATTGACAAAACAACGCCGATGGCCCCCACTTTATTGCCTAAAAAGAGTGCTAAAGGAATATGGCATACTAATCCGATAACAACAATATAAGTTTGTAACTTGATTGCTCCGATTCCATTAATCATATAAACTTGTAATGAATCCCAGGAGTTGATAGCCAGAAAAATAGCAATACAAATCGTAAATATTGCAGGAACACTGACTTGATCACCTACCCAAATTTTGTAGACGAATGGTGCTATGAATGTCAGCACGATAAGGCTACCTAATACACAAAGATAGATGTAGCACATCTTTCGGTATATTTTTCGCATCCAAGCATAATCTTTCAGTGTGTATGCGTCGGTGAAGGCTGGCCAGAGCGGTGCTAAAATAATGTTGTACACCATCGTTGCCACACTGAGGTATTTATAGGCAATGTTGTACTGCGTAACGTTGGTCGGTCCGGAAATATGTGAGATGATGAGGTTTGTAGACTGGTAAAGGATGATGACCTGCATTTGTATGATGAAGAATTTGATACCCATATTGAATAATTCGTTGATCATATTGCGTTTGACGAACTTGGGCGAGGGTGATATGTTGTGAAATTCTCCTTTATACAAGTATATCGAAAAGAAAACAAGAACAATAATTGGAGCTATCGAGATAGCAACAGCCAGTGCAATGAGCGAAGGAGGAACAGTTTTTGTCAGGATGAAGATAAAGACGAGTGATAATACTTGCCCTAACGTTGTGAAGATGGACGACATGGCAATCTTTTGATAGGCTGAGACGACTGTCCCTAACACATTCAGAAACATCTGTAAGGCAGTAAACAGGGCCAACAGATCAAGCACTTTGATAATATCACTTTCGTATTGAGGAGAGACATTTAACAGTGATGGCCAATTGATAAACGGGATGATGCCAATAACAATGATTGATAACGGAATGAATATTACTAGCATCATGTAGTATGTTGTCGACACCAGTTTCTTCCCTTGAGTATAATCTTTGATAGCTAAAGCTTCGGCCAATTTGTTCTTCAATCCTAACGTAAAGCCGATATCGAAAAAGTTTAGCCATAGGATGATGGACGAAAGCGTCAGCCAAATGCCATATAGCTCTTTATTGACATAATTGAGCGTAAGAGGCACCATCAGAAATGAAGTTGCTATACTTATCCCCTTAGTGACAATAGAAGCTATGATGTTCTTTTTTAGAACAGAGGAGCGTGTATGACCATTCAATAAATTCATGCTATCAGATCCTTATTAATTATATAACGCAGATCTTAACATTTTCGTCTGTTTACATCCTTTTTTATCTCTTTTAATGCACAGCCGCTGCATCCGCAACATGGATCACTGGATTTGGGTGGGTGCATAAAAGTTTTGTATAGTTTGAAGCCTATATATAATACGGTAGCGATACCGATAATGATTATTGCTATTTCTTGCCACATACATAAATGTCGTTTTAATGCTTTTTAAAGAGTTCCGATAAATAGACTTCCAGTCTGATAGATGATGAATGACACAATCCATGCCAAAATACAGGTGTAAGTAATGACGAACAAACCCCATTTCCAAGACCCTGATTCATTGACGATAGCAGTAACTGTCGCAATGCAAGGAAAATATATCAGTACAAAAAACATCAGACTCAGACCAACCAATGGTGTAAACGCAGGTTGACCGAGAACAGCGTCGTCTTGTCGTAATCGTTCAGAAAGACCTTGATTGTCGTTGTCTGATCCCGTATATAGCACACTCAATGTACTGACGACAACTTCTTTGGCTGTCATACCTGACAGCAGGCTAACACTGATCTTCCAATTGAATCCCAGTGGAGCCAGAACCGGTTGAATCGCTTGACCAATACGTCCAATATAGGAGTTCTGCTGGTGGAATATGGTCTTTGCATGTTCCACTTTTGCAAGTGCTGCAGCTTTTGTTTGTGGGTTTGTTTCAGTTTGTTCAATCTGAACAAACTGGTTATCGAAAACCTGATTACTCTCATTATGGCGAGGGAAGTAGCTGAGAAACCAAATAATGATGGAAGCAACAAGGATAATACCACCCATTTTGTGCAAATATTGTTTAGCTTTCTCCCACATGTGAATCATAATAGATTTCCCTGTAGGCATGCGGTATGGTGGTAGCTCCATGACAAACGGAACATCCTCTTCATTGAAAAGGAACCGTTTGAAAAGGCGAGCCATAATAACGGCCAATGCAATGCCTGTAACGTAAAGAATCAATAATATAGTACTGGCATTTTTCGGAAAGAATGCGCCGGTTAGTAATACATAAAGTGGAAGACGGGCACTGCAGCTCATCAGTGGATTAACCA
>DAIMYP010000004.1:0-97439 GCA_036734445.1 Tannerellaceae bacterium
ACTTTTTTCATGCGGTAAGCGGAAGAGCCGTCGTGATAGTAGTTTGTTATGATATGCGTTGTTTCAAATCCGTTCTTTTCATATAAACTTATGGCAGGAACGTTGCTGACTTTAACTTCTAATGTGATTTTCTTGGCTTCGCACTGTTTAGCGTATTCTGTTGTTTTGTCGATGAGGTGCTGTCCGATCTTTAAGTGTCTGAAATCAGGATGGACAGCAATGGAGTAGATTCTGACGCTTTGTGCACTTCTGTTATGAATAAGTGAAATATAA
Source organism: Tannerellaceae bacterium (assembly GCA_036734445.1). Classification (GTDB taxonomy): domain Bacteria; phylum Bacteroidota; class Bacteroidia; order Bacteroidales; family Tannerellaceae; genus Parabacteroides. The sequence continues at coordinate 274 of DAIMYP010000004.1, forward strand.
GCAACAACTTTCTCTCCATTTTGTACGGAAAGAAAGTTGCCCTTGGCTTTTGTCATCAGATATATAAACTGGCGCCTGTTGAAACTGTCCTCCGCAAAACAGATATGTTCCATTTCCAGAATATCAGGCAGGTCTGACAAGCGCGCTTTACGTATTTCCATCATTGACTTTTTAGAAGTACTTCATCTCTAAAGAACGTCCGAAATGATTAAGAATGCGATAATAGAGTTCATCACCCATAACTGCATCTTCCAATCCGTGATCGATACTTGGATTGTCGTTGATTTCTATGACGATGGCACGATCGTTATCAACCATCTTCAAGTCGACTCCGTAAAGACCTTTTCCAATAAAGGAAGCAGCTCTTAATGCTGTATCCAGAATCTTACGCGGTACTTGATAGATTGGAATGGTATCGACTAAACCGCAACGGCTGCGTCCGGATGCATAGTGATAATATATCTGCCAGTGATTTTTAGCCATATAATATTTGCATGCATAGAGAGGTTCGCCATCCAAAATTCCAACTCGCCAATCGAAATCAGTGGGCGTAAATTCTTGAGCCAGTAAGATTGCCGATTCCTTAAACATGATATCGAGTGCACTTTTTAGTTCTTCTTCATTGCTTATCTTGTGCATACCGATAGAATAGGAGCCATCCGGAATTTTAAGGATAAATGGAGTTCCGACCTGAGCGGCAATATTTTCAAACGTATTGTTGTTTGAGCGGAAGATTAGCGTTGATGTAGGTGCCGGAATTTTTTCTCTTTCGAATAATTCCTTCAGATAAACTTTATTTGTGCAGCGAATGATGGAGACGGGGTCATCAATGACAGCCATTCCATTTTGAGCTGCTCTTTGCGAGAGATGAAAAGTATAATGGTTCAATGCCGTTGTAGCACGAATGAATAATGCATCGAACTCCATCAGTCTTGTTGCATCGTCTTCTGTAATCAGCTCTGCATGAATATCCATCTTTTTGGCAATCTCCATAAACTTGTGGATAGCACCGCTATTGCTGGGTGGAAACTTCTCTGTCGGTTCCACTAATATTCCAAGGTTGTAACGTGGAGCTGGTGCCGATTTAGGCGAATGCCATATTTTTTTGTTGAAGCGATCCAAAGCATCGGCAAAGAGCGTTTCTTCTTCTTCATTTAATTGATTAAGATGCAAAAACTGTATGCTTTCGATTTGATTGTTAGGTTTGTTGTTGAAGCAAACTCTCAAAAGGGGAGCAGGGTAGTTCTCGTATATGAAACGAGCAATTCTTTCGATTTCTTTTTCTTTACATGTACCAAAATAAATATTGAGATACCAGTTTTCGGTGATGTTGTTCTTCTGAATCCACTGATAACAGAGTTTTTGCAGATTGCGGTCCATTCGGATACCTGTTCCGGCTTCAACCTTGTTAATTAGTTCTACACCAGGAATGATGTGATGTCCTCTCGCCTGTGCAAGTAAGGAACTGTAATATCCTTCTGAATTGTAGCTATAATCATTACTTAAGTTGATTACTAATTTTCTTTCTTTCTCTTTTGATTTGGATTTTAGATAATCCGAAACAGTCAGTATACTGCTTGTTTTGTAGTAAGGCTGCCAATCACTTTCTTTGTCTAATAAAATTAGGACATTGTTCATGTTTAATGTTATTTTAATCTTCCTATAAGGGGTTTTAAAAATACGCCGCTAAATTAGACATTTATTTGATAAACGGTAATGAACAAATTGAAAATAATTAAGGTGACGCTAGAAAATAGGCACAAAAAAAGAGTCTATATCACATTTAGATAATTACTAAATAACTGATATAGACTCTTATAACTGTTACTTCATTGAATTGATAGCATCCAATATTTTTTTAGAGTTTGCATCTGCAGGGTTCAGTTCAACGGCTTGTCCTAAATACTCTTTAGCTTTTGCCATTTGAGCATCTGCTTTTGCTTTCTCAGCTTTGTACTTATCGGCATCGGATTGAGCCAATGGAGCAGCTGCTTTTAAGATCTTAGCGCCCGAATTGTAAGACATTACGCCTAAGCTGTATAAAGCATTACCTTTATAAGTCTTGTTACTCAATTCCAATACGTCTTTAAACATATCTTCAGCAACGTCCAATTTACCGGCTTGCTGAGCTGTTTGACCGGTTTTGATGCAATAAGCGTACACTAACTTTTCCAAGTTTGCGTCACCTGGGATTTCTTTCAAACCTTCTTTTGCTGCAGCTATGAATTCAGCACCTTTGTCCAAAGTGCGTAATGCCATTGCTTTGCCTACGTATGAATTTGCCAAGTTATATTTCTTTTTGATAGCCATGTCATAAAACTTAACAGCATCGTCATACTTCTTTGCATTGAAAGCTGCATAAGCACAATTAAAGATTCGGCCTGCATCTTCATAGTTCGTTTGTTTCAAAAATTCACTGTACTTCGTTACTACTAATGCATAGTTTTTAGCTTTCATTGCAGCATCACCTTCTGAACGAAGTTTGTCTGCTGCTGAATTGGTAGCATTTTGTGCAAATAAATTTCCTGCACTCAGGCAAATAGCCAATACTAAAATAATTTTCTTCATGGTGCGTAAATAGTTTTTGTTATTATTGAGCACTAAGATAGCGACTCTCTTATAAAATACAAAGCAATTTTGTTTTTTTTTGTTTTGTAAAGAAAAATAGAAAATAATCCGGACTCCTTTGCTTACCTTATTATATAAGTTCGTGAGCCCGGATGATTGTATATATAGTAACCGTTTATTGTGTCATTATAAAGCCATTGGATGATATTCCAATCCAAAAGCATCGGCTACGCCCGGGAAGGTAACTTTACCTTCAACGATGTTGAGACCAAGAGCCAACCCTTTGTCTTCTTTGCAAGCTTGTTTCCAACCTTTATCTGCCAGTTTTATAATGTATGGGAATGTGGCATTTGTAAGAGCCAAAGTAGATGTCATTGGAACAGCGCCCGGAATGTTGGCTACACAATAGTGAACAATACCATCAACTTCGTAAATTGGATCCGTGTGAGTTGTTGGATGCGATGTTTCAAAGCAACCACCCTGATCGATAGCAACATCAACAAGAACACTGCCTCGTTTCATCAATTTCAGCATATCGCGTGTCAGAAGGTGTGGCGTTTTTGCACCCGGAATCAGTGCTGCACCTACAACTAGATCGGTCGTTGGAAGTTCTTGTTCAATATTATAAGGTGAAGAATAAAGTGTCTTTACATTTGCAGGCATAATGTCGTCGATGTGACGTAAGCATGGAAGCGAAATATCGGCAATCGTTACATCGGCTCCCATTCCGGCAGCTGTAACAGCAGCATTACGTCCTACAACACCGCCACCTAATACTAATACTTTTGCAGGTTTAACACCTGAAACACCACCCATTAGGATACCTTTTCCGCCTTGTGGTTTCTCTAGAAAACGAGCGCCTTCCTGAATAGACATACGTCCTGCTATTTCGCTCATTGGAACCAAAAGTGGAAGTGCTCCAGATGCATCTTTTACAGTTTCATACGCCAGACATACAGCACCACTCTCTAGCATGGCCTGTGTCAACTCTTTTTCTGAAGCAAAATGGAAGTAAGTGAAAACCAATTGGTTTTTGCGAATTAGCTTGTACTCGCTTTCAATAGGCTCTTTTACTTTCACAATCATTTCAGCAATCTTGTATACTTCTTCAATCGTTGGCAGAATCTGTGCACCTACTGCAGTGTAAGCTTCATCTGTGAATCCACTGTGTTCACCGGCTGTGTGCTGTACATATACGGTGTGCCCTCTTTTTACCAACTCTTTAGCTCCGGCAGGTGTTAACGCTACTCGGTTTTCGTTGTTTTTGATTTCTTTTGGAATACCAATTGTCATACTGATAGTTTTTAAAGGATTTACGGGCGAAATATACAAAGATATCTGACAGATTAATGCTAAATATTATAAAAAAGTATATATAATCTTGCGAATATCTAGATTAGTGTAAATGTACATATAGCACAAAGTCATACACATCTTATGATGTATATGACTCTGTTTCTGATATATAAATAGCTCTTTAGGCTATGTTTTGCTTATAATCCTTTGCCGTGACAGTTTTTATACTTTTTCCCACTGCCACAAGGACAAGGATCATTACGACCTACATGCTTTTCGGCGCGAACCGGTTCCTGGTGTACTTGTTGTGGAACATTTGCCTGGGCTGCAGCGTTCAAATCATCTTTTTCAGCACGGTATTTACTCATGTCTTCATGTCGTTCGGACATGGCACGTTGCAAAGCTATGCGTTGTTGAGCTGCCTCAGCTGCCTGACGTACTGCCATTGCTTTCTTCTCTTCTTCAGTAGGCTCTTCACGTACAGGAATCTGACCACGCATAAGGATAGATGAAGTCTTGCGGTTCATCGTATCAATCATATTCTTGAACAGGTTGTAAGCCTCGAGTTTGTAAATCAACAATGGATCCTTATTTTCGTAGCTGGCATTCTGAACTGAATTACGTAACTCATCCATCTCACGCAGATGTTCTTTCCAAGCTTCATCAATCGTATGGAGGATGATTGTCTTCTGGAATGCTTTATTGATTGCCTTGCATTCTGATTCGTAAGCTTCCTTCAGGTTGCAGGAAATGTTATACATCCGTTTGCCATCCGTGATTGGAATAAGAATGTTTTCATACATCGCTCCCTGATTTTCGAATACTTGTTTGATGACCGGATAAGCAACTTGTGCCATTCTTTCCATTCTACGTTTGAAGAGTGTCAGTGCGGCATCAAAGAGTTTGTTCTCCAGATCCGACTGTTTCATGCTCTTGAATTCATCCTCACTGAACGGACTTTCCATGGCGAAAGTCTTATACAGTTCCGTTTTGAATCCTTCGAAATCAGATGATTCCAAATGTTGGTCAATGATTGCTATTGATGTATCATATATGGTATTGAGCACATCCATGCCAATACGTTCGCCCATCAATGCATGTTTACGACGTGTATAGATAACGTTACGTTGCGAGTTCATGACATCATCATATTCCAGCAAACGTTTACGAATACCGAAGTTGTTCTCTTCAACCTTCTTCTGAGCACGTTCAACAGATTTGCTCAACATGCTGTGTTCCAAAACCTCACCTTCTTTGAATCCTAGCTTATCCATCAGCCCGGCAATTTTGTCGGATGCAAAGATACGCATCAGGTCATCTTCCAAAGAGACGAAGAATACAGATGAACCCGGATCGCCCTGACGACCGGAACGACCACGCAACTGGCGGTCTACACGACGGCTTTCGTGACGTTCAGTACCGATAATTGCCAAACCGCCTGCGGCTTTTACTTCAGGCGAAAGTTTGATATCCGTACCACGACCGGCCATGTTGGTTGCAATAGTTACAGTACTCGACTGACCTGCCAACGCAACGATTTCGGCCTCTTTCTGGTGCAGTTTCGCATTCAATACGTTGTGTTTGATTTTGCGGAGTGTCAGCATTCTGCTTAACAGCTCAGAGATCTCGACTGAGGTTGTACCCACAAGTACCGGACGCCCGGCATTTGTTAGATTCACAATCTCTTCGATAACGGCTGCATATTTTTCGCGCTTGGTCTTATAGATGCGGTCGTTCATATCTTCGCGGATAACCGGACGGTTTGTCGGAATGACAACAACATCCAGTTTGTAGATATCCCAGAACTCACCGGCTTCTGTTTCAGCAGTACCTGTCATACCTGCAAGTTTGTGGTACATACGGAAGTAGTTCTGTAAAGTGATAGTTGCGAAGGTTTGAGTTGCAGCTTCAACCTGTACGCGTTCCTTGGCTTCGATAGCTTGATGCAGACCATCTGAATAACGACGGCCTTCAAGAATACGACCGGTCTGTTCGTCGACGATCTTTACCTGACCGTCCATAACTACATATTCGTCGTCTTTCTCAAATAAGGTGTATGCTTTCAGCAACTGGTTGACGGTATGTACACGTTCGCTTTTTACAGCATAGGTTGTGAGCAGTTCGTCTTTCTTTGCCTGTCTTTCTTCTTCTTCCTTAATGTGGTCGAGTTCTGACAGCTGAGCTGTGATATCCGGTAATACAAAGAACGTAGGATCATCGGTTTTACCGGTCAGCAGATCGATACCCTTATCTGTCAATTCGATACTGTTGTTCTTTTCATCAATAACGAAATAGAGTTCATCAGTAGCTTCATGCATGTGACGCATATTTTCTGACAGGAAGTATTCTTCCGTTTTCAGCATTTGTGCCTTGATTCCCTGTTCGCTTAAGAACTTGATCAAAGCCTTGTTTTTTGGAAAACCTTTGAAAGAACGATAGAGTTGTACAGAGCCATCTTCAACTTCTTTCTGGTCATTGCTTGCCATTTTCTTTTTGGCTTCGATAAGATATTTAGAGCATAGATCTTTCTGTGCATTCACAACGACTTCTACATTCGGACGATACTCTTCAAACAGTTGATCTTCGCCTTTTGGAATAGGACCGGAGATAATCAACGGTGTACGGGCATCATCAATCAATACGGAGTCGACCTCATCGACAATGGCGTAGTTGTGCTGGCGTTGTACCAAGTCGCTCGGACTGATAGCCATATTATCACGCAAGTAGTCGAAACCGAATTCATTATTTGTACCGAAAGTAATATCGGCATTATATGCTTTACGGCGTGCATCAGAGTTTGGCTGATGCTTATCAATACAATCAACTGAAAGTCCGTTGAACATGTAAAGCGGACCCATCCATTCGGAGTCACGTTTTGACAAGTAATCGTTGACGGTGACAATGTGAACGCCATTGCCTGTCAAAGCATTCAAAAATACCGGCAAGGTAGCCACTAAGGTTTTTCCTTCACCAGTTGCCATTTCGGCAATTTTGCCTTTATGGAGAACGACACCACCAAACAGCTGAACATCGTAATGAACCATATCCCAGGTTATTTCATTACCTCCTGCCATCCAGTGATTGTGATATAAGGCTTTGTCGCCATCTATTTCTACAAAATCATGTGATGTTGCCAAGTCTCTATCAAAATCGGTGGCTGTTACTTCGATTGTCTCATTTTCAAAGAATCGGCGGGCCGTATCTTTCATGATTGAAAAAGCTTCTGGGAGGACTTCGTCAAGAACAATCTCGAGCTTGTCGGTGATATGTTTCTCCAGTTTATCTACTTCTGCCCAAATAGCTTCGCGTTCTTCCAGCTCTTTGCTTTCAATGCCTTGGCGGAGTTCTACCACTTTAGCGCGATCTTCAGCAACGTAATCGCTGATTCGTTTTTTCAGTTCATTTGTTTTTGCACGCAATTCATCATTTGAAAGCGCCTTGATAGCCGGATATGCTGCTTTAATTTTATTTACGTAAGGGGTGATCTCTTTCAGATCTCGCTGCGACTTGTTGCCAAACAGCTTCGTCATAAATTCGTTAAATCCCATAATCTGTTTATTATTGATAATTGATACCGATGGCTTCTATATCTTTCATCCATATCAATCGGATTGTTTATAAATAATATGTAATGGATAATTATTTCTTGTTTGAAGAACCCGTCAATTGTCCATTGTCAATTGTCAATTCCTTAAGTGGTAGCCCCTTTGCGGCATTTGGTGGTCTGATTCTCAGTACGTGCGTAACTGTTGGAGCAATGTCCGTAGCTTTCACTTCGCGATAGATATGTTCGGGTTTGATACCGTCGCCCATAAATATTAGAGGAGTGATGACTGCATTATTTCTTATAACCTTAACTTTTTCTCCCGGATTATCGTTGTTGATGACCCATCCCGGTTGCAACTTGATTATCAAGTCGCCTCGTGTTGAAAGATGTGTTCCTTCCAGATATTCGGCTGTCAGTTCGTTCCAATTGCCGGTACGCAATACATGCTCGCTCACGACATATTGTATTCCGCTGAACTCACGCAGGAATTCTGCTGCTTTTTCTTGGAAAGCAATCAAATCGAGTTTGGCGTTTTCGATGGCTTTGCGATTCAGATAGATCTGATTGTCGTAGAAGCCTTTCACCCAATTGCTCTGTTGTCCGTAGACTGCCATCAGATACATGTTGAGCAGTGCCACGCATTGTTTGGGATGGAATTCGCCGTTTGTCAGCTGCATTCCTGGAGCATACTGCTCTTCACTCTTGTAATAACCCGAACCTGTAAATACAATCAACGTATTGGCAAGGCCTACTTTCTTGTCGATCTTATCGATAAGCTGTTCGATATTTTTGTCAAGTTGATAGTATGTGTCTTGTATTTCGTAGGTGTATTCCTTATTCATGTTGCCGCGGTAGTTGCCCGCATAATATGTGATTGACAACATGTCCGGACAACCTCTTGTGCCGAAAGCAGCGTAATCAATAAATCTGAAAGCCAGCTGGTTAATTTCTTCGTTGATCAGTGGTGTTGTCTTCAGATTAAAATAGCACTCCATTGTATTATCCTTGAAGGTGTACTTGAATGGAGTTGTGTTTGATACGTATGGAAATGCATTGTATCTGTTGGTCGGGAGTGCTGGTGTCCAAGTCATCTTGTTCACACGCGCTGATACCGATTCGTTGCTGTTGTTATATTTGTCGACATACCATGGAACACCCTTGTAGAAGGTCGTTGTTGCCCACTTCCCGTTATAGTCTTCCATCCAGAATGCGGCGTTTGCTGCATGTCCGGCTGATAAAATAGCTGCTTCAACATTCGGTGCAATGGCGAAAACATCACTTTTGCCGTTAGATGCAATTTTCAGTTCGTCTCCGATGGTCGAGCTGTAAAACTTTCTTGGCGAATAGTGGTCTTTGGTATAATTGCCAATATAATCGGGATCGTACAGGATAGAAACTTCTTTGGAATTATCAAAATCGTATTTATTGTCGCCGGTTATTCCGTTATAGCACGGGTCGCTTCCACTGAATAGTGTAGCGAAAGCACTGGCTTCATCGATATCTGAAAATTCAAATCGTATATTATTATATGTAAGTCCCTCGTTCATCAAGCGTTTGAATCCACGCTCGCCGAACGTATTGTAGAAATATTCGATATAATCGCCCCGAAGCTGGTCTACCGTAATGCAAACCACCAGTTTCGGAATGCGTTGTTGCGCATCCATGTTGGTGACGGCAAGGAGTGCCAGAAGCGATGTTAATATTTGTCTTACTCGATGTTCCATATTTTTCTATAAACGCCGTATCCCGAACGGAGACAAAGGCTCATTACGAGCGGAATAAAGGCTGTATTAAGATGCTGTGGAATGAAATGCCATCCGATCAGCATCAGTAAAAGCACTGCAAAGTTAATAAAATGATAGTAATTTGCAGCAATTCTGCATTTTTTAATTGCAAATAACCAAACGGCTATGAGATGAAGCGGATGCAACCAAACAATCTGCCAGTTAGGCCAGATGCAGGGATGCGTTGATATGAAGCAGAGAAAAAAGATGACACAACCGCCCAGTCCGGCTATCAGAAACAGCAGGCAGTCGATGATGCGCCAATAGGTTTTTTTTCGGGCTTCGAATAACGTCAGTATTGTAATGAAAGCAAATAGTGTCCAGCAGCAAAACAGCGGTGTCAACCATCCTTGTTGTACAGGCGCATCGTTGGCAACGCCTTTTATCAGGGTGTTTGTTGATGCAACCAGTTGCTTTTCCGTTCCGTCGCTTCCTGTCACGGTCGCTTTTGCAAATGATTCTTTCAGAAATGGCGGAAGAAAATTCTTTTCGTGTGCAGTCATGTTGCGGTCAGTCGGTGCTCCCAATGCCAGATCGCAACCGAAAGTCAACCACGGTTTATGACGCGAACATTCGTTGATTACTTTTCTGAATGATTCCGGTGTATAGGCATCGTGATATTGAATACGATTGCCTGTACATTTCTCGATTATGACTTCCGGACGGGTTGCGCAGTTATCGAAGAAAAAATTGTACCGATAGACTCTATTTTCCGGTAGTGCGTTTATCATCAATGCCTTCCAAAGATTGTCCTTTTGTATGGAGTCGAGATTCAGTACCTGTTCGGTTACTTCGCTGCCACGCATCTCATATTCGACAATAAAATCGCTGAACCCATTGATGCCTAGTTGATAATCGGTTTCACCTTTTGTAAAATGATAGACAAAATGAGGTTTTGAAAAGTCGAATATGCCATAGTTGAAAATGATATCGAGTTTTTGGAGCGGGTCTTTGATGCGTATAGCTGAATGTCCGTAGATGGTATAGACTTCATCTTCAGATGAGGCAACAGTGAGGAGGCTGACTTGTGATTTGTTAGTCAGACTACCATATTGCGCATGAAGCGGCATCAATAAAATAGAAAGCAGAAACAGGAGCAACCCTTTTCTCATCATCTTTTAAACCTTTTTCTTAGTACATTCTTTTTCTGTTCCGCACGATTGCTCTTGCGTAGAATGCGTGTGATGTAAATATTGGCTGCAAAGGTATAAAAAAGAGAAGAGATTCATAGGTTTTTCGGAATGAATTTTACTTTTGCCTATCTTTGTGTGCTTAAAGCATGTAAATAATACTGGATAAATGATATACCCGATTTGTTTTGCTCCTTTGCAAGGATTCACTACTGCCATATATCGTGAGGCGCATGCACGTGTGTTCGGCGGTGTCGATGTTTACTATTCGCCTTTCGTTCGTTGGGAAAAAGATGGCGTTCGTAATCGTGATTTGCGTGATATTGATCCGAATCGCAATGTTTTGGAAAAAGCGCATTTTGTTCCGCAACTCCTGGCAGGCAATGTGGAGGAACTGAAGTCGCTGATGCTTGTTGTTGGAAAACTGGGCTATCATGAAGTAGATTTAAATTGGGGTTGTCCGTTTCCTCTTCTTACCAAACGACATAAGGGTGTCGGTCTTTTAGCTGCACCGGATGAAGCTTTGCGGATATTGAAGGCTTTATCCGATTATCCGGATGTCCGTTTTTCCATCAAGATGCGCGTCGGCATGACTTCTGCTGACGAAGGAATGGCGTTGGTTGAAGCTCTTAATGAGGCGCCTTTGCAGCAAATCACCTTACATCCGCGTGTAGGCGTGCAGCAATATCGGGGCGAAGCTGATTGGGAAGCCTTTTCCCGATTTGCAGGAAAGTGTCAACATCCATTGATTTATAATGGTGATATCCATAGTGTAGAAGATATCGCAAAGGTAACGGAGCGTTTCCCTTCGGTTGCCGGTGTCATGGTAGGCCGCGGACTGTTGGCGCGTCCTTCGATGGCTGTTGAATATCAAAGAGGAGAAACTTGGAGCGAACAGCAGTTGCGGGATGGAATTCGTCGTGTGCACGACATTATTTATGCCTACGAATCTTCTGTATGTCAGGGAGAAGTGCAGCTTCTCACTAAAATGCAATGTTATTGGGCGTATTTGTCTCCTCAAATAGATAAGAAGAGCTTCAAGCGTTTGACCAAATGTACAAAACTGCACAATTATCTGGAAGCCGTTGCCGATGCTTTAAAATAGCATGTCAAATATATAAGTTTTGAATTTTTTCTCTGAGTCTGTCAAAAATTACATCCGAATGTATTTTGAAATTCATTCGAATGTTTTTCCAAATTCATTCGGATGCGAAAACCATTTCATTCGAATGAAATGATACTTTCATTCGAATGCGTTGGAACTTTGATTCGAATAAAAATTCGCGTTTTTTATCGTCTTTGTATTTAGCTATTTGCGAAAATTAAATAGTTGGTGTTTGGGTATCATTTGCCTCATTATGTTGCACCGTCAAAATATCATTTTTCTATGTTTTTTCGCGATTACTTCGTATTATATAAATAATGTATAACTTTGCATGAAACTTAATATTATCATGGATTGTCTTTTATCATGAAACGTTTTTGTCTTTATGTACTCTTAATAATAATACCAACTGTCGTTTTTGCCCAAAAAGGGAATACGCGCTGGTTTGAAGAAGGAAGGCTGGGCATGTTTATCCATTATGGCGTTTATTCTGCTTTGAATGGTTATTACGAAGGAGTCAGTTTGAATCATCCTGCATATACGGCAGATCAACCATTTATTTCTACATGGGGAGCAGAATGGATACTTTATGTTGCAGGAATTCCTCGAGAGAATTATCGGAAATATGCCCAACAGTTTACGGCTTCATTATTCAATGCCGACTCTATAGTCAAGATGGCTAAAGATGCCGGAATGAAATATATTGTATTTACTGTAAAGCATCATGACGGCTTCTTGATGTATCCGTCTAATATATCTGATTGGTGTACAACTAATTCAGCAGCTCATGGCCGCGATCTTACGGGCGAACTGGTGACGGCTGCCAAATCAGCTGGACTGAAAATGGGACTTTATTTTTCGCAGAATCGCGATTGGATGGAAGAGGGAGGCTTCGGACCGATTCCTGAAATCTCATATCAATCGTACACGCCTTCGGAAATGGAGCGGTATTCAAAGAAGACTATCCGTATATTAAATGAGATAATGGATAGATATGGAAAACAGATTGATATGATATGGTGGGACTCTCCCGATGTTCTTTCTCCGAAAATGAAGGCATTCTCTGAGTCTTTTTTACAGGCAATAAAAAACCATCCTAATTATTCTTCTCGTATCATATTCAATGACCGTCTGTCATTCAATGAAGGTGATTTTGCAACTCAGGAAAATTCTATCGACAAGTTTTTCCAACGGCCGTTTGAATTGTGTACTTCTGTTTCATGGTCATGGGGTTATTCGTCTTATATTGCTTATAAAGACTGGCCGTTTGTGTTGGATGATATATTAAGTGCCAATAGTAAAGGCGGAAATATCTTGTTGAATGTTCCGCCCAAGGAAGATGGAACGTTTGATCAGCAAGTCTATAATATTATGCATCATTTACAGGTTTATACGCAGTTGAATGGTGAAAGTATTTATGGTACACAGAGTAACGGTATGAGATATGGGCAGGATTTTGGTCGTGTGACACGTCGGGGTAATACTTTATATCTTCATTATCTGTTGAAAACAGAACCTCTGATATTGACCGGTGTATATGGTGATATTGAGTCGGCGACCTTGAATGGAATGGCAGTCCCTTTTGAAAAGAAAGGTCATGAATTTGTCTTTTATCCGGACTCATCAGTTGATAATGCTGTTGTCAAAGTCGCTTTCAGTAATATATATATGGATGGAAAAAAGTATTTTGATGAGGCTAAAGATGAAAATGCATTATCCGTCTACAGTTCTTGTACGAGTAATTTTATGTGGGTTGCCCCTTGGGGAAATTGTCATGGCGCATGCTGTGTCCCTTTGAAGGATATGGAATGGTCGGTTCAGACAGAAAAAGAGAGAAACTATGATTTGTATGCCGAAATAGGTAGTGAGCAGTCGGGAATGCTTCAAGTCTCAATCAATGGAGATATTTATGAGTATCCTTTCTCTTCCACAGGAAAAGTGGATAGTTTCAAAGTAGAAAAATTAGGCTCTATATATTTGCCAGCTGGAACAAATGAGATAAAAGTGATTGGCAATAAGAAAAATACGTCTGTTTATGTTTATCGACTGCTGTTTGATAAAAAGATGCAGACATCGATTTGGAATGAACCGGATGTATGTGTTATAGGTCATCAGATATGTGTGTCGTCTGATTCCGATTGTATTTACAGAGTGGTTAGTATGGATGGTAAAACAGATTTGAAGAGAAGAGGTTCAGGTAATTTCCGCTTTTCGGTGGAAGAGTCGGGTATTTATATTGTATGGGCTCAATCAGGTAAAAACAAGTGGAGTCAGAAATTGATAGTCCACTAAAAATCGTTGTTAAGGATACCTGTCAACTTGAATTTTGAACTTTATGGCATTGATATAGGTGATTATTCAGCAATTTTGCTTTCCTTTGCGGAAAATTTCAGATAACGTGAATCTTATCATTGAACAAGGGAACACATTAGTTAAAGTGGCTGTATACGATAAAGGGCAGATGCTAACCTCTGCTATATATAGCGATTTTGATGATAAAGCGGCAGCCGCTCTTTTTGAACAGTATCCGTTGGTAAATGGTATCTTCTCGACAGTGGTTAAGAAAGACGAGCGTTTGATTTCTTTTCTGGATGAACATTTGCATCGTTTTGTTTTTTTGAATGAAGAGGTGGCACTGCCCATCAAAGTTCAATATGAAACGAAGGCAACGTTGGGACAGGACAGAGTGGCAGCGGCTGTTGGAGCCAATTTCCTCAAACCTGATAGAGATGTTCTGGTAATTGATGCAGGAACAGCTATCACGTATGAGTTGATCGAGGCTTCAGGCAGCTATCTCGGAGGAAATATTTCTCCCGGAATGAATATGCGTTTTAAGGCATTGCATCAATTTACGCAGAAATTGCCTTTGATAACCGAAGAAGAAGAAGTTCCCTCGGTGGGGATATCAACCGAAACGGCTATTCGGGCAGGCGTAGTAAATGGCATAGTTTACGAGATGGATGGATATATGGATAGTCTTCGGCTAAAATATCCTAACCTTTTTGTTTTTTTAACTGGAGGGAATTCGTTTTATTTTGTAGGACGACTAAAAAACCCCATCTTTGCAGACATTAATTTAGTGTTGACAGGATTAAATAGGATCTTAGAGTATAATGTTGAGAATTAATAAGCTATTGATAACAGGCGTTCTTGCTTTTATTAGTGTGGCAGTTATGGCACAGAATAATACCAACTCGCCGTATACGCGCTATGGTTATGGCGATTTGGGCGACCGCTCTTTTGGAGCCGGTAGAGCGATGGGAGGTGTAGGTATTGGTTTACGTTCACCATTGCAGATAAATCCATTGAACCCCGCTTCCTATAGCAGCATGGATTCGTTGACTTTTATCTTCGACTTCGGTGTTGCTGCTCAGCTTTCATGGTTCGACGATGGCAATACGCGTCAACATGATAAGAATGGAAATGTGGAATATATGGCATTACAGTTCCCTATCTCACGCCGCTTGGCAGTGAGTGCAGGTCTGCTTCCGTATTCGTTTGTTGGCTACAAATTTGGGGCTGTTCGCTCCAGCAGCGATGTTACCTATACAGAGTCATATAATGGAACGGGTGGACTTACCAATTTTTATGGCGGCGCTTCGTATGATATTTGGAAGAAACGTTTATCTGTCGGTGCTAATATCGGATTTCTATTCGGAAATATAACGCACAGCCAGGTGATAACGATGAGCGGTGAATCAACGGGAGCTTATAATACTTCGAGAAGTGAGGAATTGAGGGTCCGTGATTTGAGGTTCGATTTCGGTTTACAATATACGCACCCGATCAGTAAAACTGAGCGATTGACCTTTGGTGCAATCTTTTCGCCTAAAAAGAATTTACATGCGAAGTCGTATAATTCAACAATAGCTTATGTCTCTTCATCAACGGGAGAAACGCTTAGTTCAGATACGATTACGAACAAGGATTTTTCTTTACCGAACAAGTATGGAATAGGTGTTTCTTATGTAAAACAAAATAAATTAACGTTAGCAGTTGATTTTTCCTATGAAAATTGGAAAAAAATGCCGTACTTTGGCGACGAAAATCGTTTTAATAATGAATATAGAATTGGGGGTGGTTGCGAATATATTCCCAATTATCAGAGTAAAGCCTTTTTCAGTAAGATGAAGTATCGTGCTGGTGTTCATTACAATAACTCATATTTGCGTATGAATCAGACGACGGCTAATCCTGACGGAGACAGTTATCATGAAATTGGTGCAAGCTTAGGTTTCGGTTTACCGCTGGTTGATAACCGTTCTTTTCTTAACATCTCTTTAGAGTATGTAAAGAAAAATCCGGAAGTGAAGACAAATATGATTGATGAACAGTATTTTCGTTTCACGTTGAATTATACGTTTAATGAACTTTGGTTCTTCAAGAGAAAAGTAGAGTAGTAAAAACATCGTTTTTGCAAGAACATTTTGACAATTAAAGTAGTTAACTTTATATAATTGAAAAATAGATATGAAAGTCAAAGTTTTAGTATTGGCTATCGGATGCGCGATGATGTCATTCGGAGGATATGCACAGAAAGGTGTAGATTCCGGAACGCCATTTGGTCATGGTGAGGATAGTGTACGTTGTGTAACAAACATCAGTTTGTTCGTTCCGTATGCTAAGTCTGGTAATTTCAAGGACGCTTATGAGTTTTGGAAGAAAGCTTACGATGAATGTCCGGGTGCACATAAGGATATTTATCTGTATGGTGCCAAGATTTATGGTTGGCAGATATCTAATGCAAAAGATGCTGCTAAGAAAAGTGCTCTTGTTAATGATTTGATGTCGATGTACGACAAGCGTATCAAATACTTTGGTGATGACCAGCGTTATGGCAAAAATTGGATTGTTGCTCATAAACTGGGAGATTACGTTCAGTATATGGGTGATGCTGCCGACAATAAGACAATTTATAACTGGTCAAAAGCTGCTATCGATGAATTCGGTGATGATACTGAATCAGGTACGGTCAGTATGTTTGCTTTTGCTTCTTTAAAAATGATGCAGAAGGATCCTAACCTCAAACCTCAGTACATTCAGGATTATCTGAAATGCTCAGCAATCTTCGATAAACAATTGAAGGATGCAGCAAGCAATGAAAAACTGAAAACAGCATTAGCCGCTTATAAGTCAACGTTGGATGTTACATTTGCAAACAGTGGTGCAGCTGATTGCGAAACCTTACAGAAGATGTATTCTTCAAAAGTTGAAGAAGTAAAGAACGATCTGCCGAAGTTAAAAGAAATCATCTCTTTGTTGAGACGTGTTCGTTGCCAGGAAATAGATGCATTCTATGCTGCCGGCGCTTACGCTTACAAACTTGAACCTAGTGCAGATGCTGCCTTGGGTATTGCAAAACAGGCTGTAAAGGCTAAAGAGTATGACAAGGCAATGCAGTATTTTGAAGAAGCTGCAAAAATGGAAACAGAAAATAAGGAAAAAGCTGAAGATTATTATTTGATCGCAGTCCTTTCTTATGAACAGGGAAATAATTCTAAAGCAAGACAGTATTGTATGAAGGCTATCGATGCTAATGGCTCTTATGGTGACCCTTATATCTTAATCGGTAACTTGTATGCAAAGTCTGCTAGATCTATTTATCCGGACGATGCTGTATTGGCAAAGGCTGTTTATTATGCTGCAATCGATAAATTCGAAAAGGCAAAATCTGTTGATCCAAGTTGTGCAGCTGAAGCAAACAAGCTGATTGGTACATATCGTGCTCACTTGCCTTCAACAGAAGAAATCTTTATGCATCCGGATTTGGATAAAGGTAAAGCATTTAGAATTGGTGGCTGGATAGGTGAGACTGTTATCGTAAGATAATAATGGCAGTGAACCGTTTTCTGGTTAAAACAAATAAAAAGGGCATAATAACTATCTTTACGGTAGTTATTATGCTTCTTTCGTTTTGTGCTTCTTGCAGCAAGGAAAAGAGAGAGATTGTAAAACTTAAGTTCGATTCGGAAAAGAGTTTTACGGTAAGAACAGAAAATGTGTCCATGCTGATTTCAGATTCGGGAATTACACGATATCGACTGGTATCGAAACTATGGCTGATTTTTGATAAGGCAAAAGAACCTTATTGGTTCTTCCCAAAAGGCCTTTATGTCGAAAAGTATGATACTCTCTTCCATACCGAAGGATTTATTAAAGCTGATACAGCGTACAATTATTCAAGAAAACACTTGTGGAAATTGGTGGGAAATGTAAAGATTGTTAGTCTACAAGGTAGTAAGTTTGAAACTTCTCTCCTTTATTGGGATCAAAGAGAAGCCAAGCTCTATTCCGATAAGTTCATGAAGATTCAGGAAGCTGATAAGATTATTACCGGAATAGGTTTTGAATCAAACCAAGAAATGACCGATTATCGGATATTCAATTCTACGGGTGAGTTTCCTGTAAGTACATCGCCTTCTGATTCTGCCAAAGAAAGCAGTATCCCTGATTCCGTTCTGATAGGGACGAGGCGTTTTAATTAAGACTGAATATTGTGAATTTGCTTGTTTACATACTTATATCGTTGTTCTTCTCTGCATTCTTTTCGGGGATGGAGATCGCTTTTGTATCTTCAAACAAACTTCGATTTGAAGTAGATAAAGAAGAAAAAAAACTGACCTCTCGAATTCTGGATGTGTTCTATCGCAACCCGAGTCAGTTTATTTCAACGATGTTGGTCGGCAATAATATCGCCTTGGTTATTTACGGTCTGCAAATGGCTATTTTGCTTGAACCGTTTATTGCCATGTGGGTCAGCAATGAAGCAATGATTGTTTTTTTACAATCGGTCATCTCTACAATCTTGATTTTGTTTGCGGGAGAATTTATTCCAAAGACAATCTTTAAGCTTAATCCGAACTTTTCACTCAGGCTTTTTTCAGTTCCTCTATACATTATATATATAGTATTGTATCCGATATCCAAATTCTGCTCCTTATCCTCTTATATGATTTTGAAGATGGTAGGGGTGAAGAATGTTACAGTTTATAACCAGCATCCTTTGGGTAAAATTGATCTGGATTACTTTATTCAAAAAAGCATTGAGAATGCACCGCAAAATTCGGACATGGATACGGAAGTAAAAATATTTCAGAATGCACTCGAATTTTCAGATGTCCGTTTGCGTGATTGCATTGTTCCGCGTACGGAGATTGTAGCATGTGACAAAACTGCTACAATGGAAGAACTTCGTGCGAGATTTGTAGAGACTGGACTTTCAAAGATTGTAGTCTATAATGAAAATATCGATGATATTATTGGGTATATTCACTCGTCAGAGATGTTTAAGAATCCGACGGATTGGACTCAAAGTATTTGTACTGTTTCTATCGTTCCCGAAACCATGGCTGCTAATAAACTGATGAAACTGCTGATGCAGGAGAAGCGTAGTTTGGCTGTTGTGGTTGATGAGTTTGGTGGTACTTCGGGTATTGTTACTTTAGAGGATCTTGTGGAAGAAATATTCGGAGAGATAGAAGATGAACATGATGTAAAAACGGTTATAGCAAAGAAAGTGGGCGAAGATGAGTATTTGTTGTCTGGCCGTGTGGAAATTGATGCATTAAACGAGAAGTTCGAACTGGACCTCCCTGAATCGGATGATTATGTGACTATCGCAGGGTTTATTCTGTTTCATTATCAGGATTTTCCAAAGCTCAACGAGTCGGTAGTTATAGATAAATATACATTTAAAATCATAAAAGTAACGGCAACGAAGATTGAATTAGTTCGAATGAAAATAGCAAAATAATAAAAAAAAGTAGAGAAACGGTGTTTTAATTCCTTTTTTTCGTATCTTCGTGCCCTTAAAGAATGAATAATAATATAAAAAAAAAAGATAAAGTAAATGGCTACGCTGGAAAAAATCAGAAGTAAAGCGGGGTTGCTTGTATTCATTGTAGGTTTTGCATTACTCGCTTTCATTTTGGGGGACTTTTTTAACTCCGGTTCTACTTATTTCAGACAGTCTCAGGAAAAAGTCGCTGAGATTGATGGTAAAGTTGTAAAGATTCATGAATATCAGGATCTCGTGGACGAGATGACCGATGTTTACAAATCGCAATCAGGAACAAATAACATCCCTGAAGAGTATCAAACACAAATTCGTCAGTCGGTATTTGATGGATTGGTACAAGATGCTGTACTCGAAAAAGCAACGGCAAAGTTAGGATTACAGATAACTCCGGAAGAGTTGTTTGACATGGTTCAGGGTGAGAACATTTCTCCGGTTATTCAGCAGATGCAGATGTTTGCTAACCCGCAGACAGGAACGTTCGATAAAGCTGCTTTGTTGCGCTTCTTGAAAGTAATTGAAAACGACAGCAATACAGCAAGTATGTCTGCAGAACAACAAAGTGAAATCCAAAAAGCACGCTCGTTCTGGATGTTTTGGGAAAAGAATATCAAACGTCAGCGCTTGGAAGAAAAATATGTAACTTTACTTGGAAAAGCTGTTTCAGCAAATAAGTTGGATGCAAAAGATGCATTCTTGGGTTCTGCTGTTAGTTCGAACATCGTTTATGCTATGCAGCCGTATTCAACAATTTCTGATTCAACTGTTACAGTGAGCAAAAGCGAGATTGAAAAGTTGTACAATCAGCGCAAGGAAATGTTTAAGCAGAAAGAAGGTCGAGTTATTAAATATGTAGCTGTCGATATTCGTCCGAGCAAAGAAGATTATGACAAGGCTACTGCTACAATCGAATCAGTAAAGAAGGATTTATCAACCGCTACAGATAAGATTGCTGATGTTGTTAATGAGAATTCAGAGGTTCAGTATGTGGATGCCTTCTTTACAGAAAATGCATTAGACGATCAGATGAAGCAATTCGTTAAAACAGCCAATGTAGGCGATATCTTCGGTCCGTCTTATGAAAATGACAAATACAGACTCTTTAAACTAGTTGATAAAACAGTGGCTCCAGATTCAGTAAAAGTAAGTCATATTATGCTTACAGGCGCTGATGATGCTACTTTGAAATCAAGAGCTGATAGTATTATCAATGTATTGAAGAATGGTGGTGATTTTGCTGCTTTGGCAAAACAATTTTCTTCAGACCAGGCTGCTGAAAAAGGCGGTGAACTGGGTTGGTTTACTGAAGCTACTGCTTTGAGAGCTTTGAATGATGATTTTAAAAAGACAATATTTTCAACTCCTGTTAATGATTATTCTATCGTTAAATCAATGTATGGTACACACATTGTAAAGGTTACTGATAAGACGGCCAATGTAAACAAGTATAAGATTGCTGATGTTGATATGGCTGTATCTGCTAGCTCTAAAACTTATGGTATCATATATAACAAGTTGAATCAGTTTGTAACAAAGAACAGTGATCCGAAGAATTTGGAAGCTGCAGCAAAGAAGGCAGGATATAGCGCATTCTCAAATGTAACTATCAATAAGACGGATGAAACTATTGGAAACATCAAGAACTCACGTCAGGTTATTCGTTGGGCTTTCCAAAATGATAAAGGTAAACTTTCAGAAATCTTCGAGTGCAATGACAAGTTTGTGATTGCAGCAATTGAAGGAAAATTGTTGGATGGTTATCGTTCTTTAGCTTCTGTAACTCCAATGCTGAAGGCTGAGCTGGTAGCTCAAAAGAAGGGTGAGATGATCGTAAAGAGCTTGGAAGAAAAGAAACTTACTTCATTGGAATCCTATGCTCAGGCAATGAAGGCAAACATCGATTCTGTTAAGTTCGTAAGCTTTGCTACTCCACGTATTGCTGGTATTGGTGTAGAACCGAAATTGAATGCAATGGTTTCATTGCTTAAACCTGATCAGGTAAGTGCTCCTGTTGCTGGTAACAATGGCGTATATGTATTCCGTATTGTTGATCAGAATAAGGACTTGAATGGTTTTGATGAAGCTGCTGAATTGAAAGCTTTGGATTCATCTAATATGTATCGTGTAGGATATCAAGCTGTTCAGTCATTGATAGATAAGGCAAAGGTTGTGGATAACCGAATTCGCTTCTATTAATTTGGGTTTGAATTTTTGAATGATATATATTTAGAGCCACCGGACAATTTGTTCGGTGGCTTTTTGTATTTTTGTATGCTGAAATTAAGAAGAAGTAATATGGAAGGGAAGAAACGATTATTGGGAATGACGCTCAATGAGCTGAAAACTGTTGCAGAAGAAGTCGGATTGCCGTCGTATGCTGCAAAACAAATCGCAGACTGGTTATATAAAAAGCGAGTGACTACTATTACGGCAATGACCAACATCTCTGCTGCTAAGAGAATTCTGCTTGAGGAACAGTATGAGGTAGGAGCTATTCCGCCTGTTGATAACATGAAATCTGTTGACGGAACAATAAAGTATCTTTTTCCTGCTGGTGAGAATCATTTTGTTGAGTCAGTTTATATTCCTACCGACGAAAGAGCTACCTTGTGCGTCTCTTCACAAGTGGGTTGTAAAATGAATTGTCTGTTTTGTATGACTGGCAAAATGGGATTCGTTCAGAATCTTTCAGCTAATGAGATATTAAATCAGATACAGTCATTACCTGAATATGATTCTTTATCGAATGTCGTGTTTATGGGAATGGGAGAACCGTTGGATAATGTTGATGAATTATTTAAGGTCCTTGAGATCTTGACCTCATCTTATGGTTATGCCTGGAGTCCGAAGCGAATAACTGTTTCAACAATAGGTGTCACTAAAGGCCTGCAACGTTTCCTCGATGAGAGCGAATGCCATTTGGCTATCAGTTTGCATTCACCGTTTTCGGATGAGCGTTTGTCGTTGATGCCTGTTGAAAAAGCTTTTCCTATCAGCGAAGTAATAGAAAAGGTAAAACAGTATGATTTTGCTCATCAACGTCGTGTTTCATTTGAGTATATTGTTTTTAAAGATTTGAATGATGATATAAGACATGCCCGCGCTTTGATAAAACTACTGAAAGGATTTCCTTGCCGTGTGAATTTGATTCGTTTTCATGCAATACCTAATGTTCCTCTTCAGAGTTCGGATTTGCAGAAGATGGAGGTATTTAGAGATACTTTGAATAATGCCGGTGTTATATGTACGATCCGATTATCGCGAGGAGAAGATATATTTGCAGCTTGTGGCATGCTTTCTACGGCAAAACAGCAACAAAAGGGATAAATGCCGCTATACATTGAAAGAAAAAGCCTATATTTGTCTGATGAAATAAATATGTATTTGTGAATATGAAAACACGTTCATTATTATTTGGTTTATTATCACTTCTACTTCTAATGATGGGAAGTTGTGGTTCGGGTCCGGTAACACACAAGGCCACGGGAATGGTATATGAAATTGTGGTCGTTATGGATAAAGCTGCATGGACTTCTCCAGCAGGAGAGGCTATTAAAGCTCAATTGAATTCTGATGTTCCGGGATTACCTCAGTCGGAGGCTTCTTTTAAAATTACATACTGTACGCCTGATCAATTTAATAATTTGCTTACATACGTACGTAATATCTTGATTGTAAAGATTGACAGTTCTATGTACACGAAAGTATCAATAAGGGCAGAGCGCGATCTTTATGCTAAAAATCAAGTTGTCATGAGATTGAATGCTCCATCGACGGAATCTATTGTTGAACATATAAAATCCCATCCTACTTCAATCATAGATTATTTTAATCAGATTGAAACAGATCGAATGATAAATATTCTCAATTCAGAATATAGTTCATTGGTGATGAAGCATGTGAAGAAAGCTTTTGATATACAAATCAAAGTTCCGGCTGACATGAATTCATATCGGGATACGACTAATTTCTTTTGGGCTTCCAATGATGCCAAGATGGGTCGTACGGATTTAGTTGTCTATACATTCCCTTATAAAGATAAGACTACCTTTACGGCTGATTATTTGATAGCCAAACGTGATTCGGTTATGAAAGAAAATATTTTGGGTGTATTTCCTAATTCGTATATGAAGACGCAAAAGATCGGTATCACATATACGCCATTGACATTAAGTAATGGTAAATATTGCGGCGAGCTTCGTGGCCTTTGGGAGATGCAGGGAGATATGATGGGTGGTCCGTTTGTCAGTCATGCTCGTCTGGATGAAAAGAATAATCGTGTCGTTGTTGTGGAGGGATTTGTATTTGCACCTGAAACCAATAAACGCAATTATATTCGCCGTATTGAAGCTGCATTATACACACTTCAGTTGCCGGGAGAGTTCGTAGAACAACCGGTGAAAAAGCAAGGTGAAAAAAAATAATAAAGAATAAAAATGGAAGAACGATTAATAAAAGTAGGAATTACTCAAGGAGATATCAATGGTATCGGATATGAGGTCATTTTGAAGACATTCGGTGACGTTCGGATGGAAGAACTTTGTACACCGATCATATATGGATCGTCAAAAATTGCAGCATACCATCGGAAAGTTCTTGATTTGCCACCTGTAAACTTAAATACAATTGCTCACGCCGAAGATGCTGTTCCGGAAAGGGTGAATATTATTAATTGTATTAGTGATGATACGAAAGTAGAATTGTCACAGTCAACAGAAGTCGCAGGGGAAGCATCGTATGCATCGTTGGAGGCTGCTGTAGCCGATCTTAAACGTGGTGCTGTGGATGTATTGGTAACAGCTCCTATTAATAAGCATAATATTCAAAATGCAACTTTCCATTTTCCTGGACATACCGAATATTTGGAAGAGTGTTTCGGTAATGCTACTCATAAGGCTCTAATGATTTTGATGAAAGACGAATTGCGTGTGGCATTAGTTACCGGACATCTTCCTCTATCCCAAGTTGCACCTAAGATAACCGTCGATAATATCGTTTCAAAACTGCTTATTTTCAATCAGTCGTTGAAACAGGATTTTGCTATTATTCGTCCTCGGATTGCTGTCCTTTCTTTAAATCCACATGCTGGCGATGATGGCCTATTGGGAAAAGAGGAGAAAGATATAATTATTCCGGCGATGCAAGAAGTAGAGAAGCAAGGTGTCATGTCTTTTGGACCGTTTGCCGCAGATGGTTTCTTTGGCTCAAAGATGGATGAGAAGTTTGATGGCGTTCTGGCTATGTATCATGATCAAGGACTGGCTCCATTTAAGGCTTTAGCTATGGATGATGGCGTGAATTATACAGCCGGGTTGCCAATTGTTAGAACCTCGCCGGCGCATGGTACTGCATATGATATTGCAGGTAAAAATCTGGCTTCAGAAGAATCTTTCCGTCAAGCAGTGTATACGGCTTTGGACATATTCCGTAACCGTATTCGTTATAAAGAAGCAATAGCAAACCCGTTACGCCGACAATATTTTGATAAAGGCGGTGATAATGAGAAATTAGATTTGACTAAAGATGATGATGCCGATACATTATAATTGTTTTCTTAAGTAATCTTTTTCATATACAAAAAGTTTATGTAAGTTTGCAATTCCAAAGAATGTGAAAGATATGTTTAAGGACAAAACAATTGTTTATACATCAGGAACTTTTGACATGTTCCATTACAATCATTTGAGGATGATTAATTATGCCCGTAGTTTGGCTGATATCTTGATAGTTGGTGTCAGCACGGATGAATTGGTATCGTCATATAAGGCGAAACCTATTATTCCGTTTACAGAACGGCTGCAGATTATTGAAGCTCTTAAAACCCCTGATATAGTGATTCCTCAGCATACGCTGGATCATACAGAAATTGTTAAGAAACTGCATATTGATGCTTTTGTCGTTGGTGATGACTGGTATGGAAAATATGATTATTTGGAAGAGTTAGGTGTACAGGTTTTTTATTTTCCTTATGGAACAGGTATTTCTTCTTCTAGTTTGAAAAAAACTATTCATGATTCCTACGAAGCAAATTTGAAATCCCAACGACAAGCGAAGCCAGAAACTGTTGTTGGCTTTGGAGAAAAGTAATCGTACGTGATGGAAAAATACGCACTCATAACCGGAGGAACGAAAGGAATAGGAAAGGCTGTAGCTCTTTGTTTAGGAAATTCGGGCTATCATTTGATCTTGACTTATGCTTCGGATTCAGAAACGGCTACTGTTGTATGTCGGGATTTGCATAATTCCGGTATAAAAGTTGAAGCATTGCAAGCTGATGTTTCAAAAAGTGAATCCATAGATTTGATCTCACAGTATCTTATAAGTAATGGAATAGGTTTGGATGCATTGATATTGAATGCAGGTATGACATGTAGAAAATCGTTTGAAGATCTAACTTTCGAAGAATGGAATCAAGTGTTTTTTGCAAATGTACATTTCCCTGTATTTTTACTACAGCGCATTATTGGGCAGATAAACGAGGGAGGATGTGTAGTCTTTACCGGTTCGTTGATGGGAATAGAACCTCATTCTGTTTCGCTTGCCTATGGTGTAACTAAAAGTGCTGTGCATGCTTTGGTAAAAAATTTGGTTAAATTTCTTTCACCGTATCATCTTAGGGTGAATGGTGTGGCACCAGGCTTTGTGGATACTGAATGGCAGAAAGCTAAACCTGCGGAAATCAGGCATAATATAGAAAATAAATTATCGCTCGGTAGGTTTTGTAAACCACAAGAAATTGCTGAGGTATACAAGATGTTAATAGAAAACAGTTATTTTAATGGTGATATAATCGTTGTTGATGGCGGTTATTCATATAAATAGAATATAATGAGTGATTTGGATAAGGAATATGAAGCTTCATTGAAATCATTGGAAACGGAAAACAAGATTGACCGGGTTTTTTATCGTCCCATTGGTTTCGTGATTGCTCGTATGTTGAAAGGTACCGGCATTACGCCAAACATGATAACAGTGGTTTCTATATTTGTCGGGGCTGCTGTAGGATGGTTTTTCTATCATGATGATTTGAGTTATAATATATGTGGTATTTTTTTACTCATCTTTGCAAATATATTGGATTGCGTAGATGGGCAGTTAGCTCGGTTAACGGGAATTAAATCAGCAATAGGAAGAATATTGGATGGCTTTGCGGGTGATATTTGGTTTGCTTCCATATATGTTGCATTCGCATTGCGTCTGTCACATGACTATGGAACATATTGGTTCTTTGCATTGGCAGTGATTTCTGGCTTGTCACATCTTTTTCAAGCTAATATTACGGATTATTATAAAACGCTGCATCTTTATTTTATCAGTAAAGATAAGGGAGCGGAGTTTCAGTCCTTGGAACAAGTTCGTGCTTGTCATAAGGAGCTGAAGTATGGCATCAACAAGTTTTTCTATTTTTTATATCGTGGTTATACTCTGTTACAGGTAAAGGCTACTCCGGCTTTACAACGGATGTTGATTTGTCTACATAAAAAATATGGGGATGATATTCCTAACGATATTCGTGTTGATTTTCGTAGACAAAGTAAGCGATTGATGCGTTTGATTGATTTGCTTACATTTAATGGACGAACAATTGTAATGTTTATTGTTGTTTTGATAGGGGAAGTTTGGGTCTATTTCTTATATGAGATAGTTGTCCTCAATATTGTTCTGTTTATCTCTATGAGAAGACATGAACATATCTGTACTTCATTTTGTAAATGACATGAAGAAAAGTGTACTTGATATTAATGATTTAAAGGAAAAGTATTCGTTTTTTCGATCCAATTTAGGCTGCTTTATTGGTAATAGATTATTGAAATGGCTTAATGTTGATAAAGTAAATGAGGTCCATGCTCGTCATTGTGAGTTACGAGGTTCGGCTTTTACTTCGGCTTTACTCCAGGATCCATTGATCAATCTTAGGTATAAGGTGCATAATGAAGAAATTTTGAATCATTTACCTAGTGGAGCTTTTGCAACTGTTTCCAACCATCCCATAGGTTCGCTTGACGGAATCATTTTAATAGATATCTTTGCATCCAGACGTCCTGATTTTAAAGTAATGGTGAATGGTATACTGACTCAGATAGGGGCAATGGAAGATAATTTTATATCAGTGACACCTGATTCGAATAATAAAGGTGCAAATATGAAGAATGTCAATGGTGTTAGATTATCTTTTCAAAATTTGTTAGAAGGACATCCGATGGGCTTTTTCCCAGCAGGAGGCATTTCAATGTATAATAAAGAGACTAAGAAGATTCAGGACATGCCATGGACTCATAGTGTTATCAGATTGATAAGAAAGGCAGGTGTACCTGTTTATCCGGTCTATTTTGATTTTAAGAATTCAAAATTCTTCTATTGGTTGGGTAGGATAGATTGGCGTATACGTACATTGCGTATTCCTACAGAAGCTTTTAATAAGCAAGGGCGGACTGTCGATGTGTATATCGGAAATCCTGTTTCCGTTGAAAAAATAAAAAATTTGGGAGATGATTTAAGTTTTGCTGAATTCCTATACAAGCAAACGTATAATGCTAAAAATTTAGTGTTTTAAAGAAGGCGTCATTTAAAGATGATTTTGTAACTTTGACAATTAAACTGAAATAATAGCAGATTAAAAGAAGTGGTTATGATGGCGAAGATAGATGTACAGCAGATAAAGCAACGGTTCGGAATTATTGGTAATAATCCGGCTTTGAATAGGGCTATAGATATAGCGCTGCAAGTTGCTCCTACTGATTTATCTGTTCTTATTACCGGTGAAAGTGGTGTTGGTAAAGAGACCTTCCCCCAGATTATTCATCAGAATAGTCCGCGTAAACATGGTCAATATATAGCTGTAAACTGTGGGGCAATTCCGGAAGGAACAATTGATTCTGAATTGTTTGGGCATGAAAAGGGGTCTTTTACAGGTGCCTTGTCTGATCGAAAAGGCTATTTTGAAGTAGCTGATGGTGGTACAATATTTCTAGATGAAGTGGGTGAATTGCCTGTTCCAACACAAGCTCGACTTCTTAGAGTGCTTGAAACAGGAGAGTTTATCCGTGTCGGTTCTTCAAAGGTACTTAAGACGAATGTTAGAATTGTTGGCGCCACAAATGTGAATTTGACTCAGGCTGTTTCTGAAGGGAAATTCCGAGAAGATTTATTTTATCGTCTGAATACGGTTCCTATACAGGTTCCTCCGTTACGCGATAGAGGCGAGGATATCCTCTTATTGTTTAGAAAATTTGCAAGTGATTGCGCAGAAAAATATAGAATGCCTTCTATACATTTGGATGATGAATCCCGGCAATTGCTTTTATCATATGGCTGGCCTGGTAATGTTCGAGAATTGAAAAATATAACAGAACGTATTTCAGTTATAGAAGAAACACGTGATATCAATGCAACAATTCTCAGACAATATCTACCAAATATAGCTGTTGAAAAATATCCGGTCTTGCTTAAGCAGAATAGTGGACAGAAGGTTTTTAATGATGAGAGAGAGATTCTCTATCAGGTCCTTTTTGATATGAAGAAGGATGTGAATGATTTGAAGAAACTGGTCCATGATATTATAGGAGGAAAGATTCCGGTAGTGTCTGATGAAGCAACGCCAACATATACTCCAATTCATCCTTCTGCTACTGTACAACCAGTGCAGCCTCCTATTCAAGAAGCTGAAACGATTGTAGAAGAAGAGCCTCTTTCTTTGGAAGAAGTTGAGAAAGATATGATTAAGAAGGCTTTGGAAAAACACAATGGGAGAAGAAAGAATGCTGCTGCTGATTTGAAAATTTCTGAACGCACGTTATATAGAAAGATTAAAGAATATAATTTAGAATGATTAGAGAACTAAAGATAGGACTTGTTTGCTGCATGATAGGCTTTTTGGCTTGTTCGTGTACTATTTCGTATAAGCTTAATGGGGCTTCGATAGATTATACGAAGACTAAAACGTTCACGATAAAGGATTTCCCTAATCAGGCTCCATTAGTATATCCTCCTCTTGCACAAAAGTTTACTGAAGAATTGAAAGATATTTATGTACGGCAAACCCGATTGCATTCTGTGAATAATAATGGCGATTTGGAATTGGAAGGTGAAATAACGGGTTATGACTTGACTCCATTGGCTGTTAAGGAAAATGCTTACGCGTCGCAAACAAAACTGACTATGACGGTAAGGGTGCGTTTCTCTAATAGAGTAAATCCAACCAAAGATTTTGAACAGAGTTTTTCGGCCAATCGTGATTTTGATGCAACTCAAATGTTGCAGGACGTACAGGAATCGTTATCCAAACAGATGATACAGGAAATTGTTGATCAAATATTTAATGCAACGGTAGCCGATTGGTAATACAATGAATGCGGATGCAATATATCAGTTAATTGACGATGTGAGTCGACTCAATGAAGAGACATTGCCTCGTCTTAAGCAGATAGTTGATGAGTATCCTTATTTTTCTATTGCCAGAATGCTCTATTTGAAGAATCTGGCACTGATGAAGGATATGCGTTTTAGTGCGGAATTAAAGAATCAGTCGGTTTATGTTTCGGATCGTAAGGAATTGTTCTATCTGATAGAAGGTGAGCGATATGGCTTGTCTCCACTTAGTGATGCTCATTCGAATTCAGACGGGGACGCGTTCTTCTTGATTGATGCCTATTTGTCTGCACATAAAGATAATGTTGATAGTTCTGCTGATGCTTCCTTACTTATATCTCCTTCAGCTTCGTCTGATTATATTTATTGGTCTCTAACAAAAGAAAATAACAAAGAGGAGGAAGCTTCTCCTACTAAGCTTCAGCATCAGGATTTAATTGATTCTTTTTTGGAAGGTGATGGGAATAGAACGTCTGCTCTAAGATTGAACTTGGATAAAGACGATAATACTCCAACAATCGAAGCGAATGCTGATGAAAAAGAAGAAGAGGCTTCGAAATCTTTAAGTGATTCGTGTTTTACCGAAACTTTAGCCCATATTTATGTTAAACAAAAGAGATATGACAGAGCTTTGCAAATTATTAAAAGCTTAAGCTTGAATTATCCAGAAAAAAATATTTACTTTGCAGACCAAATTAGATTTTTGGAAAAACTGATTATTAACAATAAAAAATAGAACAACAATGTATGCATTTATTTCTATCTTAATCCTGATCGCATCAATCCTTTTAATCTTGATTGTGTTGGTGCAGAATTCTAAGGGAGGCGGATTAGCTTCGGGATTCTCTTCTTCCAATCAAATTATGGGTGTGCGTAAGACTACCGACTTTTTGGAAAAAGCAACATGGACATTAGCAGGTACACTTGTCGTATTAAGTGTAATCATCACCTCGTTTATTCCAAAGGCTACTCAATCTACTCAATCAGAAATCAAAGAACAGGTTAACAACGCTGTTGCTATAGATCCGAATACGGTTGCTCCGAATTTTGGAACTGCTCAGCAATCATCAGCAAATCCATCAGCTGCTCCTGCTGCTGCAAATACGCAGGCAGCACCAGCTTCTTCTACTCCAGCTCCTGCTCAGCAGGCTCCTGCAAAGAAGTGAAATCATTTTTAATATGATATGAAAAGGTACTCTCTAGGTTCAGAGTACCTTTTTGTTTCAATAAATCACTATATGAGTATGGTAAAACGAACGAACGATAGAAACACAAATAGATCCAAATCTTCACGTGAGCGTAAAGTGAGTGTGAAAGAAGAAGGATTATTGCTTCCATTTTTATTTCAATTATTAAACGAACAAAGTAAAAGTTCTGTTAAGTCGATGCTTGCTCATGGGCAAATTGCCGTTAATGGAAAGCCGACAACACAATTCAATGAACCTTTACATGTGGGTGATGAAGTGTCCATTAATTATGGTAGGGGAACAGAAGAATTTAATAATCCGTTGTTAACTATCGTATGGGAAGACGATTATCTTATTGTTATAAATAAGAAGGAAGGTTTGCTTTCAGTATCTAATTCTCGAGTTCAAGAACGTACTGCATATCATATTTTGAGTGATTATGTAAAAAGAAAAGATCCGAGAAATAAAATTTTCATATTGCATCGGTTGGATCGTGATACATCTGGACTAATGATGTTTGCAAAGGATGTTAATGTTCAACATCGCTTGCGTTCAACATGGAATGATTCAATTACGCAACGTACCTATGTGGCAGTTGTTGAAGGCAAACCAGAAAAGGATTCAGATATGCTTGTTTCAAATTTGATGGAAAATAAGCAAATGCAAGTCTATGTGACTTCCAGTGGAGATGGAAAAGAGGCTATTACTCGTTATCATCTTGTCAACAGTAATGGAAGATATTCATTGCTTGAACTCGATTTGGAGACGGGAAGGAAAAACCAGATTCGCGTTCAAATGCAATCTATTGGACATCCGATAGCGGGAGATTATAAGTATGGTGCAGAGACAAATCCTACAGGAAGACTTATGCTTCATGCGAAAAGATTATTTTTTATTCATCCGATAACAGGTGAAGAAATGCGTTTTGAAACACGTATTCCTGATATGTTTTCATCATTAGTAAGATAAAAGATCAGATATGAAGAAATTTGTTACTATATTTTTGCTGACTGTAGTAGCTGCTGTTGTGCAAGCTCAAATTAGAGTCCCGGTAAAATGGAAAATCAGATTAGAAGATTCGGGAACGCCAGAAAAAGAAATAGTTTTTACAGCAACTGCTGAGAAAGGTTGGCATCTATATGACCAGAACTTGCCAAGTAAAGGTCCGGTATCTACCTCTTTTTCTTTTGAAACATTGAAAGGTGCAGAGCTAGATGGAAAAGCAACGCCTTCAGTTAAACCGACAGTTGTGTATGATCCGTCGTTTGCCATGAATCTACGTTGGTATACAGGTTCGGTTTCTTTTACACAAAAGATAAAAGTTACTGATCCTACCAAATTCAAAGTAGAAGGTGAAGTTGAATTTATGGCATGTAATGATGAAACTTGTCTGCCTCCGGATCAGGTGAGTTTTTCATTTAATAGGAAGAATATTAAAATGACTACAGTAGCAGAAACTGCTGCTGTTGATACAACTGTTGCTATGAATGCCGATACCATTCAAAATGTTGTGAATACTGCAGATATGGGTGATTCTTCTTTGGATACAACGCAGATGATAAATGGAGTTTCGCGTGCAGCTATTCCGAATGAATTAACTAATAACCGATCGTTGTGGACTCCTGTGATTGATCAGTTGAAGTCTTTTGGTGATGCTACAGTGTCTGCTGCTGATACATCCTTATTGTTTATCTTTTTTGCTGGTTTTGTCGGAGGTATAATAGCATTGCTTACTCCATGTGTGTGGCCAATGATACCAATGACCGTCAGTTTCTTTCTGAAACGCAATAAAAATCGGAAAAAAGCGATTCGTGATGCTCTAACTTACGGATTGTCTATAATTGTGATTTATTTGGCCATGGGTTTGCTGATAACAGGTATTTTTGGTGCAAGTGCATTAAATGATTTATCTACAAATGCCATATTCAATATTGTATTCTTTTTGTTGCTGGTTTTGTTTGCTGTTTCGTTCTTTGGAGCATTCGAATTGGTTTTGCCTTCATCGTGGACGAACAGTATGGATAAGAAAGCCGATTCCACTACCGGATTATTGAGCATTTTCTTTATGGCATTCACATTGGTGCTTGTATCATTTTCTTGTACGGGACCAATTATTGGAACTTTGCTTGTTCAAGCTGCATCAATGGGTTCTGTAGTCGGACCAGCAATCGGAATGTTGGGATTTGCATTGGCTTTATCTATCCCATTTAGTTTATTTGCTATTTTCCCGAACATTATGCAGAACATGCCAAAATCTGGCGGATGGCTGAATTCTGTGAAAGTTGTATTAGGCTTTTTAGAATTGGCTTTGGCTTTGAAGTTCCTTTCGGTAGCCGATCTGGCATACGGTTGGCATATATTGGATCGGGAGGTGTTTATTGTTCTTTGGGTAGTGATTTTCTTCCTTCTGGGATGTTATCTTATAGGAAAAATCAAGTTCGCTAACGATAGCGACTTGCCTTATGTTTCAGTTCCAAGGTTGTTTATGGCAATAGTCTCTTTCTCATTTGCTATGTATATGGTACCAGGATTATGGGGCGCACCGCTGAAAGCAATCAGTGCATTTGCACCTCCTTTGTACACTCAGGATTTCAATCTTTATAACAGTGAAGTACATGCGGCTTTTGATGATTATGAGACGGGTATGGCTTATGCCAAGAAGATGAATAAACCTGTTATGATCGATTTTTCAGGTTATGGCTGTGTGAATTGCCGAAAGATGGAAGCTGCTGTTTGGACAGATCCTACAGTGAAACATATTTTGGAAAATGATTATGTGTTGATTACTTTGATGGTTGATGATAAAACAAAACTTTCCAATCCGATTATGATTAATGAAAACGGTCGCGATCGTAAGCTTAAGACTATAGGTGACAAGTGGAGTTATTTACAGCGTAGTAAGTTTGGTGCTAATGCTCAACCATTTTATATATTGTTGGACGGTGATGGTAATCCATTGAGTTCTTCATACGCATATAATGAAAATGTATCGAAATATATTTCATTCCTTCAAAATGGTTTGAAGCGTTTTCAAAAATAGAAAGGTTAATTATGGCAACTAAACAGGAAAAAATGGAAGCTTTCGGACGCCTGTTGGATATTATGGATGAATTGCGGGAAAAGTGTCCATGGGATCGGAAGCAAACAAATGAGAGTCTTCGAACGAATACAATCGAAGAAACTTACGAGTTGTGTGATGCCATCATGAAAGGTGACAATAACAATATAAAGAAAGAGTTAGGCGATTTGCTTCTTCATGTTGTATTCTATGCTAAAATAGGTGAAGAAAAAAATGCCTTTGATATTAAAGCAGTGTGTGATGCCTTGTGTCAGAAACTCATTTATCGGCATCCACATGTTTATGGCAATGTCGAAGCTGATAGTGCCGGAAAGGTTGAACAGAATTGGGAGCAGCTGAAACTTAAAGAAAAAGGAGGAAATAAAACTGTTTTGGAAGGTGTTCCAGATGCTCTGCCTTCTGTAGTGAAAGCTTATCGGATACAAGATAAAGCTCGCAATGTAGGTTTTGATTGGGAACAACGTGAGCAGGTTTGGGATAAAGTGAACGAAGAATTCAACGAATTAAAAGCCGAGGTCGACAAATTAGATGCCAATAATATGGAAGCTGAATTTGGTGATTTATTCTTTAGTTTGATTAATGCTGCTCGTCTATATAAAATCAATCCTGATAATGCATTGGAGCGTACAAATCAGAAGTTTATTCGTCGTTTTAATTATCTGGAAGAGCACACGATCAAGGTGGGTAAGTCTTTAAAAGATATGACTTTGGGAGAAATGGATGAAATATGGGATGAAGCAAAGGCAAAAGGATTATAGCATTATAAGAAAAGAAGGAGTTTTTTCTCCTTCCTTTTGGCTCTTTTTTATCTCGGCTATTATTTTCTCTGCATGCGGTGAAGATGATAAACAAGAGATAGATCAGCAACAAGTATCGAATAAGTACCTTGTTTCTGTAGGGAATACTTTGCATTTTGACCGAACAGCAATGGTGAAAAAATTGACCGATATGGATTTCGGGCAGTTTTCATCCTATATCCCTTCCGATAAGGAAATTTCCATGAATGTGGTCGATTATTTGACAAAAGATCCACAAGGCAAAGAGGTTACAGCATCAGGTATTATAACATATCCCTCTGATAAACAAATCAAAGGAGTCGTTGTAAGCATGCATTATACCATAACAAAAGGTGACGAGGCTCCTTCTGTAGCCTTGTTTACTCCAGAATCTTTATTGGCTTTTCGCGGTTATCTGATCATTTCGCCTGATTATATCGGGTTCGGTTCGACCTCTAATCTTACTCATCCTTATTTGCATGTAGAAAATACTGGACGCATAACGGTGGATATGGTTTATGCCGTTCGTGAATATTTATCATCGATGAATATTGAGGTAAAGAAAAATCTGATAGTCATGGGATATTCACAAGGCGGAGCGGCTGCTTTGGCCTTTCAGAAAATGGCAGAAGAACAATATGCCGATGATATGCCGATCGATCGCGTTTTTGCCGGAGGTGGTCCTTATGATTTGGTTGCAACATTCAATGAATTTGCTCAAACAAATACGTCAGCCTATCCTTGTTCTATACCTGATATTTTGATTGGGCTCAATTATGGTGATAATTTGCAGCTCGATTTCTCAACTCTTTTTAAAGAACCATTGTTATCTCATTATGATGATTGGTATAATAGCAAGAATTATACGACCGGTCAGATCAACAGTATGATTGGTTCTAACAAGATCAGTGATTTTTTAAATGAGAAACTTTTCACATTGGAAAATAGTACTTATGTAAAGATCTATAATTCTTTGGAGAAGAATAGTTTGACTAATTGGACACCAAAGGCTCCGATTTATATGATTCATGCGGCTAACGATCATTATGTTCCTTATGTGAATGCATTGAATGCCTATAATGCATTTAAAAAGAAAGGTTGTCAAGTCGAATTAGTGACGACACAGCTTGATCACGGAGGAACAGCATTCCCTTATGCTTTAAAAATTCTACAGGAGTTGTAGATATGATTTGAATGAAGAATTAATTAATAAATGAAGAACAAATGAGAAATTTCACATGTGTACAAGATTTGGGCGACTTGAAGCAAGCACTCAATGAAGCTTTCGAAATTAAGAAAGATCGTTTTCAATTTGCGGAGTTAGGAAAAAACAAAACGTTGCTGATGATTTTCTTTAATTCCAGTTTGCGTACACGTCTTTCAACACAAAAAGCAGCCATGAACTTGGGTATGAATACCATTGTCCTTGATGTCAATCAAGGTGCGTGGAAGTTGGAAACTGAACGTGGCGTCGTGATGGATGGTGATAAACCGGAGCATTTGCTTGAAGCTGTACCTGTGATGGGTTGTTATTGCGATGTTATTGGCGTACGTTCGTTTGCTAAGTTTGAAAATAAAGTTGACGATTATAATGAAAAGATACTGAGTCAATTTATTCAGTATTCCGGTCGTCCTGTTTTTAGTATGGAGGCAGCAACTCGTCATCCATTGCAGAGCTTTGCTGATTTGATTACAATTGAAGAATATAAGAAAACAGAACGTCCCAAAGTCGTTTTGTCTTGGGCTCCTCATCCTAAATCATTGCCACAAGCTGTTCCAAACAGTTTCGCTGAATGGATGAATGCTACGGATTATGAATTTGTTATCACACAACCAAAAGGTTATGAGTTGGATCCGAAGTTCGTCGGTCATGCACATGTTGAATACGATCAGAAAAAAGCTTTCGAAGGTGCTGATTTCATTTACGCTAAGAATTGGGCTGCCTATCGCGATCCTAATTATGGTAAAGTGATCAGTATGGACAGAAGTTGGACGGTTGATTCTGAGAAGATGGCTTTGACCAATAATGCCTATTTTATGCATTGTTTGCCTGTTCGTCGTAATATGATTGTTACAGATGATGTGATAGAGAGTCCTCAGAGCATTGTAATTCCTGAAGCTGCAAACCGTGAGATTTCTGCTGAAACGGTATTGAAAAAGATTTTGATGGATCTGAAGTAATTTAGTATTATTTTAGAGCAGATATAAAAGAAAGTAGTTACTTCTTGCAGAGGTAACTACTTTTTTATTATTTGTCAGATGCCATATGGACAAAAAAATAGTCTGTATGTCTAACATACAGACTGTCTCTTTTAACTTCACTGAAGTTGTCAGCTTACTTTGCAGGAGCTGGTGCAGGTGTTTCAGCAGGAGCAGCAGCAGGAGCAGCAGTAGAATCAGCAGGAGCTGGAGTTTCAGCTGGAGCAGCTGGTTGAACTTCTTCTGTAGGAGCAGCTGTTTCAGCAGCTTCAGAATTTTCAGCAGATTTGCTACCACAAGATGCGAAAGAAATAGCTGCAACAACAGCAGCGAATGCAATTAACTTTTTCATTTTTTTTTAATTTAAACGGTCTATAATATTTTCTTTTAAAACGGTACAAATGTATGAATTAATTTTCTATGTTGTATAACATGGAGGTGATTTTTTTTGATAAATTATTTATGTTAAATTGTAATACATTGATATTCAACGGGAATGTGACTGTTTTGCCTATTCCGTTTAATAATATATAACAATTCGACATTCTCTCCTTCATGAATACTCCTTGCATATTTTTAGTAGTTACTATATAAATACCTTTTAATACTTTTCTTTGGCGTCTTTTCGAACTCAGTCGGGTAGAGCTGTATCTTTGAAACGGCTTCGTAAGGCGCAATCAATTTATTCAGTTCCAAACGATTCTGTTCCATAATGACTGGTAAATCTTCGTGCGAAATTCCTGTATTGTCTACCATATCATAATCAGGATAAACAAGACCGACCAGTTTGTCGTTCTTCTCGATGATGATACTCTCCATTACGAAGGGTAGATTATTCAGTTTTGATTCAATTTCTTCCGGATAAATGTTTTGCCCGTTAGAACTAAGTATCATCGTTTTGCATCTGCCACGAAGGTAGATTCGGTTATTATGATCAATCGTACCCAGATCTCCAGTAAGAAACCAGCCATCGTCGGTGAAAGCTTGATTTGTAGCCTCTTCGTTCTTGTAATAACCCTTCATTACATTCTCACCACGTATTTGGATCTCGCCTACCTTATTATATGGGTCTTCGGAGTCGATGCGTGCTTCCATGATTCCTTTCAATACTTGTCCACATGTTCCAGGAACATATTCATTGTTATGATCGTAGCAGATTAATGGTCCGCATTCGGTCATACCATATCCAATTGTGAACGGAAATTTGATTTTATAGAGGAATGCCGTAACTTCCTGGTTCATAGGCGCACCTCCAACAATGATTTCACGAACGCGCCCACCCATGGCATCAAGTAATTTTTTGCGGATTTGCGTATAAATACGCATATCTATCAATGGAATATTGAGTGCCAGTTTCATGGTTGTCTTGCTTAATTGGGGCAGAATCATCTTCTTGTAGAGTTTCTCAAGAATAAGAGGAACCGTCAGAATCAAATTGGGTTTTATCTCATCAAAAGCTTTGAGCAGTATTTTAGGCGATGGTGTTTTGCCTAAAAGATACACATGCGCACCTACTGCCATCGGAACCAAGAAGTTGAATGCACAACTGTAAGCATGAGCCAGTGGTAAAAAGCAGAGTTCGCGTTCGCTTTTAAACAGAACATTCAATTGAATTCCGTAGACAACATTCCCTGCCAGATTATTTCCTGTCAGCATAACTCCCTTGCTAAAGCCTGTAGTTCCGGAAGTATAATTCAATGAAACAACGAGCTCATTACTTCTGTCGGCATATTTAATATCTTCTTTGCTAAAGCCTTGAGGATATTTGTCTTTCATTCTATTATCCATCTCGCGCAACAGTTTCTGAATGTTTTCTCCATCGCGTTGATGCAGACAACGGAAATCTGAAAGAGAAAAGACGCCTCTTATCTCTTCAATTTTGTCTTCTTCAAGTGAATCCCACACACGATCGCTCACAAAGAGAAATGTGGAGTCGGAGTGGTTGATGATATGATGAATATCGTTTGGATTAAAATCCTGAAGAATCGGAACGATCACAGCTCCGTAAGTGATTGTTGCCATATATACAATACACCAGTGTGCACTGTCTTTTCCCACCAAGGCAATTTTATCGCCTTCTCTTATTTGGCATTCTTTAAAAAGAATATGTATCCGAGCAATCTCCTTAGCAATATCACCATAAGTAAAACATTCACCTTCTTTACTATAGTTTGTTAATGCGGGAAGATCCCAGTTTTCTTTGAAACTCTTTTCGTAAAACTTGATAAAATTCTCTTGTATCATAGCACACTTAGATGAAATTTGTGCAAAAATAGGGAGTCTTTTAGACATACACAAGAGAAACAGGTGTGATTCTGACGTTCGGTTAACAATTCTTTTCCAATATAATAAATGTACAAGAACCGAATGGTTCCTGTACATTTGTATAAAGTATTAGCTGATACATATTTAAATATTCGGTAGAGACCAAGGTGCTCTGTATTCTTTGCAGAGATATTTGTCGGCTTCAGCATCGTGGAAACTCTTGCCATCCCATGTGAGTTTCTTTCCAGTACGATAGGCAATGTTTCCCAGTTGTGAGAATTTTGCAATATGAGCTCCGATCTCAATACTTGCATGACAGTTGCGGTTACGCGTTTTGATGCATTCCAGATGGTTCTTTACATGTAGATTCAGTCCACCTTCGCCATATTGTTTCTTCAGCGGAACAGCTTCCATACGTGCTTTTCCGTTTACTTTTTCAGGAATGACTTCCCATCCGCCACGATCAACCACCAAAGTACCGTTTTCACCAACGAATCCTAAACCATGATTGCGTCCGTAAGCACCATCATCAATACCTATTGCGTGATCCCATAAAACGGTGAATCCATCAAATGTATAGACTGTTTGCAGTAAATCAGGCGTTTCGCAAGCATCGTCCGGATAACCGAATTTTCCACCGGAAGCCATGACTGACTTTGGAGCGGTTACGTTCATTCCATACAATGCGTAGTCAAGCAGATGCACGCCCCAGTCGGTCATTAAACCGCCAGCATAATCCCAGAACCAGCGCCATGTAAAATGATAGCGGTTTCTGTTGAAAGCTCTTTCGGGAGCCGGGCCTAGCCACATTTCATAATCTACGCCTGCAGGAACGGCTTCATCCGGTTTAACAGGAATAGAAGGGCACCATCCTTGATAAGAAAATACACGAACGGTACGAATTTTGCCTAACTGTCCGCTGTGAACAAAGTCCATTGCATCCTGCCAGTGTGGATCGCTCCGTTGCCATTGACCAACCTGTACAACCCGGTTGTATTTCTCGGCTGCACGGACCATGATGTTGCATTCTTCGATGCTGTTGCCCAACGGTTTCTCGCAGTAGACGTCTTTTCCAGCTTCGCAAGCAGAGGCCAACAACAGGCAATGCCAATGGTCAGGTGTACCAATAATAACAACATCGATATCTTTATTATCGATCAGTTTACGCCAATCTTTGTACAGATTCTTAACTTTTTTA
The DNA here is from genome assembly GCA_036734445.1 of Tannerellaceae bacterium. Taxonomy (GTDB): domain Bacteria; phylum Bacteroidota; class Bacteroidia; order Bacteroidales; family Tannerellaceae; genus Parabacteroides. The sequence continues at coordinate 40,571 of DAIMYP010000004.1, forward strand.
CCTGTGATCTTTTGAGTTTCTGCCGCACGATTGTTCAATACGGTTTCATCTACATCACATAAGGCAATACATTCGACTTCCGGGTTGCGAAGAAAAGCTTTAAGATCTTCAAAACCCATACCGTTACAACCAATAAGGCCAACATGAATTTTGTCGTTAGCGCTAACAGCGTTGTTGCCGGCTTTAATAAGAAATGGGCTCATTGTGAGTCCAGCACTCAATAGAGTGGCTTGTCTGATAAAATCTCTTCGTGTAATCATGGACATATTTATTATAATCACTCCTCAAATGTACAGATTAACTTGAATAGTACAATAAAAAAACGCTAATAAAAATGTATTTCTAGTGCCTTTTCAGAAAAGGGGGTTATATTTGCAAATAGAGAAGATAAACTAGACGTTTAAAAAGGATATAAATAATGAAGTTTGTACATCTGTTAGTTTGTTTCGGACTCGGTATGACTTTAATGTCATGTATTCGCGATGAGGCTCCTAATTCAGAGGCTGATATCGTGTCTTGTACTTTATCAAGCGACATATTAAAACGGGATCCGATAATTGAAAATGCAAAAATTACCATTACTGTTAATCCGGAAGCCGACTTAAAACATTTGGCTCCCGAGTTTGAATTGACGCCGGGCGCGACAATTTCGCCGGCAAGTGGAACGGCACTTGATTTTACATCTCCTCAATATTATACGGTTACTTCAGAAGATAAAAACTGGACGAAGAAATATGAAGTAATATGCATCATGTCGGGGTCGATTACTGATTATCATTTTGAAAATGTGAAGAGCTACACCAATACATTATTAAAATATTCGTATGATATCCTCTTTGAAAACGATGAAAATGGCAATTGGTCTATGGACTGGGCAAGTGGAAACGCAGGTTTCGCTTTGACCGGAAGTGGAAGTATTGACAAAACTTCATTTCCAACTTCTTCAACAACTGAGGGAAAAGAGGGGAAAGGTTTGAAACTGGTTACTATGTCGACCGGTGATTTTGGTAAAAAAGTAGGAATGCCTATTGCTGCCGGTAATTTGTTCATGGGATGGTTTGACGTGGCCAGCGCAATGATAGATCCGTTGAAAGCTACCAAATTGGGCGTTCCATGCAGTTATGTTCCCTTGTATTTGAAGGGATATTTTAAATATAAGGCTGGCGATGTATATAAGGATGTCGATGGAAATGTATATAAAGATGTAAAAGATAAATGGGATGTTTATGCTATCTTTTATGAGACAGACGATGATGTGAAGATTATCGATGCCACTACGCGTTTTACAAATTCGCATCTTGTTTCTATTGCCCGCTTAAGCGATTCGGACAGAGTTGAATCAAGTGAGTGGAAAGAGTTCTATCTTCCTTTTGTAACCATCGCGGGCAGAACCGTTGACGAGGAAAAGCTCAAGGCTGGAAAGTATAATGTCGCTATCGTTTTGTCATCAAGTCTTGACGGCGATACCTTTAAAGGTGCTGTTGGCAGTACACTGTATATCGATGAACTGGAACTGATTCATTGATTGATTGGAACACGAAAGAATTAGAAAATGAAAAAGATTATATTATTAATATGTTTAGGTTTGTTGTCGGGTGTACAGTCGGCAACCCTTTTTGCTCAGCAAGATCAGAATGCCGGAATCATCAAATCGTATTTGGTGGGACTGGAATATGAAGTCAAGGCCGGATTTAATATCGGCGGAACTTCGCCTCTGCCTTTGCCTGTTGAGATTCGCAAGATAAAAAGCTATAATCCCACTATGTCCATTGGCATTGAAGGCAATGTAACCAAATGGTTCGGTCCGGAAAGGAAGTGGGGCGCAAGGGTCGCTTTGCGTCTTGAAAATAAAGGAATGAGTACTGATGCACGTGTGAAAAATTATGGCATGGAGATTATTGGCGATGGTGGCGAGCGAGTAAAAGGCAATTGGACCGGTGATGTAAAGACGAAGGTGAAGAATTCTTATATCACTGTTCCGGTGCTGGCTGTTTATCGATTCAACAACCGATTACGTGGAAATATAGGTCTCTTCGCTTCTTACATGACTGAAGGCGATTTCTCCGGGCATGTCTATGAAGGTTATTTGCGTGAAGGCGATCCGACAGGAAATAAAGTGAATTTCTCTGATGGCAAAACCGCTCCATACGATTTCAGCAAGGATTTGCGTCGGTTTGCCTGGGGACCGGAAGCCGGTATCGAATGGCGAGCCTTCAAACATTTGAACGTTTGTGGAGATCTGACTTGGGGTGTGAATGATATCTTTAAGAAAGATTTTGATACGATTACGTTCTCCATGTATCCTATATATCTGAATGTTGGTTTCGCTTATTTATTCTGAAGCGCATAATATCTGAATTCTATCTCAATTTATATTTGCTTCTATTCAGAATTTATTTTTATCTTTGCTTCCAGTATAGTTTTTAAATTTTAATAGTTTCACCATGAAGGTAAACACTAACAAAGGTATTAGTCGCCGCCAGTTTTTGAGCTATTCGGCTTTGGGTTTGGCAGGTTTGACTATTTTGCCCAGTTGGGCAATCAACGGTGTTAAAATGGCACCGAGTGATCGTGTAGTATTAGGATTCGTGGGATTAGGACAGCAAGGTTGTTCTGATTTCAAAAGTTTTTCAACTTGTCCGGGCGTTCAGGTAGCTGCTTGCTGCGACGTCGACTCAATCAAACGTGAACGTTTCAGAAGACGTGTTGCTGATTGGCAGAAATCGGCCGGAATGAACGAACGTTGCGACATGTATGAGTTCTACGAAGAAATGCTCGAACGCAAAGATATTGATGCAATCGAGATTGCGACACCTGATCACTGGCACGCACTGGTTGCGATCCACTCTTGTCAATCAGGCAAGGATGTTTACTGCCAGAAACCATTGACATATACGATTACTGAAGCATTGGCAGTTCAAAGAGCCGTTCGCGACAATGACCGTGTATTCCAGGTTGGTAGCCAGCAACGTTCAAGCAAAGAGTTCCAAAAGGCAATCGCCGTTTGTTTAGGCGGTGGAATTGGACACATCGAAAAGATTTATGCGAAGGTTGGTGATCCTCCAACGCCACTTAATCTGCCGGAAATGCCTGTTCCTGCAAACTTGAACTTCAATCAATGGCTGGGTCCGTTGAACGATCCTAAAGTTCATTATAATTCAGATCTTTGTCCGGTCGTAACACTCGATCCTGAAAAAGACGAACAGTTGTGGGGTGCTTGGCGCTGGTATCTCGAAACCGGTAATGGTTTCACAGCCGACTGGGGTGCTCACATGTTTGATATTGCTCAGGCTGCTATCGGTATGGATGGTTCGGGTCCTGTAGAATTTATCCCTAAAGGATATAATGGCACTAAATATACCACAATGAAGTACGCCAACGGTATCGTGATGACCGAACAGCCTTATCGTGAAGATAATGAGAAGGCTCAGGGAATCAAGTTCACTGGTGACAAGGGATGGTTGAAGGTTGCCCGCGGATATATCGAATGTTCAGACAAGTCTTTGGTAAAGATGGAAGAGACGAAGGTTGAGAAGGGACAGTATGAGGTAAGTTCACCTCACATGCAGAACTTCATCGACTGCGTTCGTTCTCGTAAGAACCCGATCGCTCCAGTTGAGGTAGCTTGCAGTACGGCTATACTTTGCTGTCTGTCGAATATTGCCAACGAATTGAAGCGTCCGGTTCATTGGAATCCGGCAACTTTGAGTTTTGAAGGCGACGAAGAAGCAGCATCACATCGTCTGTATTGGTATAAATACAGAAATCCGTACACGCTGCCTTATTGCAGAAAGCAATAAGTTCGGACAGGATTGAGGTTTTATCCGAAAGAGATTGAGACTTCATCCGAATGAATGATTCATTTGACAATTGTCAAACTAGTATTTGACAATTGTCAAATTATATTTCAACATATATCAAATGAACCGTTGTTTTAAATCCAGATACTATTTCATTCAAACTAAACAAACAAAAGATACGAAAGAAACGATAACTCTTTTCGATTAATATATGAACACAAATAGAATCATCTTACTGACAGGGTTGGCAGCAGTTGCTTTACCTTCATTCGCACAAAAGAATCAAACGCCTGAAAAGCGAATGAACATCTTATATATCATGTGCGACGATCACTCTTATCAAACGATAAGTGCCTATGATCAGCGATTTATCAATACGCCAAATATTGACCGCATTGCACATGAGGGATTGCGGTTTACGAACAGTTTCGTTGCCAATTCGCTGAGCGGTCCGAGTCGCGCTTGTCTGTTGACGGGCAAACACAGTCATAAAAATGGTTTTACAGATAATACAAAGACTTTCGACGGCAGTCAACAGACTTTCCCTAAGCTGTTGCAGAAGGCTGGCTATCAGACGGCTGTTATCGGAAAGTGGCATCTGAGTTCTGACCCGACAGGATTTGATTACTGGAATATTCTGACAGGACAGGGCGATTATTACAATCCGTATTTTATCGATAACGGAGTAAAGAAACAGATTGAAGGTTATGCTACGAACATCACTACCGATATCGCTTTGGACTGGTTGCAGAACAAACGCGACAAGAGTAAGCCGTTCTGTCTGCTGCTTCATCATAAGGCACCGCATCGTACTTGGATGCCGGATACGTGCGATCTGGATCTGTATGATGACGTGAAGTTCCCGCTTCCGGAGAACTTCTACGACAAGTATGAAGGACGTGTCGCTGCATCCGAACAGGAAATGAGTATCATCAAAGATATGGATGTGGTTTATGATCTGAAGATGGCGGATAAAGAGAATGAGATTCATACGGCCAACAAGGGGCTTGAAGCTTACGGACGCGATTTGTATACGCGCATGAATCCTGCTCAAAAAGCGGTTTGGGACAAACATTATGACCCGATAATCAAGAAATTCAAGGAACAAAAACTCTCCGGACGCGCATTGGCGGAATGGAAGTATCAGCAATACATGCATGATTATATGCGTGTTATTCATTCGGTGGACCGTAATGTGGGACGTGTATTGGATTATCTCGCAAAGAACGGACTGCTCGAAAATACCTTGATTGTCTATACTTCCGACCAAGGTTTCTATATGGGCGAACATGGATGGTTCGACAAACGTTTTATGTATGAAGAATCGTTCCGTACGCCGTTACTTATCCGTTATCCTCACGGTGCTAAGGGTGATGTAAAACAGATGGTTCAGAACATCGATCATGCGCCGACGTTCCTGCAGATTGCAGGTGTTCCGGTACCGAAGGATATACAGGGCGATTCGTATCTGCCGTTCCTCAAAGGACAGAAGCCTGCAAAATGGCGCAATTCTCTGTACTATCATTATTATGAGTATCCCGCTGAACATGCGGTGAAACGTCATTATGGCATTCGTACCGAACGCTATAAACTAATGCATTTCTATAATGATATCGATGCATGGGAGCTTTATGATTTGAAGAAAGATCCGAGCGAGATGCATAATATCTATAATGATCCGCAGAACAAGCAACTGATTGGTAAACTGAAGACTGAATTGCACAAGCTGCAAAAACAATATGACGATCCGATAGAATCGGAGCTGGCGAAAAAGAAATAGTTGGCAAAATCGTAAGATAGTATAAGAAAGTCAGAATAAAAGGCAGTATTTCCTGAGAAAGAATGGTCTATCTTTGCAGCAAAAGATAGACCATTTGTTATGAAAGTACATAGGTTGATATATATGTTGGCAGTGACACTCTTGTCGTCGTCACTGTTTGCCGGAAATCTGCCTCAGGCTTCTCCGGTGATTACTTCGCGGATGTTGCCGGCCGTCTTTAAATCAAAAAGTGGTCCGACACAAAAGCTGCAGGTTCTTGTCAAACACGAAGGTGCGCCTGTGACAGCTACTATCCGTCTCGCAAACGATATGCAGAAAACAACATTGCGCGAGGGCGAGAATAAGTTCCTCTTTGAAATGCCGGAAGTGCATGCCGTTTCCCAACTTCCTATTACACTGACGATTGGAAAAGAAAAGACAATAGTTACTGCTGAAATAAAACCGGTACGTCATTGGCAGGTCAATTTCGTTCAGCATACGCATACCGATATCGGTTACACGCGTTCGCAGATGGAAATTCTTGCCGAACATTTGCGCTATATCGACTATGCTTTGGATTATTGTGATGCAACCGATAATTATCCCGATTATGCTAAATTTCGCTGGACTTGCGAGATTTCGTGGGCAGTGAGCGAATATATGAAATGTCGTCCCGCTGCTCAGGTGGCGCGTTTAAAACAACGGGTGAAAGAAGGACGTATTGAACTTGCCGCCATGTATCTCAACTTCGATGAACTGCCCGATGAACAGACGCTTGCTGCTTCGCTTTATCCTTTGAAGCAGTTCCACGATGCCGGAATGAAAGCCGAAGTGGCAATGCAAGACGATGTGAATGGTATCGGTTGGTGTTTCAGTGAGTTTTTTGCCAATGCCGGCGTGAAATATTTGAATATGGGTACGCACGGCCATCGGGCATTGATTTGTTTTGATATGCCGACGGTGTTCTGGTGGCAATCGCCATCGGGAAAGAAGCTTCTCGCTTATCGTGCCGAGCATTATAATGAAGGAAATTTCTTCGGAATTCATACGGGCGATTTCGGATTGTTCGAGCAGCGCGTATTGGATTATCTCGATGATATGGATGCCAAACATTATCCATACGATATTGTGGCAGCACAACATTCAGGATATTTTACCGACAACGCACCGCCTTCGACCAAGAGTTGTGAGATGGTGAAAGAGTGGAATGCCAAATATGAATGGCCGAAGTTGCGTACAGCTGTCGCATCGGAGTTTATCAAAACAGTAGAAAAAGATTATCCGGATAAGATTCAAACGATCCGGGGTGCTTGGCCTGACTGGTGGACCGATGGTTTCGCTTCCGGTGCACGTGAGGCAGCTGTTTCACGCTTGACGCATTCGGATGTGATTGCTAATCAGGGTGGTTTGGCAATAGCAGCGATGCTGGGAAGCAAGTTGCCCGAAAATGCAACGACACAGATCGATGAGATAAATAAAGCTTTGTTGTTCTACGATGAACATACGTTCGGTCATAGCGAGAGCGTTCGCAATCCGTATGGGTTGGAAACATGGGAACAGCGTTCACTCAAACAGTCGTATGCTTGGGAAGCTTATCGTCGTTCCGGACTTTTGGGCGAAGCAACGATGGGATTGCTCCAATCGTATGTACCGAAAGCCGATGTGCCTTCGATCGCTGTATTCAATACGCTGAACTGGAGCTATAGTGGTGTGGCTAAAGCTTATATCGATCATCAGATTCTGCCTATTGACAAAGAATTTGAGATTGTGGATGCAGCAGGGAATGTGATTCCCGCTCAAGCCGGCGAAAGCCGTTCCGATGGTACTTACTGGTCGCTGTATGTAAAGAATGTTCCCGCATTGGGCTACGCGCAATATTATATTCATGTAAAAAATACGCCTGCACAGAAGGTGAACACTGCTACCGAAATGAAGCAGACACGTGTTGAAAATCCGTGGTATACCATTGATTTCAACAAAGACAAGGGTACAATAAGCAATCTGTATGATAAGGACCTTGGCAAACAGTTGCTGACTCCGAATGCCGAATGGGAGATGGGTGCATTTATTTATGAGATTATTGCTGATCGTCATGCAATGGAACTTCGTCAGACACCAAAATCATTGCGCCGTGCACCTGAGAAGATTCGTTTCGAGAAATACGAGCATGGTGCATTGTGGGATACGTATCGTTTCCGCGGAGAAACAGCCGCAGGTCGCGAACCTGACAATCTGATGGTTGAGTATCGTGTATTTAATGTAGAAAAGAAGATTGAAGTGGTTTATCGCCTTCGTAAAAAGGCTATCACCGATCCGGAAGCCGTATATGTTTCATTCCCGTATGAAGTGAATGATGGCAAGATATTCCTGGATGTTCCGGGCGGATCCATCGAAGCGGGTGTCGATCAGATTCCGGGATCGTCAAACGACTGGTATACAGTTCAAAACTTTGCAACAGCACGCAACAACAGTGAGCAGGTTGTAATGGGCAGTCCGGAAATTCCTCTGATGCAGTTTGGCGCTATTAATACCGGTAGATATAAGGCTGGTGCTGTTCCTCAGACTACGAACATGTATTCGTGGCCAATGAACAACTATTGGGTAACCAATTTTAATGCAGACCAGATGGGAGAGATGCAGTGGAGCTATTTCATCAATTCTTCAAAGGATAATTCAATCGCTTATGCTACAAGGCTTGCTTGGCAGAACCGTATACCTTTCCTGACACGTGTACTGCAAGCTGGCAATGAAGGTAAACAGACACTCAAGCCATCGTCGATATTCACTATCGAACCTTCGACCTTGTTGCTGGTCAATATGAAACTGGTGCCGGGCGAGAATGCCGTGTTGCTTCAGATGCGTGAGATTGGAGGTAAAGAGGCTGATTTTAAAATCAGTTCGGATAAGATAACATTTAAAGATGTAAAATCGTGCAATGTTTTGGGTGAACCGCTTACCGGCGATGCTTCATCTCTGCATTTTGCACCATGGGAGAACAAATTTGTAAAGTTAGTTTGGTAGCGACCATGTTTTTTAGTTATAAACAATCATTTGTCAGAGTAGTGGGAATTATATATATCAGTCCATGTTTATGAAAAGGAGAAGCCTTTGGCAGGACCTTGCTGCCGAGGCTCTCCTTTATTTTTTATGTTCAGATAGAAAATTATTGCTGTCCGATAGAACTTAAAGCAGTATTAAGAATCAGTTCGACTCGTCAATGAAAAGATGATTCGGTCATTTATCGGACAGTAATGATAGGCAATGAGAAACTTGGCAAAAAAACTCCCACCGAAGCGGGAGTATAGGAATTTATCCTTCGGCAATTGCTGCCTTATTGAGGTAAGATGTAGGAAATCTTACATTTTCTGTTACAAATCTATGAATATCTATTGTGATATCAAAATTATTCACTAATTTTATCACAATATTAACATTTTAAGAGAAATAATTGTTTACTTATGGAAAAAATACTAGGAATTGATACCGGTACTAATAGCCTGGGTTGGGCTATTGTAGAGAAAGATGAAAAAAATTGGACTATACTTGATAAAGGAGTCTACATTTTTCAAGAAGGTGTAAAAATAGAAAAGGGTATTGAATCCTCAAAAGCAGCGGAGCGTACCGTTTATAAGCACGACCGTTTAAAATATTATAGAAGAAAACTACGTAAAATAGAGTTGTTGCACATCTTAAGTGATAATCATTTATGTCCTCCTATTCCAGCTGAGGAACTTTCACTCTGGCGTTTGAAAAAGCAATATCCCATGGACAAAGCTTTTTTGAAATGGCAATGCACTGATGATAAGATAGATCGGAATCCGTATCATGATAGATATTTGTGCCTGACAACGAAATTGAATTTGTCTGATCTGAGTCAGCGTTATATCTTAGGACGTGCTTTGTATCATATAGCCCAGCGCAGAGGATTCTTAAGTAATCGGAAAGAAAATATTGAAGAAGTAGACGGAGTTGTGACAACTTGTATAGACAATCTCTCACAAGAAATTTCTAACGCCAGCTGTACCTATTTGGGTGAGTATTTCTATCATTTATATCAGCAGGGGGAAAAAATACGCAATCATTATACTGCTCGCAAGGATCATTATCTGAAGGAATTCAGGGCTATTTGCTCTATGCAGCAGCTTGATGACGGTTTGTCTTCAAAGCTCGAACATGCCATTTTCTACCAGCGTCCTCTTAAGTCACAGAAGGGAATAGTAGGTACGTGCACCTTCGAACGAAACAAAGCCAAATGTCCAGCTTCTCATCCTCTCTATGAGAAATTCCGCATGCTGAGTTTCATTAATAATATAAAAATCAAAACACCACAAGACGATGCTCTTCGTGAGCTTTCTAGTGAGGAGAAAAAACACATTGTCCATCTGTTTTATCGTAAGTCCAAGCGTACTTTCAATTTTGAAGATATAGCCAAAGACCTTGCAGGAAAGAATAACTATGGCTATTACAAGAAAGATGTACAGAAGCCATATTTGTTCAATTATTTTATGGATACTACAGTCACAGGCTGCTTTGTTACAGCTCAGTTGATGGATATCTTTGGAAATGATTGGTTTGCCACTGTTAAGCAGTGCTATACGCTATGCGAAGGTAAGACCGATTTGCAGATACTTAATGATATCTGGCATGCGCTATTTTTTTATTCTGATGTGGATAAGCTGAAAGTGTTTGCTACTAATCGCTTGCAACTGTCAGAAGACAAGGCTCAGAAGTTTGCCAAAATTTCACTTCCCAATGACTATGCAGCTTTGAGTCTAAAGGCTATTTGTCATATACTTCCTTTTTTGAGGAAAGGGTTGATATATTCGCATGCTGTCTTTTTGGGTAAGATAAGCGATATCATACCAGCCAATATATGGAGCGTGACCGAGAGTCGTGAATTTATCATAGAAGAAGTGAGCAAGATTATCCGACAGTACGATCCGAAGATAGAATCCCGTACTCTTGAGCAATGTGTGAAAGACTTCATCAGAGGTAATTTTGATGTCACCGACAAGGACTTGGAACGACTGTACCATCCCTCGATGATTGAGAAATATCCTCAAGTACAGCCTGATGATTTAGGACGATATAAATTGAAATCCCCTCGGCTCGATAGTGTCCGTAATCCAATGGCTATGAGATCTATGTTCCGCATCAGAGCATTGGTCAACAGACTTTTGGAGCGTCAGAAGATAGATGAAAATACGATTGTCCATATTGAGTTTGCTCGCGAATTGAATGACGCCAACAAGCGCAAGGCTATAGCAGATTGGCAGAAACAAAACGAGAAAGATAGAGAACAATGTCGAAACGAAATCGTCGAACTATTCAAAGAAGAAAAGGCTCGGGATTATGTCCCTTCGGATAGAGACATATTGAAGTTCCAGCTTTGGAAAGAGCAAAATCATATCTGTCCCTATACGGGTAAAGAGATCGGGATATATGAGTTTATAGGCTCCGAGAATCCCGCGTATGACATTGAGCACACAGTGCCTCAGAGCGTAGGAGGTGATAGCACCAAGATGAATCTTACACTTTGCGAAAGCAAATTCAATAGGGTAGACAAGGGCATCCAGCTTCCGTCTCAGCTTGCCAATCATGAAGAGATACTTCAGCATATTACTCCTTGGAAAGCCAAATATCAAGATTTGGACAAGCAGATACGTCGATTGAAAGGTGTGGGAGGATCCAACAAAGGAACCAAAGATAGAATCATTCAGCGTCGTCATCTCTTGGAATTGGAACGTGACTACTGGAAGGGTAAGTACGAACGCTTCACCATGACAGAGGTACCCGAAGGTTTCAGCAGAAGGCAAGGTACTGACATAAGTGTCATATCGAGATATACCCGCCTTTATCTCAAATCCTTGTTTCATCAAGTATATGTGGTCAAAGGCGTTGCTACCGCTGATTTCCGTGTGGCATGGGGAATTCAAGAAGCTTATTCAAAGAAAGAACGAATTAACCATGTTCACCATCTCATTGATGCTATCGTTGTAGCCTGTATCGGTCCTGTAGAATATGCCCAGTTGGCTCATTATTACAATGACAAAGATCGGCACGAACTATATGGAACATCTAAACCTACTTTTTCTCAACCGTGGGACAACTTTGTGGTAGATATTAAAAATATGCAGAATGATGTATTGGTATCGCATTATACAGCAGATAATCTGCCTAAGAATACAAAGAAAAGAATCAAAGGAGTAGGTGAAAAGAAATATATGCAGGGAGATACGGCACGTGGCTCGTTGCACAATGATACTTACTATGGTGCGATAGATCGTGACGGAAACATCAAATACGTTGTCCGTAAGAAGTTGAACTTATTAAAAGAGAGCGATGTGAACAATATAGTAGATGATGTGGTAAGGCAGAAAGTGCAAGATGCCATACACCTGTTGGGATTCAAAAAAGCTATTAACAGTGATATCTGGATGAACGAGAAGAAACGTATACCAATAAAGAAAGTCAGATGCTTTACTCCTTCAGTGGCAAGGCCTCTCAATATCCGCAGGCAGCGAGATCTGTCGCCACACAAGTACAAACAGCAATTTCATGTCACCAATGATCGTAACTATATACTTGCCCTTTATATAGGTCAAAATGACCGTGAAAAGGAAAAGCGGGATTTTGAGCTGATCAACAATCTTGATGCCGCCTCTTTCTGCAAACGCAGCTGCGACAAAGCCTCCTCGGGCAATCTCCTTGTGCCTTCACAGAGTAAGAACGGTTATCCTTTCACCTATTCTCTCAAAATAGGTACTATGGTTATGCTCTATGAGCATACTCCTGAAGAAATATGGGAGAATGGAAATGATGAAAGGCAACAACGGTTGTATAAAGTCATTGGCTTATCTTCTATGATTGTAAGCGGTAATGCCTACGGTACAATCACACTGCTACATCATCAGGAGGCACGACCTAACGGACTGTTGAAGACGACTAAGGGAGCTTTCAAGAAAGACGACCCTTATCGACCTATCGTCTTTATGTTGCATACACAGATTAAAGCCATTGTCCAAGGATATGATTTTGATATCAATGAGCTGGGCGAAATAACGCGGCTGCATCATGATTAAGCAAACTATCATGTTAACAAAGCCTGCATCATTGACTCTGAAAAATCTTCAGATGGTGATTACTTTGAAAGATGGTGCACAGACAGTGACCAGACCGATAGAAGATATAGGTTTTGTTATTGTAGAGAATCCTATGGTCACATTCACCGTGCCACTGCTCAATGAACTGGCAGGTAACAATGTGGCTGTCATCTTCTGCGACGCAAAGCTAATGCCCAAGTCAATGCTTCAAAGCCTCGAATCTAACAGCACGCAAGGCGAAAGCTATCGGGAGCAGATTGGCATCAGCGAACCATGCAGAAAGCAACTGTGGAAGCAACTTGTCGAGGGGAAAATACGCAATCAGTCATCACTCTTGAACAAGCTGCACAAAGATGGAAATTCCCTCAAGCCATATTATATGAACGTGTTGAGCGGTGATATCGACAATCGTGAAGGAGTAGCAGCGAAAGTATATTGGTCAAAGCTACTGGGACCTGAATTTTATAGAAATCGTATGGGTGCCGAGCCCAACAGTCTCTTCAACTATGGCTATACATTGCTTCGTGCAGCTACTGCGCGAGCTTTACTTGGCAGTGGCCTTTTGCCCGCCTTTGGGCTCTTTCATCGCAATCGCTACAATGCATTTCCTTTGGCAGATGACGTCATGGAGCCCTATCGTCCCTTTGTAGACGAATTGGTATTCCATTTATATGCTAATGGCGAAACAAAATTAGATGAAAGGACAAAGCTAATATTACTTCGCAGTTTATTTTGCGACGTCCACGTGGTCGACCTTGTGCGACCGCTCGAAATAGCATTGTCTATAACAACAGCATCACTCTCGAAGTGTTATAAAGGGATAGAGAAGAAACTTGTATTGCCCGAATTGAGATGACAGAATATCGTTTAAACGCTTATCATATTATGTGGCTATTTGTATTTTTCGATTTGCCTACAACAACACATTCCGACAGGAAGCAAGCAACCCTTTTTCGCAAGAACTTAGAGAAAGATGGTTTTTGCATGATGCAATATTCAGTATACATCAGGCATTGTGCGTCACGAGAGACGCTTGCAGTACATCAAAAACGTGTTCGGAATTTTATGCCTGATCGTGGTATGGTGAGTATCCTTAGCGTCACAGACAAACAGTATGGTGGCATTTACAATTATTGGGGTGAATGCGAAAGAAAAAATATACAAATTCCCATGCAATTAGAAATTTTTTAATAGTTTTGTATCGAATATAATGCCTCTTCATTCCATTCCTTCAGTGAAAATATTAATGTAATATTCTGTAAATTAGAAAATTAATATGCTAAGGTTGAGGTTTGATGTAGGAAACTGATAAGATACAACAAAAGCAGATCTTTATTATAGTATGTATAGTTGAGGTTTGATGTAGGAAACTGATAAGATACAACGTAATTTCGAAAACATAGCCAACATACTTGTTGAGGTTTGATGTAGGAAACTGATAAGATACAACTAACCGTACATTTTCCGCCAACGTGGCCACGTTGAGGTTTGATGTAGGAAACTGATAAGATACAACATTGACACAGACAGCATTTATGCTAATATGTTGAGGTTTGATGTAGGAAACTGATAAGATACAACTTAGAAAACTCTTTGCTGAGATGATTCCTGGTTGAGGTTTGATGTAGGAAACTGATAAGATACAACTTTTAATTTGATTAAATCAATCAGGGAAAGGTTGAGGTTTGATGTAGGAAACTGATAAGATACAACGCAACATTGTTTAGCATGGTTATCGTCGCAGTTGAGGTTTGATGTAGGAAACTGATAAGATACAACTTTGAATTAAATAGAATAAAATAAAATTTGGTTGAGGTTTGATGTAGGAAACTGATAAGATACAACAATGTAAGGAAAAGTCAGAGAAGGATAAGGTTGAGGTTTGATGTAGGAAACTGATAAGATACAACATTCCACTTGTATAGTACTTCGGGTCATTGTTGAGGTTTGATGTAGGAAACTGATAAGATACAACCATACGCATAACGACGGATGCGCCTCTATGTTGAGGTTTGATGTAGGAAACTGATAAGATACAACAAACAGGCAAACGCAACAAACAATGAAGCGTTGAGGTTTGATGTAGGAAACTGATAAGATACAACATCAACATTTCATGCTCGACGATAATACCGTTGAGGTTTGATGTAGGAAACTGATAAGATACAACCTTCAGACGGAATTTCAAGACGGAGTACTAGTTGAGGTTTGATGTAGGAAACTGATAAGATACAACTCCTTTAGAAAAAAGATAGAAATCATTTGGGTTGAGGTTTGATGTAGGAAACTGATAAGATACAACGGTTCAACAAAAATACAGCTTTCAAAACTCGTTGAGGTTTGATGTAGGAAACTGATAAGATACAACTACAATTGGAGAAGCAGATGCTATGGGAAGTTGAGGTTTGATGTAGGAAACTGATAAGATACAACCCCTTGCGGGACGAATTGAATTGCCCTATTGTTGAGGTTTGATGTAGGAAACTGATAAGATACAACTTTGGCTAAAAAATAACTATATGCCACTCGTTGAGGTTTGATGTAGGAAACTGATAAGATACAACATGTCGGGAATGAAGAAGGCAATTACGAGAGTTGAGGTTTGATGTAGGAAACTGATAAGATACAACCAATTAAACTAACGAATTATGGCAATATTAGTTGAGGTTTGATGTAGGAAACTGATAAGATACAACTCCGCTCACGGTACTCAGTTTGCGGCAAAAGTTGAGGTTTGATGTAGGAAACTGATAAGATACAACTGAATACAAAACCATTAAAGAGGCTAAGAGGTTGAGGTTTGATGTAGGAAACTGATAAGATACAACCTACTATGGCAGCTTATACGAAGTTTGAAGTTGAGGTTTGATGTAGGAAACTGATAAGATACAACTGGATACAAGAATGTTTATTTGTCGCAAAGTTGAGGTTTGATGTAGGAAACTGATAAGATACAACCTTCAGACTGAATTTCAAGACGGAGTACTAGTTGAGGTTTTGTGTAGGAAACTGATAAGATACAACTTTGTAAAGCCAGAATGCATCACAAGCATTGTTGAGGTTTGATGTAGGAAACTGATAAGATACAACTTTGTAAAGCCAGAATGCATCACAAGCATTGTTGAGGTTTGATGTAGGAAACTGATAAGATACAACTATATATAAACGAGTTCGACTCTCGTATAGTTGAGGTTTGATGTAGGAAACTGATAAGATACAACTTCTTTTTGACAAATATACTAATTATCAAGTTGAGGTTTGATGTAGGAAACTGATAAGATACAACTTTGGATGGCAATAAGCAATAAGGCAGGAGTTGAGGTTTGATGTAGGAAACTGATAAGATACAACCTTTGCTGGTTGGATCACCTCCTTGAACAAGTTGAGGTTTGATGTAGGAAACTGATAAGATACAACACTTCTTTCAAAAGAAGAAGCCAAGAATTTGTTGAGGTTTGATGTAGGAAACTGATAAGATACAACACATCGTCAGAATGTAGTACCTACCTGCGTGTTGAGGTTTGATGTAGGAAACTGATAAGATACAACAAACAGTTTACATTGTCGCTGCTGTCGTAGTTGAGGTTTGATGTAGGAAACTGATAAGATACAACTATCAGTCATTAAGGAAGAAAATAGAAAAGTTGAAGAAAGTGTTAAGATACAACAAAACAAGCTTTCCCCAGAGAAATAATCAGCTGATTATGCAGCGACTGTTCGCTAAAAGGTGTATTTCTACCTATCTTGATCCATTTATTGTTGTGGTAACTATAAGGAAACAAAAAGGTTTGGATTCTACATTATGAATTCAACCCTACTTTTTTGCTCTTTGAAAAGTTTTATCAGATAGCAATAATTGGGAAAAGTATAAACACAGCCACGTCCCACAAGGCATGTGATACAACGACTGCTGTCAGATTCTTTCGCCATGCGTACATAAGTCCCCAGAATCCTCCGCATACAGCTGCTGCTGCAATCAACATGAAATTGAACGACCAGATATGCACTAGCGCATAAATGATTGTTGTAGCGAAGAAAGCAATAACGGCTCCATATTTGGTAGTGAATCGCCGTTGTACGAATCCACGCCAAAAAATTTCTTCGGCAGGTCCGATAATCATGATGAGCAAAAGAGCAATAATCAATGTGTTATGCCCCGTTTTCATACCGTATATCAGATTCACTTCCGGTCTGGCAAACGAAAATAATAACGACGACAGTTTATCGCCTGTCCAAAAGATTCCCCAGAGCACAGCTGCCGAAGCTATACCTAGGAATATTTCCTTGAGCGACAGCGGCCACTGCTCTTTGAAGTCGGGAGTCATTGATACGCTCATACCCATGAGGATCAATGCCGAACAAGTCATGGCAATCCAAAAGTTGAGGTGTGGAGCAGTCCATGGCGAAAACATGATAGCCCATAAAATGGCTGTAATAATGATGGCAAAATATAACTTTTTCATTTATGAGAGATTGAAAGATGTTAATATACGCGTTTATTTTCGGGCAAAGTTAAAAAAGATTATCTTTGCCTCCAAATTATAAAATTGAGATATGAACAAATGGATTCTTGCTACGCGCCCCTGGTCGTTTCCTGCTTCGGCGATGCCGGCGCTTATTGCTTTTGCGTATGTATTCTGGATGGGTCATTCGGGTTTGTTGATTACCCATATTGATTGGATTGCAGGCTTGTTTGCTATATTGGGAGCTGTGTTGTTCCAGATTGCCAGCAATTTGATCAGCGACTATTATGATTTTCGGCGAGGCGTCGACCGTAAAGAGACGTTCGGTTCGAGTAGAATGCTGGTGGATGGCGTCTTTTCGCCACGTACAATTTGGATGTTTGGAGTAGTTACACTTGCAATCGGCGCGTTGCTGGGTTTATGGCTTGCCATGCGTTGTGGCCCGCAACTCTATTGGATTGGAATAATCGGTGTTCTTGCTGCCTATTTCTATTATATTTTGAAATATCATGCGTTGGGCGATTTGCTGATATTCGTTATTTATGGGCAATTGATAGCTTTGGGTACAACATATGTGATGACTTCAGATATTGACTTGTATATTCTGGCTGTGTCGGCCCCGATAGGATTTTTGATTGTTAATATTCTTCATGCGAACAATACGCGCGATATTCGCGATGATTCTAAAGCAGGCATTCATACGCAAGCTATCCTTTTGGGATTGGGAGGTTCTAAAGTTGAATATACTGTGTTGGCAATAGTATCATATCTGGCTGTTGTTGTGCTTGTTGTTTTTCAAATCTTGCCGCTGTTGTCTCTTGTCGTATTGATTACGCTTCCGATAGCGATCAAGAATATTCGTCTCATTTCTAAGACAAAGGTCGAAACTCCGGAGTTGATTCGCAATTTGGATGCTGCATCCGCTCAATTGGTGTTGGCTTTTGGATTGCTGCTCACATTGTCATTGGTTGTATCTCTTTTATTCTGAGATACAAAATAATCTTGAAATAGAAATATTTATTGCTTATTTGTAGTGTATTTGCAATATATGATATAATTTTGCAACGTCAATTATTAAAAAAGAAAACAATATGAAAAAGTTAGGAATGTTATTGATGGCAATTGCCATGGTTGGTTTCGTTTCTTGTGGCAACAAGTCTGCTAATGGTGAAGGTTCTTGTGCTTGTGGCGATTCTTGTAAGTGCGCTAAATCATGCCAGGATTCAACTCAGGTTGCAAAACCAACAAAGAAAACAATCGTATGCCGCGCATTGGTTAAGGAAGGAAAACAGGCAGATTTTATCAAGGCTGCAAAGACTTTGACAGATTCTACACGTGTTGAACCGGGAAATGTAAGCTACAATCTCTATCAGTCTCCATTCGATAGCAAGACTTTTATCTTCTACGAGGAATATAAGGACGATGCAGCATTCCAGGCTCATGCTAATTCTGCTCATTTCAAAGCATTCGCTGACGCAATCAAAAGTTTGGTTGATGGCGATTTGAATATCGAACAGTTCTGATCATAAAATTGATAACATAGAAACGCATTGTTTGCGTCTTCTATCAATATAATGCAAAAAAGAAGGTCGGATGATTCATTTCATTCGACCTTCTTTTTTGATATCTTATTTCGTTTTTCTTCTTTCTCTTTTTCTTCAGCCTTGTCTTATTTGAAAACTTTTACCCGTTCATCAATCGGTTGGAATGCTTTTTCTCCCGGTTCGCCTGTTGGTGCACCAAACGGCATCTGAGCAATCAGTTTCCATGAAGCAGGAATATTCCATGTGGCGCGTACTTCGTCGTCAATCAGCGGATTATAGTGTTGAACAGTTGCACCGAATCCTGCATCTTCCAGCATTGTCCAGATGGCAAGTTGATGCATGCCTGATGTTTGTTGCGACCAGATTGGAAAATTATCGGCATAAGATGGAAAAGCATTCTGCAGTGATTCGACTACAGTCTGATCTTCAAAGTAAAGCAGACTGGCATAACCGGCAGCAAACGAATCAATCTTCGCTTCGGTAGAACCGAAAGCAGCTGCAGGAACAATCTTACGCAATGTCTCTTTGACAATGCTCCAAAGTTTCTGATGGTTTTCACCTAGCAGCACAACTACACGTGTCGATTGCGAATTGAATGCCGAAGGGGCATGTGTAACGGCATATTTCACGATCTCTTCAATCTTCTCATCGCTCACCGGCGACTGATTCCCAATACTGTAATAGGAACGGCGATGTTTCAACGCCTCTTTGAATGTTCTTTCCATAATCTGTCTATTTTATTTGCTACAAATCTACTCATAATTTCCTTTTCCTTGTGATATTATTAATCTATGCTTCATCGGTTTTATCTATTCTTTTTTCTTTAAAGAGCGTTTTAAAAAGTCATATTGATAATAAATATATCATTATAAGAAGATAAATATAATGTATGATTATTTAAGGTGCAGATCGGTTGCAGAGATGTTGTATGTTAATAGCAGATTGGCAACTGATTCATTGTGGATTCATATAAAAGTTATTATATTTGTAAACTAAAATTTAAAATGATATCGCAATGAAACGACTTATTTTATCTGCATTATTAGTTTTCTCATTCTTGCCTGGCTTTGCTCAAATCAAGCCGATGAATGAATTCATAGACGAATTGATGTCTAAAATGACTGTTCGTGAGAAGATCGGACAGCTTAATCTTTTACCATCGGGAACTATTTCTACAGGAATATCCGATAACAGCCCTGTGATGGAAACCATATCTAAAGGTGAACTGGGCGGCATTCTCAACTTGAAAGGAGCTGATAATATACGGAAACTTCAGGAAGCAGCTGTAAAAAAGTCACGATTGGGAATACCTATTATATTCGGTATGGATGTTATTCATGGCTACGAAACTGTTTTTCCTATACCGTTGGCATTGTCGTGCACTTGGAATATTCCGGCTATTGAGCATAGTGCACAGATTGCTGCAAAAGAAGCTAGTGCCGATGGCATTTGCTGGACGTATAGCCCGATGGTAGATATCGCTTTGGATGCTAGATGGGGACGCATTGCTGAAGGAAATGGCGAGGATCCATTCCTGGGTTCACGAATTGCAGAAGCTATGGTACATGGATATCAAGGAGACTTTACTCAAAACAGTAATATCATGGCTTGTATCAAGCATTTTGCTTTGTATGGCGCTGCCGAATCAGGGCGTGATTACAATACTGTTGATATGAGTCATCTTCGAATGTTCAATCAATATTTTCCTCCTTACAAAGCAGCCGTTGATGCCGGCGCAGGTAGTTTGATGACATCGTTCAATGTCGTGGATTATATTCCGGCAACTGCCAACCGTTGGCTTCTCGATGATATTCTTCGCCAAAAATGGAACTTCAATGGTTTTATCGTTACCGATTACGGATCGATAGGTGAAATGATAAAGCATGGAGTCGGCGACTTACAATCGTCAGCTGTTATGGCTCTGAAAGCCGGAACGGATATGGATATGTGCGCTGAAGCTTATATAAAGACTCTTGAAAAGTCTTTAAACGAAGGATCTATAACGGTTGAAGATATCAACAAGGCCTGTCGTCGTGTTCTTGAAGCCAAATATATATTGGGCTTGTTCAAAGACCCATACAAGTTTTGCGATAGTCAGCGTCGTGCCAAAGATATTTATACGGCAGAAA
This sequence comes from Tannerellaceae bacterium, assembly GCA_036734445.1. Taxonomy (GTDB): domain Bacteria; phylum Bacteroidota; class Bacteroidia; order Bacteroidales; family Tannerellaceae; genus Parabacteroides. The sequence goes on from DAIMYP010000004.1 coordinate 61,369, forward strand.
ACCGCAAAGTAGCACGCGATATCGCGGCAGAATCTTTCGTTTTATTGAAGAATGATAATAATGTGCTTCCTCTCAAAAAACAAGGTAAAGTGGCACTGATAGGTCCGCTCGCCAATAGCAAATATAATGTACCGGGTACATGGAGCGTGGCTGCAACCTATAAATACAACACGCTTTACGAAAGTATGCAACAGGCATTGAAAGGAAAGGCTCAGCTGTTATATGCGCAGGGTTGTAACATTGTAAAAGACTCTGTATTACAGAAAGATGGGGCTTTTATGCGGACCATTCCACGCGGTGATGATGCCAAAATGAAAAGTGAGGCATTGCGTATAGCGCGTCAATCGGATGTCATCATTTGTGCAATGGGAGAGGAAGAAGAGATGAGTGGAGAATGTGCCAGCCGTAGCAATCTCGAATTATTTGATGTGCAGCATGAACTTCTGGTTGAACTGCTCCAATTGGGTAAGCCTGTCGTTCTGCTCAACTATTCCGGTCGCCCTACTGTATTGACATGGGAATCCAAACATGTTCCTGCAATAATGAATGTATGGTTTGGCGGTAGTGAAAGTTCGGATGCCATTTGCGATGTGCTCTTTGGTGATAAAGTTCCAAGTGGAAAACTTACAACTTCATTACCACAGACTACAGGACAAGAACCTTTATATTATAATCATCTGCCGACAGGACGTCCGGTAGACGAAGGGGCAACCAAGTTCGGTAAGTTTACAAGTAATTATCTTGATGTACGCAACGATGCACTTTATCCTTTCGGATATGGCTTGAGCTATACCACTTTCAAATATAGCGATATGAAATTGAGTGCAAACGCTATGGCGAAAGATGGAAGTCTGGATGCTACCATAAAAGTAACGAATACCGGAAATTATGATGCCGACGAAGTGATTGAACTCTACATACATGATGTTGTTTGCAGCATAAGTCGTCCCGTGAAAGAATTAAAAGGATTCCAACGCATTCATCTTGCCAAAGGAGAGAGTAAGGATGTGACGTTCACAATAACCCCGGATTTGCTCAAGTTCTATAACTATAATCTCGACTATACACTTGAACCGGGAGAGTTTGAAGTAATGGTTGGACCTGATAGTAGTGCCAAGAATCTGCACAAGCTTTCTTTTGTTGTGAAATAGCAAGAAGAATATTGCAGAGTAAACCTTTACGGGTACTGTCCAAAATAGTATATATCCCTACATAAAAAAAAAGTATATACTTTTGTTATACGAAAGTATATACTTTTAGGGTGTGAAAGTATATACTTTTGATATATGAAAGTATATACTTTTGAAAGCAAAATATATGATGTTTGTTTATCGCTTGCGCTACATCTATAATTATTGTCTGTAGAATTCCAGTTTCTCCTGCTTGAAGTTGCTGATGAATACAAGAATCTTGTCTATTTCAGCTTCGCCATAATTGACGTATGCTTCTACTGAGCGGCGGAAACTGTCGTCTTCGTTTGCATCGCGAAGCAGCAGATATCCCATTACGCAATGAGCGGCAGCTTCAACCAAACGACGGGCATGGAACTCAATATACTCGTTGTCTTTTGTTTCAACAATACGATTGACAGCTACTTCATATTTGGCAGTCATAGCCTGAAGCCTGTGTTGCAGTTCCTGCAATTCTGGTTTGTATTCAATCTTATCGTATTCGTCACGGATCTGATTCAGGTAAGTTCCTGTTGTCACGTGGCGGATTGCAGCTACAACCTGCAATTGCGTTGTGCCTTCGTAGATGTTGGTGATACGTGCGTCGCGATAGAGGCGTTCACAAGTATAATCCTTCATAAAGCCTGAACCGCCGTGAATCTGAATAGCATCATAAGCATTCTGATTGGCATATTCTGTAGTCATTCCTTTTCCAAGAGGAGTGAAAGCATCGGCGAGCTTGCTGTATTTCTTCATCTCGGTACGTTCCTCCGGAGTCAGTTTGCGTTCTCTTGAGATGTCTTCGAGTGCTTTGTATATGTCAACGAAACGAGCGGTCTCGTAAAGCATAGCACGTGAAGCGTCTGCTTTGGCACGCATCATCGAAACCATTTCGAAAACAGCCGGGAACTCGATGATGGCTTTTCCGAACTGCTTACGTTCTGTAGCGTAGGTATAGCCTTCACGATAGGCAGCTTCGCTCAGTCCGACAGCTTGCGCCATGATTCCAAGGCGTGCGCCGTTCATCAATGCCATAACATATTTGATCAGTCCGAGTTTGCGATCGCCGCAAAGTTCAGCTTTGGCATTCTTGAATACCAGTTCGCATGTAGGAGAGCCTTTGATACCCATCTTGTTCTCGATACGGCGAACATTAACTCCACCGTTCTTCTTATCATAGATGAACATTGACAATCCGCGGCCATCTTTTGTTCCTTCTTCCGAACGGGCAAGAACCAGATGAATATCTGAATCACCATTGGTAATGAAGCGCTTAACGCCGTTCAGACGCCAGCAACCTTCTTGTTCGTCGTAGCTGGCTTTCAGCATAACCGACTGCAGATCAGAACCTGCATCCGGTTCGGTCAAGTCCATCGACATCGTTTCACCCTCGCAAACACGCGGGATATAACGTTGGCGTTGGTCGTCGTTACCGAATTCATACAAAGTCTCGGCACAGTCCTGCAATCCCCAAAGATTTTCGAAGCCTGCATCGGCACGCGAAACGATATCGGCAGCCATAATATAAGGTACAACCGGGAAGTTGAGTCCACCGAAACGGCGTGGCATCGACATTCCCATCAGTCCGGCTTTGCGTACAGCTTCCAGATTACGTTTTGTTCCGGATGCATAGGTGACGCGGCCATTAGCAACAGTCGGTCCTTCTTTGTCTACCTCTTCGGCATTCTGTGAAATCGTATCACCACAAATCTCGCCAACGATCTCGAGAACTTTCTCGTAGTTGTCCATCGCATCGTCATAATCCTGAGGAGCATAATCGAATGTGTCCTTGTCGGCAAAGTTGCGTTCCTTCAATTCAACAATACGTTTCATCAACGGATGATGAAGGTAGTGTCTTAAGCTTGGGTTGTCTGTATAAAAGTTTGACATAATTACTTCGTGTTCTTTTTGTAATACTTAATCATCTTCGGGATCACTTCTTCTACCGTGCCATTGATGACATAGTCGGCAATCTTGTTGATAGGAGCGTTCTCGTCGTTGTTTATGGAAATGATGATGCCTGCATCCTGCATCCCGGCAATATGTTGTATCTGTCCGGAAATACCACAGGCGATATAAAGTTTCGGATGAACAGTGAGACCTGTCTGTCCGATCTGACGGTCATGATCGCAGAATCCTGCATCGACAGCGGCACGACTGGCACCAACCTCGGCATGAAGTTCTTTTGCCAATTCGAAAAGTTTGTCGAAGCCTTCCTTGGATCCCATACCGTAGCCACCGGCTACAACGATTGCTGCGCCTTTCAGATTATGTTTGGCTTTCTCTACGTGGCGATCAATGACTTTGACAACGAAGTCGGTTCCCGGAACATATTTGGCAACGTCGTGTTTTACAACTTCACCTTTATAGTTCTCATCGCATATCTCTTTCTTCATCACACCTTCGCGAACGGTAGCCATTTGCGGACGATGTTCAGGATTGACAATCGTAGCTACAATATTGCCTCCGAAAGCCGGACGGATCTGATAAAGCAGATTTTCGTAAGTCTTGCCTACTTTCTTATCTTCGTGCGAACCAATCTCGAGCGATGTACAGTCGGCTGTCAGACCGCTTGTCAATGCTGATGAAACACGCGGACCAAGGTCGCGACCTATAACGGTTGCACCCATCAAACAAATCTGCGGCTTCTCTTCCTTGAACAGATTGATCAGAATCGAAGCGTGCGGCATGGAAGTGTAAGGAAATAATCCCTCTGCATCAAACACATGCAATTTATCTACGCCATAAGGCATTACTTGCTTCTCGATACCATCCAGACCTGTACCTGCAACGATTGCTTCCAGGCTGCAGTTGAGCTGGTTGGCCAACTTCCGGCCTTTGGTCAGAAGTTCAAGACTTACATCGGCAACGGTTGTGCCTTCAAGTTCACAATATACAAATACGTTATTCATATTATCCTATGGTGTGATTAGCTAGCAGTTCAACAATCAATCCTTCAACATCCTGATCAGAACCGGTCAGTGTCTTGCTCTCTTTTGCTTGGAACACAATGTTTTCAATGCTTTTTACTTTCGTAGGAGAACCTGACAGACCACATTGGTTCAGATCGCCGTTAACGTCGGCAACACTCCATTCCTGAATGTTCAGATACGGGTGTTTCTCATAAAGTTCAGGGAAGGCCAAAGGCGCCTGATCAGGATGGCAAGCCGGTGCAGCTGCTTTTTCCTGTGCTCCTAAAGCTCGTTTGTATTTCATCACGAATTTGGCATTACGCGGACGGCAAGGTGCAGCAGAACCATTGACTGTGATAACGATAGGCATCGGTCCTTCCACTGTTTCAACTCCACCGTCGATATGTCTCTTCACTGTAATGTGTCTTGATTTCTCGTCGACGTTCAGTATTTCTTCAGCATAAGTGATTTGAGGCAGACCGAGTTTCTCTGCAACCTGCGGACCAACTTGTGCTGTATCTCCATCGATAGCTTGACGGCCACCAATAATGATGTCGTAATCTTTTATTTTTTTTACGGCGGTAGCCAGCGCGTAAGAGGTGGCTAATGTGTCGGCACCGGCAAATGCACGGTCGGTCAGCAGATATCCGCCATCGGCACCGCGATATAATCCTTCACGGATGATCTCGGCAGCGCGTCCCGGACCCATGGTCAGCACAGTAACGGTTGTTCCGGGAAAAGCATCTTTCAGGCGTAATGCCTGCTCTAATGCATTCAGGTCTTCCGGGTTGAAGATTGCGGGAAGCGCAGCACGATTCACTGTGCCGTCTTCTTTCATCGCATCCTTGCCCACGTTACGTGTGTCCGGAACCTGTTTAGCTAATACGATAATTTTTAAACTCATATTATTTCCTGATTGAATATTGAAATCGGGTGCAAAAGTAATCAAACATTCCCGAATTGGAAAACTTTCTAACGAAAATGCACACTTATTGAAATTGTGAGCGGAATGGAAGAATGCGAAAACCATTTTGACTATTGATTTAAAGAATAAGTTTTATCTTTGCGTTCATGCTAATCAACAGTTTAAAAGAAGATAAATGAACAAGCGCATCTATTATTTGGATTTACTCAGAGTTTTTCTGATCATGTTGGTTTTTTTCCATCATTCGGCAATAGGTTTTGGAGCATCTGGTGACTGGTATTATATTTCTAAGACAACTACGTCCGGAATGACACAGGTATTGCTTTCGTTGCTGATGGGAATAGATCAATCGTTTTTCATGAGCCTGTTTTTCTTTATTTCAGCTTGGCTTATGCCTGATTCACTGGATAGAAAGGGTGTACGCTTATTCTTGATCGATCGCGTAAAGCGATTATTTATTCCGTTGCTTGTTTTTATTTTTGTTCTCAATCCGTTGCTTGTTTATTGGATTTATGGGCATTGGAATGGTTTCGGTTTTGGACCGATGTGGTTTGTATTCACTTTACTCGTTTTTGAATTAAGTTATTTGATTTATCGGTCATGTTTTACAAAAAGGATTTCTATCCGTTGCAATCGCCCAACAGTACCAGGTATTATTGCTTTTATTGTGATAACAGGAATGCTGGCATTTTTTGTAAGACTTGTTTGTCCGACAGGAAAAAATGTTTTATGGTTGCAATTGGGGTATTTCCCTCTTTACATTTTTATGTATGCTTTAGGAATTGTGGCTAAACGCAATAATTGGCTTGAAGGAATTCATTTGCGCGATGCAATTCCCTGGTTTATTATAGCTGTTTTTATAGGTATTCCTTCTTTGATGGTGAGTTTCGGTATTTATCATGACACGGTATCGTCTTTCTCTGGAGGATGGAATGTTCAGGCTTTGATTTATGCTTTGTGGGAGCCTGTAATGTGTGTGGGTATCAGTTACTTCTTGATTGCTATTGCCCAAAAGTATTTTGATAAACCTTCTCACTTCGTGCAGACTTTATCAGCCGACAGTTATGTCTTTTATATTGTTCATCCGTTTTTTGTAGTTGGATTTACTTTCTTCTCGGAGTTATTACCTATTTCTCCTTTAGTTAGATTGTTATTTGTCTTACTCTTCGGTATCCCGGCGTGCTTTATAATTGCGCATGGGGTGAGATTTGTGTTGGGAAATCGTTGGGTATAAAAATAAAGGGTACATCATTAAGATGCGCCCTTTATTTATTAATGTATGGTTGTTATCAGTGCTTTAAGCTTGATCATCGCATGCACACAATGTTGGGATCAGATTACGATCACCATATGCATTGTCAACGCGTGCAACATTAATCCAGAACTTGCTGTCGTGGAGCCAGTCGAGTGGGAATGCTGCTTTGCTGCGTGAATATTCATGCTTCCATTCGTCGGCTGTCATCTCGTATTCAGGATGAGGAGCATTCTTCAGAACATTGTCTTCCTTGGAAGCTTTGCCTTCTTCAACTTCTTTGATTTCGTTGTAGATGCATTTCATTACTTCGACAAAGCGGTCGAGTTCGGCTTTGCTTTCGCTTTCGGTCGGTTCGACCATCAGTGTACCGTGAACCGGGAATGAGAGCGTCGGTGCATGGTAACCGAAGTCCATCAGTCGTTTAGAGATATCTCCTTCATCGACACCGGATTTCTCTTTGATGTTACGACATTCAAGAATCAGTTCGTGACCGACATGACCTGTCGTTCCGGTATAAACAATTCCGTAAGTATCTTTCAGACGAGCAGCCAGGTAGTTTGCATTCAGAATAGCTGCCTTCGTTACTTCTGTCAAACCTTCAGTGCCCAACATACGAATATATCCGTATGCAATCGGCAGTATTCCTGCACTTCCGTATGGAGCGGCAGCTACTGTATTGAGGTTGCTTCCCCAAAGAACAGGATGTGATGGCAAGAATGGAACCAGATGTTCGGCAACGCAGATCGGACCAACGCCAGGACCGCCTCCTCCGTGAGGAGAAGCAAAGGTCTTATGAAGGTTCAAGTGACAAACATCAGCACCGATAGTTCCCGGATTGGTCAATCCAACCTGAGCGTTCATATTCGCACCATCCATATAGAATTGTCCACCGCAAGCATGAACAATCTCGCCCATCTCTTTGATATCTGCTTCGAAGATACCGTGAGTTGACGGATAGGTAATCATAGTTGCTGCCAGATGTTCTTTATTCTCTTCAGCTTTGGTGCGGAAATCATCCAAGTCGATATTTCCATTGTCATCGCATTTTACTGTAACAGTTGTAAATCCACACTGAACGGCACTTGCCGGATTGGTTCCGTGAGCAGAAGCCGGTAAAAGAACAACATTGCGATCTCCTTGACCGATACTTTCCAAATAAGCACGGATGATACGCAGACCGGTATATTCGCCTGCTGCACCTGAATTCGGTTGCAGTGTGACACCTTTGAAACCGGTAATCTCTGCCAGATAACTGCATAGGTTCTCAATCAGTTCCCTATAACCTTCCACCTGATCTTCAGGAGCATACGGATGAATGTTCATGAATTCCGGACGGCTTAATGGCAACATCGTCGATGCCGGATTGAGCTTCATTGTACAAGAACCGAGAGAAATCATCGATTGAGCCAGAGAAACATCTTTGCGGCCCAGACGGGTGATATAGCGCATCAGTTCTGTTTCGGTATGATATTTCTTGAATACATCTTCCTGAAGGAATTCGGATGTACGAGTATATTTTGCATCAAAATAGGTCTTGCAAGGGATACTTTCTTTTAAAGTATATTCTTTTCCGGCAGCACCAGCGAAGATATACAGCAGAACACCGATATCGGTTGTTTGTGTTGTTTCGTCCAAACTGATACCTACATGGTTGTCTTCGAAATAACGGAGATTGACTTTGCATTCCAAAGCAATTTCTTTCAAAGCAGCTACTGATACGTTGGCTGGAAGTTCAACTTTCAGTGTATCAAAATAATCTTTGTTTATCTGTTTGTAGCCTAACTTTCCTAATTCCTGAGCCAGGAATCCTGCATATGAATGAATGCGTCTGGCGATATCTTTCAAACCTTCAGCACCATGATAGATGGCATAGAATCCGGCCATTGTAGCAAGTAATGCTTGAGCCGTACATATATTAGATGTAGCTTTTTCGCGTTTAATATGTTGTTCGCGCGTTTGTAAAGCCAGGCGGAATGCCGGATGCCCATATACATCTTTTGAAATGCCGATGATACGTCCAGGGATCGTACGTTTGTAATCTTCTTTAGTTGCGAAGAAAGCTGCAGACGGTCCGCCGTAGAACATCGGGATACCGAAGCGCTGACTGCTTCCGAATACAACATCTGCTCCCCATTCACCCGGAGGTGTGAGAAGAACCAGACTCATCAGATCAGCAGCTACAGCAACACGTGTTTCGTTTGCATTTGCGCGTGAAATGAATTCTTTATAATCTTCAATTAAACCGTCACTGTTCGGAAACTGTACAATAGCACCGAATACATCCGGTGTGAATTGGAATGTTTTATAATTGCCAACAACAATCTTGATGCCTTGCGGAATCATACGTGTGTGAATCACAGCTTGTGTTGAAGCAAAAACGTTTGAATCAACAAACAGTGTGTTAGCTTCAGCTTTTATTTGTGCACGACTGCGTGTGTTGTGAAACATGGTAGCGGCTTCAGCAGCAGCTGTAGCTTCGTCAAGAAGTGAACAGTTTGCCAATGGCAGACCGGTCAATTCGCATATAACAGTCTGGAAGTTCAACAGTGCTTCCAAGCGACCCTGCGAAACTTCTGCCTGATATGGTGTATAAGAGGTATACCAAACAGGATTCTCAAAAACGTTGCGTTGGATAGGAGCAGGGCATACTGTATCATACCAACCCATTCCTATGTAGGAAGTGAAGACTTCATTCTTAGAAGCTAGTTCGGCAATATGCTCTGCATACTCGCGCTCTGTCATGGGTTCAGGTAGATTCAGTGGCTTTTTCAGTCGGATATTGCCTGGTATGGTCTGGTTAATCAGTTCGTCAACGCTGCTGACGCCGATTGCCTCGAGCATAGAAGGAATATCTTCAGCTGAAATGCCTACATGGCGATTTACAAATTTATTTGTGTCCATAATTTGAATATTTATAAATAGGGATTATTAAGTTTTTCATCAATGATGCGTGTTTCTGGACCATGCCCGGGATACACGATTGTTTCTTCCGGTAATACAAACAGTTTGTCGCGGATAGCAGCTGTCAGTACTTCATGATTGCCGTTCCAGATATCTGTCCGTCCGATGCTGCCGGAAAACAGTGTATCTCCTACCACGACAATACCGTTTTTCTTGTTATAGAAAGCCAGTCCACCGGGCGAATGTCCCGGAACAGTAATAATCAGCAGTTCTGATTTTCCGAACTTGATCACTTGGTTGCCTACTAGATAATTTCCAATGGGAACAGTCTCAATACGTCCTGTCATTCCAAAAGACTTGGCTTGTTCGGTAGGTGTAGGTAATTGTTCTACATCCAAACGATGTGCTTCGGGAGTCAATCCATAAGTCCTGAGGATAAACGGATTGCCGAATATGTGATCCAGATGCAGGTGAGTGCACAGCAGATGTTTCAGTGTCAACTTGTTGTCGGAGATGAAGGTACTCAATTCTTTCTCCTCATCTTTGCGATAACAACCGCAGTCAATCAGCACTGCTTCGCCTGTCTCATCGTATACCAGATAAGTATTTTCTTGAAAAAAGTTAAATTCAAATGACTTTACTGTAATCATAATGGAATATAAACCACTTTTTTAGTTACAAAAAATTCTTCTTTAAAATAATCACTCAGTTCGTTTACTAAAGCTTGATGTTTGAATTGTTCTATTTCTTGCTTCAGTTCCCCACCTTTCAAACATATCAAACCGTTTGGAAGGCCATTCTGTTGTTCCTTTTTGATGTTTTTACGTATAATCTTTATCAAGTCGGCCAACGGCATAACCGCGCGGCTTACAACAAAATCGAAAAGTTGTTTTTCTTCTTCACCGCGACACTGGCGCGTAGTAACATTCTTCAGACCGATAGCGTCAACAATGGCTTGTGCTACTTTTATCTTTTTCCCGATACTGTCAACCAAATGAAATTGTGACTCAGGAAATAAGATGGCCAAAGGAATTCCTGGAAAACCGCCTCCCGTGCCAATATCCATGATAGATGAACCTGCTTTGAAATCAATTATTTTGGCAATACCCAGCGAATGGAGTACGTGATGGAGGTAAAGATTGTTGATATCTTTCCTTGAGATGACATTGATTTTTGCATTCCAATCGGCATATTGCGCATACAGCATTTCAATCTGCTCATTCTGCTTTTGGCTCAGAGCAGGAAAATAGGTCTTGACCATTGATAATTGGCTCTCAACAGTTGACAAATCGTTTTCTGTATATGTAGGTTCCATTTTTTAGAGACTTTATTGCCTGTTTTAATTATAAGTTCGGCGTAATAAATTTCGAGAGTGGTCCGTCTGTGCGAATCAAACTCTGTAATTCTTCGAAAGGCAAAAATACATTTGTTACGCCAACGACATAGGCTGCAATTTCATATTCATTGAAGGTGTAGGTGATTCCTCGCTCATCAATCAGAAAGTTTCCGTTAGGTGATATTTCATCTACACTGAAGTATCCTATATTTTCCAGCTCTTTCGGATCTTCTACTTTATTTTGTTTAGCAATATGTTCGACGAGAAGACGAGCTAGTTCGTCTTGATAATTGTCAATGAAAATATCTTCTTCCGTCAGCATCTTGCCACTGGGAAGACTGATGACATGATTATTGATAGCATGTGAGCCATGGGCACCACCTGTATAATTTTCGGTTTTAATGATATAGCTTAAGAAGTTATCTTTATTGAATGCAATTTTCCCTGATGTGATCTCATAGTATGAAAACCACGTTTCAACGGAAGCGTTTTTATCTTTTTCGGTTTCATTCTTGAAGTCGTTTTCCAACTTTTTATAGGATTCCATGTAGGCTTCCGTATATTTAGTCAGTGCATCGCGGGGAGGAAGCGTATCATATTTATCTCCAAAGTAAGTATAAACGAATTGTTCCTGGATTTTCTTCAATGTTTCTTTATCATTATAGTTCGCCGGGAAGATAAAATCTATCTGTAAATTGCAATTGGGATTTTTAGGATTGTCCAATAAGTGATAGGTTTTATCGATTTTGATCGAATCAAACTGAATATCATTTTTTGCAATTTGTTTCTGCTCTTTGCGGCATCCTGTTATGAATGCTCCCACAATGCTCAGAAAAAGCAGAAACGAGAGATTTTTGCATATATGCGTACTCATCTGGATACAAGTTAATTTTTACTTTGGGATGCAAAGGTACATGATAATCTTTGAATATAAAAAAAGTAACGGATTATTTTCTCGTTTGTTTCACCTGGAAAATAATCCGTTACACGAAATGTTTTTATTCAGCGCTCTTCGGTCGATCTTGTGGAGCGGTACCGAATTGCTTGTTCGGAGTACTGCCCATTACAAAAGTCAGATTACCTCCGTTTACAATATCATTGTAAGTGATATATGATTTGGTGTATGGCTTGCCATTGAGTTTGACTGACTGAATGTAGATATTTTGTTTGCTGTTGTTTTGAGCTACAATATCGAAGGTTTTCCCTTTTGGCAGTTTGATGCTTGCTTTATCAAACAGCGGGCTGCCGAAAACGAATGTTCCGTTTGAAGGATTCACCTGATAGAAACCCAGTGCAGACATGATGTGCCAAGCTGACATTTGACCGCAATCTTCGTTACCGATGATGCCATCATTCTTATCGGTATAGAAAGCATCTTGTATATAACGTACTTTCTCAGCCGTCTTCCATTGTTCTCCGGCATAAGGATAGAGATAAGCCATGTGGTGACTCGGCTCGTTGCCGTGAGCATATTGTCCGATCAATCCGCTAATATCGTTTGAAGCTTGAGCACCCATATCGCCGTGAACAGAGAATAGTGAATCGAGTTTTGTCGTGAATGCCTGGTCGCCGCCAAACAGTGCAATCAGTCCTTCCGGATGCTGTGGAACGAAGAAGGTATATTGCCATCCGGTTCCTTCGGTAAAGTCACCTACGCCGTGTATGGATTGGAATGGATCGTATGGTGTACGCCAGCTTCCGTTATCCATCTTCGGACGGATGAAATTGATGCTCTTGTCAAAATACTGAGCGTAGTATTTACCACGTTGCAGATATTTCTGATAATCTTCTGTTTTACCCATCTTTTTGGCCATGAGTGCAATGCCCCAGTCGTCGGCAGCATATTCCATCGCTATTGAAGTGGCTTCGTGTATCTTGTCGCAAGGAATATAGCCTTTTTCCTTAACGTACTTGACACCATTCTGCGCATCGTTAGTGGCTGTGGAAATCATACAGTTGAATGCTTTTGTCGCATCGAAGCCCTTAAATCCTTTCAGGTAAGCGTCGGCAATGATTGGTACTGAACTGTAGCCCGGCATACAGTTGGTTTCGCCATTCCATAAAGGCCATATTGGAAGTTTTCCCTGCTGATCATAGATGCTGAGGAATGAATTGACGATATTGTCTACCATGTCAGGAGCAATAAGGGTATATAGCGGATTCAATGTCCGATAAGTATCCCACAATGAGAAGATTGAATAATTGCTCCATTTGGTATCCGAATAGATTTTGTCGTCGATTCCGCGGAACTGCCCGTTGACATCACAGTATAGTACAGGAGCAATAAATGTATGATACATTGCGGTGTAGAATATCTTCTTTGCTCTTTCGTCTTTCGTTTCAATCTTTACGCATGAGAGCTTTTTGTTCCATTTTTCTACGGCATCTTTGTGTACTTTTTCGAAATCCCAGCCTGGCATTTCCTGGCTCAGGTTCATGAGTGCATTGGCGCAGCTGACAGAAGAGATAGCTACTTTGATTTTGGCATCAAGCGTCATGGTATCTTTGAAAGTCAGAACAGCCTTAATGCTTTTGCCTGTCAATTGATCATTTCCAGCTGGCGTATCATCATTATACATTAGAACTTGTCCGATAGGCTGTTCACTTTTGAGAGTGAAGAATACTTTACGATTCGGACTCCATCCGTGTGTGTATCTGTAGCCTTCGACTGTATAATCGTCGACTTTCTTCATATATGATTCATACGTACTATCGTCGATGCCTTCTTTCAGATTGATCAGGATATGTGCCGTCTGATTTTCTGGAAAATGGTAACGATGCATGGCAACACGTTCAGAAGCAGTCAGTTCAACCTTTACGCCATTGTCCATCAATAAGGAGTAATAGCCCGGCGAGACGGATTCGTTTTTGTGTGAAAAATAGGAGGAACTGCAGTCCTTGATATTATTCTGTTCCCCACGAGCCGTACGGATAACGCCACTGTAAGGCATGATTAGTACATCTCCCAAATCGGAACAACCAGTGCCGCTCAGGTGTGTATGGCTGAAACCGATGATGATGCTGTCGGAATAATGATAACCGGAACACCAGTCCCAGCCTTTGAAAATATTCTGTGGTCCGACTTGTAAAGCTCCGTTGGGAACGTTAGCTCCTACGAAAACATGGCCGTGACCACCTGATCCGATGTACGGATCAACATAGGCTACATAATTGGTATTGTCGACAGCGGCTTTTTCAGCCGTATTGCAAGCAAAAGCCATAAATGTTAAACTTAAAGCGACTCCTGCTGCAACAAAATGCTTTGTATGTCTCATGTTCATTTTAATTTAGGTGATTCTTAATGATGTTTGAATTGACAAAAGTAGGCAAAGAATTTGATATTCTCTTCTATTTATGCTTTTTCTTTGTCCACAGAACCTCTTTTGGCACACAATAGAAAGTGGCGAAAAAACATTCGGATGCGGAGATCATTTCATTCGAAAGAAAAATAATTTCATTCGGAAGAAACTGTCGCCGCATTCGAATGTGTTTAGAAATAGATTCGAATGATTTTAGTCGCTTTTTGAGGTATATTTGACTCGATTTGGGGTACTAGAGCTTACTTCTGCGTTATGGTTCATTAAAATAATATTAAAAGGTAATTATATCAGTCGTTAGCAACTTGAATTTGCTATATTTGCGCATAAGTTTTAACGCGTTGTGTGCGCACAACAATTAAACAATGTAAAAATGAATTCGTATGTCATACTCTAATTATTATGCGGCTTCACAGCTCTATCATGGTTCAATGTCATCGGTAATGGGGACAGAACTGGATGTTTTGCTGATTGGTGGGGAGGAAGCCTATTTAAATAATGTATGGCATGAGATTCAGACTGAAGTCGTACATCTGAATAAATTACTGAGTCGTTTTGATGAAGATAGCGAAGTGTCGAAAATCAATCGTGACGCCAGCAGTTACGCTGTGAGCGTGAGCGATGAACTATGGCAGTTGCTTACCGATTGCAAACGTTATTACGAATGGACGGAAGGCTGTTTTGATATCACTGCAAATGATTTCAGTAAGGTGCTGCTGGACGAAAAAGATAAGAGTATCTATTTCCTGGCAGAGACTTTGAAGATCGATTTAGGTGGTATTGGTAAAGGATATGCGTTGAAAAAAATTCGTGGAATACTGGAGTGTGAAAAAGTAACCAGAGCTTTGGTTAATTTTGGAAACAGCTCTGTTCTTGCTGTGGGAACGCATCCGTGCGGCGATTATTGGCCTGTCGGTGTCGATAATCCGTTTACTCATGAACGGGTTGATAATCTCCAATTGCGTGACAATACACTGACTACGTCGGGTAATACGCCTGCACATCCGAAGCATATCATCAATCCGAAGACGGGAATGTTCGTAGAGGATCATAAAATGGTTTCGGTTATCGGTCCGGACCCTGTTGCCGGTGAAGTACTTTCGACAGCTTTGATGGTGGCAGATGAAGATAGTATTCCTGCTATTACAAAAAAGTTTGATTTATATGAAACACATTTATACAAGTTATGTTGAGTGAAGATACGAATTTGAGCCGCCGAGATTTTTTTAAAGAACTCGGAATGATGGGAGGCGGTGGCATGATGCTGTCTGCATTTCCGTGGCTGCAATCATGTAGCGCCGACGATAAGGCAAAGATCGTCAAGGAAAAAGTACGGATTGGTTTCATTGGGACAGGTTCTCGTGGACAGTTCCATTTGAATAACCTGAAGAGTAATCCGATGGCCGATGTTGTGGCATTGTGCGATAATTATCCACCACATTTGAAAGATGCATCGGCTATTTTTCCGAAGGCAAAAATGTATGCCGATTATCGTCAGTTGTTGGAAAATAAGGATATTCAGGCTGTGATGATTGCAACACCTTTGAATGAGCATGCGCACATGACTATCGAAGCTTTGCAGGCTGGTAAGCATGTGTTCTGCGAAAAATCAATGGCAATGACTCCTCAGGATTGTTTTGATATGTACAACACTTTCAAGCAATCAGGAAAGGTTCTTTTTATTGGGCAGCAACGTTTGTATGATCCCAAATATATCCGTGTGATGGAAATGATTCATAGCGGATTGATCGGTACGATATGTGGTATTCGGGCATATTGGTTCCGCAATAATGACTGGCGTCGACCAGTGCCTTCGCCTGAACTGGAACGAAAAATAAACTGGCGTTTGTATAAAGCAACTTCATGCGGGTTGATGACGGAATTGGCTACACATCAGTTGCAAGTGGGTAACTGGGCATTGAAGATGATTCCCGAAACAGTAACCGGAATGGGCGATATAGTTTTTTGGAAAGATGGTCGCGAGGTTTACGATAACGTAAGCTTGATTTATCGCTATTCCAATGGCGTAAAGATGTCATACGAATCAATCATTTCCAACAAATTCCTGGGCTTGGAAGAAGAAATTCTTGGAAATAAGGGTACTGTCGAACCTGAAAAAGGCAAGTATTATTTTGAGGATGTGAAACCTGCTCCGGGTATCATGCAGCTAATTAATCAGATTGAACATAAAGTGTTTGATAATGTGTCGTTTGCCGGACCGAGCTGGGTGCCAGAAACGGCTTCGATCAACAAAGGCGAGATGATTATGGATCACATGACTGCTCATGATGGCGCTTCTTCAGTTGGTGCTGCCGGTGATGGTACTGTGGAACTTGAGACTGCTTTCTGCGAGGCTGCAATCACAGGAAAACCCGCTAAAAATTTGGTAGAAGAAGCTTATTATTCGTCTGTTTTAGGTCTGCTGGGCCTGCAAGCAATGGAAGAAAACAGAATCATTACTTTTCCGGCTGAGTATAAAATACCTTATTTAAACTTTGCATGATCATGAAAGATATACTTATATCATCTAAACGACAGAAGACGGAACTCATTATTATTATAGTATGTTTTATCGCCGCCTTCATTATGAACGTTGTGTCGATCATTGTGTATAAAACAGAATGGTCGGAATTGTGGACACAGATCCTCTGGATGTTGGTTATAACATGCGGATTCTATGCATTGACTATAGTTGTCAGAATATTGATTTGGTTGGTTCGCCGCTTGTGTATCTATAAAAAATAAACGCTGACGTTTGCGTCTCAGACAACTTTAAAGCCGGGACGCAACGTACGCATTTCTTTAGGAATAGCTTCTTTGATACTGTTGATTATGATTTCAGCAATAGAGTGACGTACAAAGTCCTTGCGTGTGATCCACACGATTTCGCGAGTAGGCTTTGGAATGGCAAACGGACGGAGCAATTCTTTTTGAGCATCGCATAATTGCAAGGTCGCCAGTTCTGGAATGAAAGTGACACCATTTCCTCCTTCAACCATTCTCATAAAGGTTTCGAGGCTTCCTAAACGATAAGCCGCCTGATGAAGTTTTACTTTCTCCATTTGACAAAAACGCATCAACTGATCACGAAAGCAGTGCCCTTCGTCCAAAAGCCATAAACGTTCGTCGCTGATGTCGGCCGAACGGATGAGGTCTTTTTTGAAAATAGCTTCGTTGCGGGAAACATAAGCAAAGAATTGTTCATAATATAATGTGTCTCCCTGCAGTTGTATTTCGGTTGGTTGGTTAGCAATGATGGCTGCATCAATATCTCCATTCAGTAATGCATTGATGGTAGGTTTTGTCTGCATCTCCATAATACGGATATCTAAATCATGATGTTTGGTGGTAAGCTGCTGGAAGAAACGGGGCAACAGATATGGAGCGATTGTTGGCAAAACGGCTACACGAAATGTCCCTTTAAGCGACTGCTCTTCTTCGCTGACAATATCTTTCATGCGTGATACCTGTTGAAGAATAACACGTGCCTGGTCTATGATTTTGCGTCCCGCAGGAGTAGGAGTAACAGGTTGTACATTGCGGTCAAAGATTTTGAGGCCCAACTCGTCTTCTAATTTTTGTATCATCATACTAAGTGTCGGTTGTGTAACACGACAATGCTCGGCTGCTTTGGCAAAATGGCGGTAACTATCTACTGCCAGGATATAATCCAGCTGTTGTATATTCATTTTGATAATGCGTTTTTCGTTATTTGTATCTGGCTACGAAAGTAGTAAAAAAAAGTTTACGATGCTATTTTCTTAAAATATTGTGTTGTTTTTCGTCTTTTCTAATAATAAGTGTGAGAAATATACTTACATTTGCAAACATAAGAATGAGGTTAAATAATAAATTTAATGCCTATGTCATCAAAGCTATTTTTGTCAGTGCTTGCGACGACGGTTGCAGTTGTTTGCAGCGCACAGCAGTCTGCAGATAAGACGATACGGGAAGTCTCTTTTACGAATGTCCATCTAACTGATCGTTTTTGGGCGCCTCGGATTGAAATAAACCGTACGGTTTCTATCCCATCAGCATTCAAACAGTGTGAACTTAATGGACGTTTTGATAATTTCGCTTTGGCAGGTGGATTAATCAAGGGTGAGCATAAAGGTGATTTTCCTTTTGATGACACTGATCCATACAAGATCATTGAAGGAGCCTCTTATTCGTTGGCAGTGAAGTACGATGCTAAGTTGGATGCTTATTTAGACAGTGTGATTACACTGATTGGAGCAGCACAAGAGCCTGATGGATATTTGACTACTTGTGTCACTAACAAGTGTACACGTTTGAGTCGTTGGTGGGGAACACACAAATGGGAGAAACTCAACAGTCACGAACTTTATAACTGTGGTCATTTGTACGAATCGGCTGTGGCTCACTATCAGGCAACAGGCAAACGTACATTTTTGAATATTGCCATCAAGAATGCCGACTTGGTTTGCAAGACTTTCGGTCCGAAAGAAGGACAGAAGCATGTCCCGTCAGGACATCCAATTGTGGAGATGGGCCTTTGCAAACTTTATAAAGTAACCGGTGACAAGAAATATCTTGATATGGCAAAGTATTTCGTTGAAGAGACAGGACGTGGCACCGACGGTCATCGTCTGAATGCTTATAGTCAGGATCACATGCCGATATTGAAACAAGAGGAGATTGTTGGTCATGCCGTTCGTGCCGGATATCTGTTTTCAGGTGTTGCCGATGTGGCAGCTTTGACACATGATACGGCTTACTTCCATGCTATCTGCCGTATTTGGAATAATCTTGCGACTAAGAAATTGTATATCACTGGTGGAATGGGTTCACGAGCTCAAGGTGAAGGCTTTGGTCCAAATTACGAATTGCACAACATGAATGCGTATGCCGAGACTTGCGCTTCTATCGCCAATGTTTACTGGAACTACCGTATGTTCCTGGCAACAGGCGATTCAAAATATTATGATGTTCTGGAAAGAGCTTTATATAACGGGGTGATATCCGGTGTTTCTTTGAGCGGTGATAAGTTTTTCTATGATAATCCCTTGGAGTCGATGGGACAACATCAGAGAGCTCCATGGTTCGGTTGTGCCTGCTGTCCTGGTAATATCACCCGTTTTGTAGCCTCTGTCCCTAAATATATGTATGCTACGGAAGATGATGGCATCTTCGTCAATCTCTATGTCGCCAGTAATAGCAAAATTGCTTTGGGCAAGAAGAGTGTGGCGATCGAACAGAGTACTGATTATCCTTGGAATGGAAAGGTGAAGCTGACAGTCACCCCGGAAAGTTCATCTGCATTCGCATTAAAGCTGCGTATTCCGGGTTGGGCGGATAAGGAACCGGTTCCTGGAAGTGACCTGTACTCGTTTACGACCCCTTTAAAGAGTTCTTATACAGTATCAGTTAATGGTAAGAAACTACAGGGAAAGACGTTAAACGGCTATTTCGTTATCAACCGCAAGTGGAAGAAAGGTGATGTTGTTGAGTTGAATCTTCCGATGGAGGTGCGTCGCGTGAAAGCTAACGAAAACGTCCGTGCCGACAGAGGATTGCTTTCTTTTGAACGCGGTCCGGTGATGTACTGTATGGAAGGCGTTGACTTGGACGATCATCATGTATTCAACAAATTTATTCCGGAATCTGCAACATTCGCTTGCAACTATGTAGCTGACAAATTAAATGGAATTATGGAACTGAGCGGCACTGCCAAGGAATTGGAAGAAATCAACGGGCAGATGACAGAAAAAGAGGTTCCTGTTAAACTGATTCCTTATTCAACGTGGGATAATCGTGGCTCCGATGAAATGGCTGTTTGGATTCCGACTGCAGCAAAGTATGCTAAACCAACACCTATGTCAACGATTGCATCACGCGCTAAATCATTCACTATTGTAAGTGCACCGATACAGAAAGACGGCATAGCCATGGAACGCCGGGAAGATTGCTATGGTGTAAATGACCAATGGGATCCGATAAGTTCTGACGATATGTCAAAACCGTATTGGTATTTCTGGTTGAAGGAAGGAACAGAAGAATCTATAGAATATGAATTTGATGCACCTGAAACAGTGAAACAAGCGTCTGTCTATTGGTTGGATTTTGACCATTATGATGGCAACTATCGCGTTCCTCAGAGTTGGAAACTTCAGTATAAGGATGGCGATAACTGGAAAGATGTAGAGGCATTGAACGCTTATGGCTGTAAAAAGAATTGTTATAATACAACCGACTTCAAGTCAGTGAAGACTACCGGTATGCGCTTGGTTATCCAACTACAGAAGGGGGAGTCGGGAGGCGTAATTGAATGGAAGTTGAATTAATCAAAATACGAGAGAAATATGAAAAGGCTTTTGTTATGCTTATCGCTTGTGACGGGT
This sequence comes from Tannerellaceae bacterium, assembly GCA_036734445.1. Classification (GTDB taxonomy): domain Bacteria; phylum Bacteroidota; class Bacteroidia; order Bacteroidales; family Tannerellaceae; genus Parabacteroides. The sequence continues at coordinate 81,546 of DAIMYP010000004.1, forward strand.
CTGACTGGATTTGCGTCTCAACCTGGATTTGCACAGACACACAATAGCGGCTATCCGATCACTCCGGTACCGTTTACGTCAGTGAAGGTGACCGACAGCTTTTGGGGACAGCGTCTGAAAGCTAGTCGCGAAGTAACGATTCCTTTAGCATTCAGCAAATGCAAGGAGACAGGACGTTATGACAACTTTGTTAAGGCCGCACACCCTAGTAAGGACTATAAGGTGAGTGGTTATTCGTTTGATGACACGGATGTGTATAAGACGATTGAAGGCGCTAGTTATTCTATGCGGACTTTTCCTGACAAGAAGCTTGAACAATATATTGATAGCGTTCTGACACTTGTTGCTGCCGCTCAGGAGTCCGATGGTTATCTTTACACTGCTCGTACTATGAATCCGGAGCATCCTCACGAATGGGCAGGGGCGAAACGTTGGGAGAAAGAAGAGGTGTTGAGCCATGAACTTTATGATTTGGGGCACATGATCGAAGGTGCTGTTGCTCATTATCAGGCTACGGGAAGCCGTAAGTTTCTGGATATTGCTATCAAATATGCCAATTGTGCTACAAAGGCTATCGGTAATAATCCCGGACAGGTGGTTGTTGTCCCCGGACATCAAATCGCCGAGATGGCGTTGTGTAAACTATATATTGTCACAGGAGAAAAAAAATATTTGGATTTGGCTAAATTTTTTCTCGACAAGCGTGGTTATACTACTATCAAGGATGTTTACAGTCAGTCTGACAAGCCTGTTTTGGAACAGAACGAAGCTGTCGGTCATGCCGTTCGTGCCGGATATATGTATTCGGGAATGGCAGATGTGGCTGCACTGACGGGCGATACAGGTTATATTCATGCTATCGATCGCATTTGGGATAATGTTGTTACAAAAAAACTTTATATCACCGGAGGTATTGGCGCTACGAATAATGGAGAGGCTTTTGGGGCAAATTACGAGTTGCCGAACATGTCAGCCTACTGTGAGACTTGCGCCGCCATCGCTAATGTGTTCTGGAATTATCGTCTGTTCTTGCTGCATGGTGATGCGAAGTATTTCGACGTGTTGGAGCGGACGCTTTACAACGGATTGATTTCGGGTGTTTCATTGGATGGAGGTACTTTTTTCTATCCTAATCCGCTCGAGTCGGTTGGTCAGCATCATCGTCAGCCCTGGTTCGGTTGCGCTTGCTGTCCGTCAAATATCTGTCGTTTCATCCCGTCGCTTCCAGGCTATGTTTATGCAGTGAAGGACAGTTATATTTATGTCAATCTGTTCATGGGCAACACTTCCGAGCTGAAAGTGAACGGCAAAACAGTGAAACTGGTTCAGAACACCGATTATCCGTGGAGTGGAGATGTCAGCATCGCTGTGACACCTAAAGGGAAACAGGCTTTCGCATTGAAAATACGCGTACCGGGATGGGTACAGAATGAAGTTGTTCCAAGCAATCTCTATGTTTTTGCCGACCGTGTTCAGTCAGGTTATACAGTCAAAGTCAATGGTAATGCTGTTTCGTCTTCTTTAGAGAACGGCTATTTCACTGTTTCACGACAATGGAAAAAAGGTGATGTGGTGACAGTCCATTTCAATATGGAACCGCGTATTGTTAAAGCTAATTCAAAGGTTGAAGCTGACCGCGGACGTATAGCTGTGGAGCGTGGACCATTGGTGTATTGTGCTGAATGGCCCGATAATAACTTCAGTGTACGCAGCGTGTTGATGAATCAGAAACCGATGTTTACCATCGAGCAAAAACCAGACCTACTGTATGGCATTACCGAAATCAAAACGCCGGCACAGTCATTGGGCTATGATGAGAATGGCAAGCTCCAAGTGCACGACGTAACATTGACACTGATCCCTTATTATGCATGGTCACATCGCGGTTCGGGCGAGATGACAGTATGGCTTCCGCAGACGATGGGAGCCACTTCTCCTGAAACACCGCTGACGCTAGCCAAACAGGCTAAGTTATCTTCTTCAAATATGACGAATTCTATTTCTTCTATTCGGGACGGATTGGTCCCTAAGAACGAAGATGACCATTCGATTCCTTACTATCATTGGTGGCCTAAAGTTGGTACAACTGAATGGATTGCATACGAGTTCGACCAACCGCAGACTATCTCGTCAAGTTCCGTTTATTGGTATGACGACGCTCCATGGGGCGACTGTCGTGTGCCACAAAGCTGGAAACTCTATTATAAGGATGATAGTGGCAATTGGCAACCGGTTGCTAACAGTAACGCTTATCGTTTAGAGAAGGGTGATGCCAATACTGTCACTTTCGCACCTGTAAAAACATCTGCCATCAAGTTGGAAGTTGTTCAACAAGAGAAGAATTCTGCAGGCCTTTTTGAGTGGCAGGTGGAATAACGTAATGGAGTATTTAGAAGTATAAAAGTTAGCTTCTCTGTAAGGAGAATCCATTCTTATAAAATAACAACGACGTTCTATAATAATAAGAGCGTCGTTTGTTCGTTAAATAAGAAAGTGATAGTTGTGAAAGTCCTGAACGATATTGGTAGGTAAGGCGAGAGACGTTTGTGAAATAGAATAATAAATAACAAAAAATATGGACAAGAACAGAATTGTACTTCCTCCGGAATGGTACCCGCAGAGTGCCATCCAGCTTACATGGCCGCATGAAAAAACGGATTGGGCACCAATACTGAAAGAAGTTACCGCCTGCTTTGTGGCAATAGCAAAAGAAATTATTAAGCATGAAAAGCTATTGATTGTCTGCCCCGATGAAGCTATGGTTCGTACTCAATTGGGTGATATAGACTACAGTCACATCCTTTTTCGAGAAATGACGACTAACGATACTTGGGCGCGTGATCATGGAGGTATCTCCGTATACGATCATGGTGAGCCTCAAGTTTACGACTTCGTATTTAATGGATGGGGCATGAAGTACGCGGCAAATTTCGACAATTTGATAACACGCAATTTGTTTGCTTTGCATACCTTTGCCGACGAAATCATTCCGGTGAACATGCAGCCTTTTGTTTTGGAAGGCGGCAGCATTGATACTGATGGTGAAGGAACATTGTTGACTACTGCCGAGTGCCTCTTGTCGGTTAATCGTAACGAGTACCTGCAGCGTGAGGAACTGGAAAACTACTTAAAGCAGATGTTCGGCTTTAGGCGTATACTCTGGCTCGAAAACGGTTATTTGGCAGGTGATGATACGGATAGTCATGTGGATACATTGGCACGCTTCTGCAACACCGATACGATTGCTTACGTGCAGTGTACCGATGAATCCGATGAGCATTACACTGAGTTGAAGGCCATGGAACAGGAGCTTCAGGCCTTTGTCAATGCCGATGGAAAGCCTTATCATCTAGTTGCTTTGCCTATGGCTGACAAGGTTGAACACGAAGGTGAACGTTTGCCGGCGACATATGCTAACTTCTTGATCCTGAATGGAACTGTACTGTTGCCGTTTTATGGCTCACCGAAAGATGAACAGGCTAGGGCATTGTTGCAGGAAGTATTTGTCGACCGTGAAGTGGTGGGTATCGATTGCCGGCCGCTCATCAGGCAACATGGCTCGCTCCATTGCGTTACGATGCAGTATCCAGAAGGATTCATCAAATAAATAGGAATATAGAATCGCATAATATATAAATGTAATGAGAATCGGATTAATTCAACAGGCAAATACTGCCGACAAAAACAATAATTTATTACGCCTTCAGCAGAGCATTACTCGCTGTGCTGCGGATGGTGCTGAATTGGTCATTTTGCAGGAACTTCACAATAGTCTCTATTTCTGTCAGACTGAAGATACGAATGCTTTCGATTTGGCTGAAACAATTCCGGGACCGTCGACAGAATATTTCGGTGTTCTTGCTAAACAGTTGAATATCGTTCTCATTCTCTCTCTATTTGAGAAACGTGCTGCCGGACTCTATCACAATACAGCTGTCGTCATAGAACGTGATGGCTCTATCGTTGGAAAGTATCGTAAAATGCATATTCCCGACGATCCTGCCTATTATGAAAAGTTTTATTTTACGCCTGGTGATCTGGGTTTCCAACCGATAGAAACATCTGTAGGCAAACTGGGTGTAATGGTTTGTTGGGATCAGTGGTATCCTGAAGCAGCTCGTCTGATGGCTATGCATGGTGCCGAATTATTGATTTATCCGACCGCTATAGGTTGGGAGAGTAGCGATACCGACGATGAAAAACAACGCCAGCGCGAAGCTTGGATGACTGTGCAGCGCGGTCATGCCGTTGCTAATGGTTTGCCTGTGATTGCTGTGAATCGTGTTGGGCATGAAGCAGACCCTTCCGGAAAGACCAATGGCATTTGCTTTTGGGGAAGCAGTTTCGTTGCCGGACCACAAGGTGAGCTGCTTGCTTTATTGTCTGATAAAGAGGAGGAAGTACGTGTCGTGACAGTTGATAAAACACGGACTGAGAATGTTCGTCGCTGGTGGCCTTTCTTCCGTGATCGTCGCATAGATGCTTATGATGGGCTTGTAAAGCGTTTTCTGATATAACTTCTTATATTGTAAAATGATTGTACCCTTTACTGTGAATTACTTTCATAATTTCTTGCTACTTTTGCGCATCTAAAAAAAGTAGAAAGTTATGGGTACAAAACATTTATTATTATGCACACTGATGTTGGGAGTCGCTGTAAGTGCAAGTTCCAAAAAACTTCCACAGTTGGGAAAGTCCTCTATTGAAGAGGTGATAGCTGCAATGACTATCGAAGAGAAGGTCGATCTTCTGATTGGTCATTATGATACGAAAGATAAGTCGGTAGTGGGCAATGCGGCTGTATTGTTACCTGGTGCTGCCGGTCAGACTAATGCTATTCCTCGTCTAGGTATTCCGGCAACAGTCGTTTCCGATGGTCCTGCCGGTTTACGTATTCAGCCTAAGCGTGATGGAACTACACAGACATTTTATTGTACTCATTTTCCAGTGGCTACAGAGTTGGCCTCTACATGGAACGTGACAATGGTCGAACGTGTTGGCCGTGCCATGGGCGATGAAGTAAAACGTTATGGAGCTGACGTCTTGCTCGGCCCTGCAATCAATATTCATCGTAATCCGTTGAATGGTCGTAATTTTGAATACTATTCAGAAGATCCGCTTGTAGCCGGAGATATTGCAACTGCTATGATTAATGGCATTCAGGCTAATGGCGTTGGCACTTCACTCAAGCATTTCGCTTTGAATAATCAGGAGATCAACCGCATGGGTAACAATGTTATTGCTTCACCTCGAACTATCCGTGAAATCTACTTGAAGCCATTCGAGATTGCTGTGAAGAATGCGATGCCGATGACGGTCATGACTTCCTACAACTTAATTAATGGCACTTATTCTTCTGAACGTTCAGATTTAATAACCACTATTCTTCGCAATGAATGGGGATTCAAAGGACTGGTGATGACCGATTGGTTTGGTGGTAAACATCCAGTGCTTCAGATGGAAGCTGGTAACGATTTGCTGATGCCGGGTACACCTAAGCAGAAAGAAGAGATTATGAAAGCTATCAAGGCCGGAACACTTTCATTGGATGTGATAGACCGTAACGTGAAGCACATGCTCGAATATATTGTGCAGACACCACGATTCAAAGGATATGTGGCAACAAACGATCCTGATCTTAAAGCGCATGCTGCCGTAACACGCAACTCTGCTGCCGAAGGAATGGTGTTGCTAAAGAACCTCAAGAACGCATTGCCTCTCTCATCGAAGGTGAAAAATGTGGCTGCGTTTGGCAACACTTCATATAACTTTATTGCTGGTGGAACAGGTAGTGGTGATGTTAATCATGCCTACGTCGTTTCGTTAACAGAAGGCTTACATAATGCGGGTATGATCATCAATACAGATTTGCAAAAGAAGTACGTGGCTTATCTAAAGGATTATGCTGCCAAGAATCCGAAGAAGGGCTGGTTTATGCCTGAAAAGGTTGCTCCGGAGATGTCACTTGACCAAGCGACTATCAATCGTATGGCTGCATCCGAAGATATTGCTCTGATTACCATAGGAAAAACATCAGGAGAAGGTGCTGACCGTAGTATCTCTGAAAGTTTCAACCTGACGAAACAAGAACAGACTTTAATAAAAGATGTTTGTACAGCTTTTCACAATAAGGGTAAGAAAGCCATCGTGATCCTTAACATCTGCAGCCCTATCGAAACGCCGAGCTGGCGCGAGATGCCGGATGCAATCCTTCTGGCATGGATGGGCGGACAGGAAGGCGGCAATGTCGTTGCTGATGTACTGACTGGCAAAGTTAATCCATCAGGTAAACTGACGATGACTTTTCCTATGAAATATGCCGATGTCAATAATAAAGAAGACTTTCCAACTCCTGATAAATATACGGTGGATGAGATGATGAAGATGATGATGAGCTCGATATCGGGTACGGATACAACGAAGACATTCGAAAAGAATGTCGATTATACAAATTATAATGAAGGCGTTTTTGTAGGCTATCGTTATTATGATACAAAGAATGTTCCGGTGGCTTATCCGTTTGGTTACGGTCTATCTTATACTGAGTTTAAATATAGCAATCCTGCTGTCGAACGTGTTGGCGACAATATGGAAATCAGTTGTGAAGTGAAGAACGTAGGTAAGATGGAAGGAAAAGAAGTAATGGAGGTCTATGTGGCTGCTCCTGGTAAAGACATGCCAAAACCTTCTCATGAACTGAAAGGTTTTGCTAAGACTAATGCTTTGAAGCCTGGTGGAAGTCTGCTTGTTCAAGTCAGTATTCCGATCAAGTCACTGGCTTCATTTGATGAAGAGTCGAGTAGTTGGAAGATCGAGAATGGTCTGTATCAATTCCAGATCGCTTCGTCATCACGTGACATCAAGTTTTCGCTTCCTGTTCAGTTGGAAGGACAGACAACAGAAACGGTTGTTCCTGTTCTGCTTCCCGAAAATAAATAAGTAATTGTCAATTCAAATAAAATAACTACCTTTGCGGACAATTTTCATATAGACAGATAAACAGAATAAAAGATGAATAAGAAGTTTGCTGAATATTCAAAGTTTGACTTGTCGGACGTAAACAAAGAAGTGCTAAAGAAATGGCAAGACGGCGATGTCTTCCATAAGAGTTTGAAAATACGAGAAGGGCATCCCTCTTTCGTGTTCTATGAAGGTCCTCCTTCTGCTAATGGTATGCCTGGTATTCATCATGTCATTGCTCGTTCGATAAAGGATATTTTCTGCCGATACAAGACTATGAAAGGGTTTCTTGTAAATCGTAAAGCCGGATGGGATACACACGGATTGCCAGTAGAGCTTGGTGTAGAAAAATCTTTGGGAATAACGAAAGAAGATATTGGCAAAAAAATTTCTGTTATCGACTATAATGCCGCTTGCCGCAAGAACGTGATGAAATTCACGAAGGAGTGGGAAGATCTGACACAGAAAATGGGTTATTGGGTGGATATGAAGAATCCATATATTACCTATGATAACCGTTATATAGAAACACTGTGGTATCTGCTGAAAGAATTATATAAGAAAGGGCTGTTGTATAAAGGTTATACAATCCAGCCTTATTCACCGGCTGCCGGTACAGGGCTCAGTTCGCACGAATTGAATCAGCCCGGTTGTTATCGTGATGTGAAGGATACAACCTGTACGGCACAGTTCCGTATTCTCGATCCTAAACTGGAGATGACAGAGTTCGGTGAACCGTTCTTCCTGGCTTGGACAACCACTCCTTGGACATTACCTTCGAACACAGCATTGTGCGTCGGACCAAATATCACGTACGTAGCTGTTCAGACTTATAATCCCTATACGGGTATGCCTATTACGGCTGTCATGGGGAAGGATCGTGTAGACGCCTATTTCAACCCGAAGGCTGCCGGTTTGGCTCTCTCTGATTACAAGCAGGGCGACAAGCTGGTTCCTTACCGTGTCGTTGCCGAATGGAAAGGTTCCGAACTTGTAGGCATGAATTATGAACAGCTTATCCCATGGGTAAACCCGGGTGAAGGCGCGTTCCGTGTTATTGCAGGTGACTTTGTAACAACAGAAGATGGTACCGGAATCGTACATATCGCTCCGACATTCGGTGCTGACGATAATAAGGTTGCTAAAGTATACGGTGTTCCACCATTGATGCTTACCGATAAGGATGGCAATCAACGCCCGATGGTCGATCTGACCGGAAAGTTCTTCCTTTTGGAGGACTTGGATCCGAAGTTCGTCCAGACACGTATGAATGCTGCCGACTATGATCCGTTCCAGGGAAAGTTTGTGAAGAATGCTTACGATCCAACAAAGACCGATAAGGATGAGACATTGGATATAGAGATGTGTATGATGCTGAAGGTACAGAACCGCGTGTTTCGTATCGAGAAGATGGTGCACAATTATCCACATTGCTGGCGTACCGATAAACCGATCTTGTATTATCCTTTGGATAGCTGGTTTATCCGTTCAACTGCTTGCCGTGAAAGAATGATGGAGCTCAATAATACCATCAACTGGAAACCACAGAGCACAGGAACAGGCCGTTTTGGTAAATGGCTGGAGAATCTTCAGGACTGGAACTTGAGCCGTAGCCGCTATTGGGGAACGCCTCTTCCAATCTGGCGTACTGAAGATGGTTCCGAAGAAAAATGTATCGGTTCTGTAGAAGAATTGTATAACGAAATCGAAAAGGCTGTAGAAGTCGGTGTCATGGAATCAAACCCTTATAAGAAGAGCAAATTCCAACCTGGTGTTTATACAAAAGAAAATTATGATAAGATAGATTTGCATCGTCCGTACGTTGATGAAATCATTCTTGTTTCGGATAAGGGTAAACCGATGAAACGTGAAACGGATTTGATCGATGTTTGGTTCGACTCAGGTTCGATGCCTTATGCTCAGATCCATTATCCGTTTGAGAACAAAGAAGATCTGGATAGTGGTAAGATTTATCCTGCCGACTTTATTGCCGAAGGTGTTGACCAGACACGTGGTTGGTTCTTTACTTTGCATGCTATTGCAACGATGATATTCAACAGCGTTGCTTTCAAGACTGTCGTTTCCAACGGCTTGGTTTTGGATAAGAATGGCAATAAGATGTCCAAGCGTCTTGGAAATGCAGTTGATCCGTTTGAAACTATTGAGAAATATGGCTCTGACCCGTTGCGTTGGTATATGATTACGAATGCTTCGCCTTGGGACAATATCAAATTCGATATAGACGGTGTCGAAGAAGTCCGTCGTAAGTTCTTTGGTACATTATATAATACCTATTCATTCTTTGCTTTGTATGCTAATGTGGATGAATTCAACTATTCTGAACCGGATGTCGATTGGAATGAACGTCCTGAGATCGATCGTTGGATTCTTTCTTTGCTCAATTCTTTGGTAAAGGATGTAGATGGTTTCTATAATACTTATGAGCCTACACGTGCCGGACGTGCTATCTCTGATTTTGTCAATGACAATTTAAGTAACTGGTATGTTCGTTTGAACCGTCGCCGTTTCTGGGGTGGAGGAATGACAACTGATAAACTTTCGGCTTATCAGACATTGTACACCTGTTTGGAAACAGTAGCCAAACTGATGGCTCCTATTGCTCCATTCTATGCAGATAAACTCTTTGAAGATTTAATAAGTGTGACAGGTCGTGAGAAAGTTGAGTCAGTTCATCTTTCTGATTTTCCAGCATGGAATGAGGCTTATATCAATAAGGATTTGGAAGAGCGTATGAAGATTGCTCAGGATATATCCTCCATGATTCTGGCTTTGCGTCGTAAGGTTAATATCAAGGTTCGTCAGCCACTACAGACCATTATGGTTCCAATTGTTGATGCACAGCAGGAAGAACATATTGAAGCTGTAAAAAATCTGATCTTGAGCGAAGTGAATGTCAAAGAGCTGAAGTTCGTAAATAGTACGGCAGGAATCCTTGTTAAGAAGATCAAACCTGATTTCAAGAAGCTAGGTCCGCGCTATGGCAAGATCATGAAGCCGCTTGCAGCTGCTTTGCAGGCGATGAGTCAAGACAGTATCAACGAGTTCGAAAAGAATGGAACATTTACGTTGAATGTCGAAGGGCAGGAAGCAGTAGTCAACAGGGATGACGTAGAAATAATCTCCGAAGATATTCCTGGATGGTTGGTAGCTAATGAGGGCCGTTTGACTGTAGCTCTGGACATCATGGTGACTGAAGATTTGAAGAAAGAAGGTCTGGCTCGCGAATTAGTCAATCGTATTCAGAATCTGCGTAAGAGCAATGGTTACGATATCACCGATAAGATTGCTGTAACTGTTCTTTCATCAGATGAGATGGATGAAGCTATCAAGGAATATGGTTCGTATATTGCCAATCAGGTGTTAGCTGTATCGGTTGAACTGAGTGATGTGATCAGTGATGCAACAGAACTTGATTTCGAAGATTTTAAAGTATCAGTAAGAATTGAAAAAGTATAATTTGTTCATTATAAACAATAAATAGTCATGGCTGAAAAAACAAGATATTCGGATGCCGAACTCGAGGAGTTCCGCGCCATCATATTAGAAAAGCTTGACAAGGCGAAGAAAGATTATGAGCTGTTAAGATCTGGTGTAACCAATGCTGATGGCAACGATGTAGCAGACACGTCTCCCACGTTCAAAGTGATGGAAGATGGAGCTGATACTTTGTCGAAAGAAGAATCCGGTCGTTTGGCTCAACGACAGTTGAAATTTATACAGAACTTGCAGGCAGCGTTAGTCCGTATCGAAAACAAGACCTATGGTATCTGTCGTGAAACGGGCAAGTTGATTCCAAAAGAGCGTCTGCGTGCTGTACCTCATGCAACACTGAGTATCGAAGCTAAACGTGGAGGTGCCAAGTAAATGAAATATCCCAAAGGCTGGGGAGCAGCATCGATTGTTGTGTTGCTCCTTATTCTTGACCAGGCCCTGAAAATATGGATCAAGACGCATTTAATGCTGCATGAAAGTATAGAAATCACGCCGTGGTTTTATCTTTACTTCACAGAGAATCCTGGAATGGCCTTTGGCATCGAAGTGATAGGAAAACTGTTCTTATCTATATTTCGTATAGTAGCTGTTATCTTTATTGGCTATTATCTTTTCAAGCTGGTGAAACAGAATTATGGTTTTGGTTTTATTGCTTGCATTTCGTTAATCTTCGCCGGTGCAATCGGTAATATTATCGATTCAATTTTTTATGGGGTCATTTTTAATGATAGCGTCGGACAGTTGGCAACCTTTATGCCCGATGGCGGAGGCTATGCCGGATGGCTGCATGGTAAAGTGGTTGATATGTTCTATTTTCCATTGATACAGACTATATTACCTGGTTGGGTACCATTTTGGGGAGGTGAAGAGTTTGTCTTTTTCCGTCCGATATTCAACTTGGCTGATTCTTCCATTTGCGTGGGTGTTTTTCTGTTGCTGATTTTTTATCGTCAAACATTGTCAGATAGTCTCACTAATAAGGACAAAAGAAAATAAATGCGTTGCTTGCTAAAGAGATATGGTATTGTTATCATGCTCGGCATCATGCTTTTGGCGTGTAGTAAAGTGCCGCGTGGCATCCTTTCAGAGAAGAAGATGCAGGCGGTACAGACCGATATGCAGATTGCTGAAGCCATGATTAGCGAGAATCATGATAATTTTCAAGATGATGTCCAGAAGAAAGCACTCTATGAATCGGTTTTTCGTAAGCATGGTATTACACAGGCAGATTATGATACGGCTCTAGTTTGGTATGGCCGCCATTTGGATATTTACATTAAAGTATACGATCGTATTCTGGCCGATCTGGATGAACGAGAGAAAGCATTAGGCAAAGACACCGGTTCGCCTCTTCGTTCTGATTCTATTAATATTTGGCCAGATTCATCCTATCTGACTCTTTCGCGTAAGGCGTTGTGCAATGGTGTTGTTTTTAATATCAAGCCGGAAATGGAGTATGCATCAGGAAGCGTCTTTGTGATGGGAATGAATGTTTGGGGGCTTAACAATAAACTTCATAATCGTCCGAATGTGCATATTTGTGCTGATCTAGGGGATACGACTGTTGTAATGAATCAGAAAATCCAGTTCGATGGCTATCATAAGGTTATCCTCCGTAGTGTGCCGGGAAAGGCTGTTCAACGTGTATATGGATATATTTTCATGAATAATGCCGGTGAGTATTATAATAAGATTTACATTGACAGCTTGAATCTTATTCGTTACGATTATGGTAGCGCAATCCGATGATACGCAGGGTTGCTTCTCATTACATATTTTGGCATCACATCTATAAACTTCATTATGTGGAGTTAGACGAAGATGACTGTTTCCTTGGTATCTATCCGCTTGAAGAGGAGATAGAAAACACGAAATTCTACGATGGCATACTTATCCTTTCACTTCCTGAAAAGGCTGAATCAATACCGCATCAAATCTCTTTTATAAAAGGAGAAATTACGACTGACCGGGAGATCAGTCTGACGAATGCATTGGCTTGCTACGGTTGTTCTACTGGGGTGGAAATAGGCTCTCGGATAGCTCTTCTATTATTGGAGGGTGTTAGCCTGACGACGACGGAACTCTGCACAGACAACTGCAGTTGCAATGGCTACATTAAGAGACTCTGATGTTTCGCGTTCGGGAGGAAAGTTTGGAATATAAAGTCGTTCATTAATTGTTGATTCTACTTCCGGGCGTATGCCGTTTCCTTCATTACCCATTACAATGATCCCGTTTGTTGACAGTTGCTTTGTATACATGTTTTCTCCATCTAGGAAAGTGCCGAAAACAGGAATATCCTTTTGTACTTCCGTCTTCAGATAATCCGGTAGATCCGTATAATGCACTCTGACGTGTGCCAAAGCGCCCATAGTGGCTTGAACGGTCTTGGGGTTGAAAACATCTGCCGTATCTTTGCTGCAGACAATATCTTCTATTCCGAACCAGTCTGCCATACGAATGATCGTGCCCAGGTTGCCCGGATCTTGTATTCCATCAAGAGCCAGGATAAGCGATCCTGATGGATTGACATCCTTCATCGACCACTCAGGCATTTTGAAAATGGCTAGGACGTCTTGCGGATTCTTCAGAAAACTTACCTTACGGATGTCTTCATCTTCATCAACCAACAGTTCGTCGGCAGGGATATTGCCTTGTGTTGCCATCCAGACCGATTTGGCAATAAGCATCTGGCATTGGAAAACCTTCAGCATATCGTTCACCAACTTATTCCCTTCAGCAACGAATGTGCGATATTCGTCTCTGTATTTCTTCATTTCCAGTGAGTGGATGTATTTTATCTTCGACTTGCTAATCATCTTTACTCTTTTTAGAAGCAAAAGTACTCGATTTTCTTTAATTTCAATTACATTTGCGTTTGCAAATGATAGAAAGATGAAGGTAATCCTCCGAATAATATACATAATTTGTGTCATACAAATACTGGTCTCCTGCAGTTCAACACGATATGTCGGGGATGGAGAGTATTTGCTTGATAAGGTTGATATTTTGTCGGATAATAAGAACTATAAGGCATCCGACCTTAAACCTTATCTTCGACAACAACCTAATTTCAAGGCTTTTGGTCTGATGAAATGGCAGCTTTACGTATACGACTGGTCTGGAAAAGACGGCCGTAAATGGTTAAGCCGACAACTGCGTCGTGTAGGAGAGGCACCTGTTATCCTTGATTCTGCACTGATCTTTCAGTCAGGCGACGAGTTGAGGCGTTTCTTTATCAATAAAGGCTATGCCAACGCTGATGTGAATGTCGGTATTGATACGTCTCGGCGTAAGAAAGCGCGGGTTACTTATCGAATCATATCCAATGAGCCTTACCGTATTGGCCAATATACAATGAATCTTGAAGATCCTGTTATCGACAGTATTGCGCATCTCAAAGCGCCTCATCATTCTGTTTTTTCATCAGCTTTCAGAACCTTTTCCGAGGATTATACGCCGTTGGTAAAAGATAGCGCTCTGTTTGACCGCGATTTGTTGGATAAAGAACGCCAGCGTGTTACAACCTTGTTGCGCAGGAATGGATATTATACTTTCAACCGTGAGCATCTTTCGTATATAGCTGATAGTTCTGCCGGTAATCATAAGGTTGATGTTGATATGTTTTTGCGCCCTTACCGTTTTGAGAAGCCTGACGGTACGGTTGTCGATACGACCCATCATCAGTATTATATTAAAGACGTATCCATTGTTACTGATTATGATCCTTTGACTCTCGATATGGATACGTTGGGCAAGCGTGATTCCATGTATATTGGTAATGTAAAAATCATTTATGGAAAGAATGGACGAACCATTCGTCCGTCTGTTTTGCGTAGAAGTAATTTTATCATGCCAGGGAAGCTTTATAACGAGCGTAATGTAGAGCAGACTTACTCGTCATTCACAACCCTACGTGCTTTGAGAAATGTGAATATTCGATTTACAGAAGTCAATGAGTCTGATACGAGCAAACTGAATTGTACCATTTTGACATCACCTGCTAAAACACAGGGTTTCGGTGTGGATTTGGAGGGCACAAACTCTGCAGGAGATTTTGGCTTTGCGTCGAGTCTCAACTATCAGCATCGCAATCTGTTCCGTGGCGCCGAAGTATTCTCTGCCAAACTGCGTGGTGCATACGAAGCTTTGTCGAAATCTGAAGGGAAGAATTATTGGGAGTTCGGTGCCGAATCATCTATTTTGTTTCCGCGCTTTCTGTTTCCATTCTTGAGCGAGTCATTCCGTCGTAAGATCCGTGCCACATCCGAATTGAAAGTCAGCTACAATTTTCAGACGCGTCCGGAGTTTGAGCGTGCTATCCTGTCCGGAGGGTGGAGTTACATCTGGCAGGAGAGGAGTAATACGCAGGCCCGGTATGTGTTCAAACTGCTGGATGTTGATTACGTGCATATCCCTAAGGTCGACTCTACTTTCAAAAGAAGTCTGCCCGAATCAGCTTTGCTTTATAATTTTACGGATCAGTTTGTGCTGGGAACAGGTTTTACCTATTCGTTTAATAACTATAATCCTCAGAACCGCTTGCGTAATACACATTCAATGCGTGTTTCATTCGATATGGCGGGGAATTTGCTTTATGCATTATCCAATATAACCGGTGCCAAAAAAGATCCAGAAGGACGTTACAAGCTTTTTGGTATCAACTACGCACAGTTCGTCAAAGGAGATGTTGATTTTGCCAAAGGATTGGTTTTAGATAATCGTAACCGTATCGCGCTCCACTTTGGCGTGGGTGTTGGATATCCGTACGGCAATAGTCGTATGCTGCCTTTTGAGCGCAGCTATTTTTCAGGTGGAGCCAACAGTGTCCGTGGTTGGTCTGTACGTTCATTGGGACCGGGCAGTATGCCTGCTGATTCTATACATTCATTTGCACAGCAGACAGGCGATATTCGTTTGGACTTGAATCTTGAATACCGAACGAAACTTTTCTGGAAGTTTGAGTTGGCTACCTTTATTGATGGAGGTAATGTGTGGACCTTCCATAAAGATGTGAGTCGTCCAAATGGTAACTTCGATTTTTCGCGATTCTATAAGGAGATAGCTGCTTCGTATGGTGTGGGACTTCGTCTGGATTTCGATTTCTTCCTGGTTCGTTTTGATACGGGTTGGAAAGCTTATAATCCTCAAGAGGAAGGAGCTAAACGTTGGGCGATCCTTCATCCGAACTTCGGTAGCAATTTTGCATGGCATTTCGCTGTAGGCTATCCATTCTAATCAATGCTTTTAAGTCTTTTCTTGGTCATTTTGCTTATCAATAGAGAGGCGTTGTAGACTATACGTTCTAAAAAAATAAATAAAGCGTTTGCAAAATCAAATAATAGCACTACCTTTGCACCGCATTTAAGGATGGTTCGGTAGCTCAGCTGGATAGAGCAACAGCCTTCTAAGCTGTGGGTC